>JANPIO010000351.1:0-15748 GCA_031425055.1 Phormidium sp. VAR_61_metabat_6
GCGGTGGGGATTAACAAGGCCGATGCCTCAGGTCGTTTTATTGAAGCCAACCAGTATTTCTGCGACCTGTTTGGTTACACCCGCGCTGAACAGCTCAAACTTACCGTTCAAGCTGTCACCCACCCCGATGATCTTCATCAAGCCGCGATCGCTCGCCTGTTTGCCGGGGAGCTGAAGTCTACCACTTTACAAAAACGCTACCGCGACAGGGGGGGCGAGTGGGTCTGGACCGAGGTGACGCTATCTATTCTTTACGATGCTGCCGGGCAGGCAATCTCCGACCTAGCGATTGTTGTCGATATCCGCGACTTTAAACAGGCCAGTGAAGCCCTCAGGGCCAGCGAAATTCGTTTCCAAGCGATTTTTGATCAGGTGGCATCGGGCATCCACCAAATCGATGCCTCGGGGCGGTTTGTTGAGGCAAACCCGTACTATTGTCAGCTGCTGGGCTATTCCAAAGACGAGTTGCTGCAGCTCACCTACGCCGATGTCATCCATCCTGAGGATCTAGCCCAGAACCAATCTCAGATCGATCGAATTGTGCGTGGCGAGATCGATAATTTGGACTACGAAAAGCGCGATCGCCACAAAAACGGCGACTGGATTTGGATCAAAATTAGCATCTCCACACTACGGGATGAGGCGGGTCAGATCGTGGGCAACCTGGCGGTGGTGGTCGATATTCGCGATCGCAAGCGGGCCGAGCACATCGTTCGCCAGCAGGCGGCGCGAGAAACCCTGCTGCGAGAAATCAGCCAGCGCATTCGCCAATCCCTGGATCTGCCGACCATTTTTAGCACCGCTTGCCAAGAAATTCGCGCCTGTTTCTACGCCGATCGGGTGGGTGTCTTCAAGTTTGACGCCGACTCGGGCTATGACGATGGCGAATTTGTCGCCGAAGCCATCGCCGATGGCTTGCCCTCGGTACTGGCTACGAAAGTTCACGATCACTGCTTTGGGGCCAACTACGCAAACCTCTACGCCCAGGGTCACTACTTCGTGATCAGCGATATTTACAGCGGCGATCTCACTACCTGCCACACCGACATTTTGGCCCAGTTTCAGGTGCGGGCCAGCCTGGTGCTGCCCCTGCTCTGTGGCGATAATCTCTGGGGGCTGCTGTGTATTCATCAGTGCCGTGAGCCGCGCCAGTGGCTCCAGTCGGATATCGATTTGGGCCAGCAACTGGCCAGCCAGCTGGCGATCGCGCTTCAACAGGCGCTGCTCTACCAACAACTCCAGTCAGAGCTCCAGGTGCGGCAGCGGGCCGAGGCCCAGATTGCCCAGCAGCTGTATCAGCAAACGGCCCTGGGTGTCATCCTGCGGCAGATCCGCGAATCCCTCGACCTCGAAGAAATTTTAAGCATTGTCACGCGCCAGGTGCAGGCGATTTTTCAGTGCGATCGGGCAATTGTGTTTCGAGTGTTTGGCGATGGCCGCAGTCAAATTGTGGAAGAGGTCGTCAAAAAGCCTTTTCCCGCTTTAAAGGCTATGCAATGGGAGGATGAGGTCTGGTCGCAGGAGATTCTTGACCTCTATTGGCAAGGGCAGCCGCGCATTGTGCCCGATGTGATGGCTGATATCTGGACTGACTGCCTCGTGGAGTATTCCGAGACTGGGCAGATCAAATCTAAGGTGGTGGCGCCCATTTTGCAGGAGGTGCGCACCGCCACAGGCGATCGCTGGCTTGCCCCGGGCAGCCACCACCAGCTCTGGGGCGTGCTGGTGATGCACGCCTGTCAGACGCAGCGAGTTTGGCAAGATACTGAGGCGCAGCTGTTGCAGCAGATCGCTAACCAGCTGGCGATCGCTATTCAACAAGTCACCATCTTTAACCAGCTACAGCAAGAGCTAGGCGATCGCCAGTGCGCCCAGCAGCAGTTGAGCGATCGCAACCGAGAACTGGCGATCGCCAACCAAGATCTCAGCCGCGCCACCCGGCTCAAAGACGAGTTTTTGGCCAACATGAGCCACGAACTCCGCACCCCCCTCAACGTCATTCTCGGCTTTGCCCAAATCCTCAACGCCGACCCCTCCCTCCAGGCTCAGCAGCGAGAATATATCCGCATCATGCAGCGCAGCGGCGACCATCTGCTGCATTTAATCAACGACATTCTCGACCTGTCTAAAATTGAAGCCAACCGTATCACCCTCGAGCCTGAAAGCATCGATCTCCTCAGCTTGCTCTACGACCTGCAGGCCATGTTCCAGGAGCGGGCGGAAGATAAAGATCTGGCCTTTACCCTGGCCCTGGCCCCCGACCTGCCCCAGTACATCGTGGCTGACCCCAACAAACTCCGCCAGGTGTTGATCAATCTGCTGGGCAACGCCGTTAAATTTACCCAGGTCGGAGGCATCACGCTGCGGGTTGACCGGCTCTCTGGCCCAACGCCAGACCCCGAGCCAGACCTAAAGCTAGACCCAGATTCGGAAGTCACTCCACCCCAAGCCCACCTGACGTTTACCGTTGCAGATACCGGCACCGGTATCGCCCCAAAGGAACTCACCACCATTTTTGATGCCTTCATCCAGGCCAAAGCTGGCAAAGCTTCCCTCGAAGGCACGGGCCTGGGCCTGGCCATCAGCCGCAGTCTAGTCCATCTGATGGCGGGAGACCTCACCGTCGATAGCAAGCTGGGGCAGGGGAGCCGCTTCCGGTTTACCCTGCCCCTCCGGTTAGCTGAGGCGGCAGACGTGGCCGTCGTCGACAACTTAGACTCGGTGATTGGCCTCGCACCAGGGCAGCCGACCTACCGCATTTTGGTCGTCGATGACCAGCCCGAAAACCGCCGCTTTTTGGTGGCCGCCCTCTCCCAACTGGGGCTAGCCGTGGAGGAAGCCCCCAACGGAGCCGATGCGATCGCCCGCTGGCGACAGTGGCACCCTCACCTGATCTGGATGGACTTGCGGATGCCAGGAATTGATGGTTACGAGGCCACCCGTCGGATTCGCGCCGAAGCCCAAGAGCGTGGCGATGGCTTTGGGCCAGTGATCATTGCCCTAACGGCCCAGGCCTCCCGCGAGCAGCGTGACCAGGCCCTGGCCGCAGGTTGTGAAGACTTTGTCAGCAAGCCCGTTCAGCTCAATCTGTTGCTCACCAAAATGGCCGATCACCTAGGTCTGCGCTACTGCTACGCTGACCAAGGGGCCCCGGCGCTCCCGCCAAAACCGTCGAGCGACCGTCTGAACGCTAGCACCCTCCAGGTGATGCCCCCCGCTTGGGTCAGCGCCCTACACCGGGCCTCCGTGCTGTGCGACAGCGCCGAAGCCGCCCAGCTCATTCAGCAAATTCCTCCTGAGCACGGGGCACTGACAGCCGGCCTTACCCAGCTACTGCGAGACTATAAGTTTGAGGTTCTGATGCAGCTAACTACAGCTCACGATCTGAGGTAGCGATGCCCAGACCCAATCCGACCCACAAAACCCCGATGCCAAACCGATACCTTGTAGGGCACAACCTTACAGCGCATGACACACTGCAAAGCCCCTACAAATCGGGGGTAGACCGAGAGAATTTGGGATTAAAAGGCATCAGAGCACTATGGAGACAGGGCATGCGTATTCTACTGGTAGATGATGACGAGCTTTTAACCCAGCAGCTAGGCGGTTTTTTAGGATCGCAACACTACGCCGTAGATGTGGCCCTAGATGGCGAGGCCGGCTGGGACTACGCCCAGGCTGCTGCCTACGATCTGATCGTGTTAGACATCAATTTGCCCAAGCTCGACGGCCTTCGGCTCTGTCAAAAACTGCGCCAAGCCCAGTATGGCAATCCCATTTTGCTGCTCACTGCCCAGGGCGACAGCTCAGCCAAAGTGGTAGGTCTCGATGCGGGTGCCGACGATTATCTGGTAAAGCCCTGCACCCTCAGCGAGCTAGCCGCCCGCATCCGGGCCTTGCTGCGCCGCCCCGGTACGCTCCACCACCCCGTGCTGCAATCGGGGGGGCTATGCATTGACCCCAGCACCTGTGAGGTGACCTACCAGGGGCACCTGCTGTCCCTGTCCTCCAAGGAATACAGTCTGCTAGAGCTGTTTCTGCGGCATCCCCAGCGGGTTTTTAGCAGCACCAGTATTCTTGAGCACCTGTGGAACTTTGACGCGACCCCCGGCGAGGAAACGGTTAGAACTCACATCAAACGGCTGCGGCGTAAGCTTAAAGCGGTCGGGGCCGAGACCGTCATCGATACGGTGTACGGCATGGGCTATCGGCTCCAGCCCCCCACGGCTACTCCCCCCGACTCTCAAAAGGCCACCCTGAGGGATGAGACCCGAGAAGCCGCGATCGCTCTGTGGGACAAATTTAAGCCGCCCATGCTCCAGCGGTTGGCCAGCCTGGAGCAGGCGGTAGATGCCCTGCGATCGGGGCCGCTGCCCGAGCCCCTACGCCAGAGTGCCCTGGCCGACGCCCACAAGCTATCAGGCTCTTTGGGCATGTTTGGCTTTGCGGCAGGCTCCCGCCTCGCCCAGTCGATCGAGCAGGGCTTAAACCCCGCTGCCCCAGCGGCGGTCAATCAGCTCGCGGTTCTGGTGGCGGCCCTTCAGCAGGAATTGCAGCACCCCCCCCAGCTACCGACGGAGTCGGCACCAGAGCTAAAGCCCACTCCCCCGCCAGCGCCTCCCGCCGACCCCTCTCTGCCGCTCACCGCTACAACCCCGCCGCCGCTGAAAGTACTCGCCATCGATGACGATGGGGCTATTTTGGCTACCTTGCAAACCATGCTCTCCCGTTGGGGAATTGAGCCCCTAACGCTGAGTGATCCCCTCCAGGTGTGGAGCGTTTTAGAGCAGGAGGTGCCAGACCTGCTCATTCTAGATGTGGATATGCCCAATTTGAACGGCCTTGACCTCTGCAAGCTCATCCGCAACCACGACACCTGGAACGGCCTGCCAATTCTGTTTCTCACCGCCCAACGGGAACCAGCGGTCGTGCTTCAACTCTATAGTTCTGGAGCTGACGACTACGTAGCCAAGCCCTTTACCGAACCTGAGGTGATCGCGCGCATCTTCAACCGCATCGAATGCCATCGTCTTCTGCAAACCTGGCGCAAACCATCCCATGGCTAGGCAAAAGCTAGCCGCCGGAGCAGACATCTCGACGTTACTGGCTTAACGTGGCTAACTTGAGGAATGGTACTGAATTCTGCTTGGCTCCCCGCGATTCAGCAGGGCGAAGGGCCTAGAGCCCCTGCTCGGCTACGCCTACGCCCCGACAGGTTGGCCCTTTTTGGAACGGGGTTGTACGATATCTCGGTCATCGAGAGCCTCTAACTGGCCAGGCAGACTTTCTTTTTCCCTAATTGCCCGATCGTTTGAAGAAACGTCAAGGTTTCCACTAACGCTTTTTACGAGTGCACGGGCGCGTAGGCAAAGCCAAACTATGTAACAGGTTTCAGAGACCGTAATGCAAACAGTATTTCCCTGCTCAATCTGCTCATAGGCCGCAGCATAGGCGTTTAAGCGGTGAGCCGCTGAAAAAGACCGAAAGTAAGTATAGAGGTCGTTATTGAAATACATGCCCTCCTGGATACTCTCATTCCAGTAGCGAAAGCGGGAGACTAAGTCTTCTTGAATAACGAAAGGGTGAATCACGGGGGCAAATCATCAGTGAAAAATATAGCCCGTGGGCCGCAGGTTGGTCACGATCATTCTGTGAACCAATTTGACCAACAGCATAGAAAGCCAATGTGACATCCCCGTGGACACAGTGCTAGCGACAAAGCCCGAGCCCGTTCAATCGGGTGATCTGAGGTTGGATAGGCACTGCCTTTGTATCTTCATGTGTACAAAGGCAAGCTCGCGATAGTCAGATGGCCAAGGCTGTCCATAATTACTACTAAAGATAGATGCGGATGCTGTGGCTACTGTGGTGTGTGCATGAAACAAATTCTGGTGATCGATGATGAAGATGATATTCGTGAGATCGCTAAGGTCAGTCTACAAACTCTGAAGCAGTGGCAGGTGCTCACCGCCGGTTCTGGAGAAGAGGGGGTGGCGATCGCAACTGAAGCCCAGCCCGACGTCATTTTGCTGGATGTCCTTATGCCCGGCATCGATGGGCTGATGACCCTTGAGCGCCTCAAGAACACCCCGGCAACGCAGTTGATCCCGGTCATTATGCTGACGGCGACCGGAGGCATTGTCTCAGAGCAGCGGTACGCCGAGCTAGGAGCGCAGGCGATTATGAGCAAACCCTTTGACCCTGGCCTGCTGGGCGACCAAATCGCCCTGGTTCTTCAGTGGGACGGCGAATAGCGCTGTGTCGATCTGAGAACGAAGATGCCCACCTCGACCAATCGCCATGCTTTCACAGAGATGTCACATTCTTTATCTACAGTGTGAAGTGGGTGGTAGGTTACGGTAGTTATCGCCTGCTGTCGTCCTGGGGCCCAAAGGGTTCACGGGTATTGGTAAACAGCCTCCCCCTTCATCTATCAGGTTAGGCTGGCCGTAGCAAAATCTGTAGCTTGGCAGTCGCCTATTCTTCAATGCCCACGGCTTTAATCCACCCCTGACTTAGATGAACTCAGCCTCAGCAGATACTTACAAAGGTAACATCCTAGTCGTAGACGATTCTCCGGATAACCTGCGGGTTTTGTCGGTCAGCCTATCGACGCTGGGATACAAAGTGCGCTGCGTCACCAACGGTGAAATGGCTTTGGTTAGCGTCGAATCCTGTCCCCCTGATCTGATTTTGCTCGATATTCGTATGCCTGCGCTAGACGGCTATGAAGTCTGCCAACGGCTCAAATCTAACCCCAGAACAGCGGATATTCCCATCATATTTCTAAGCGCTCTAGATGATGTGCTAGATAAAGTCAAGGCCTTTGAAATGGGCGGTGCTGACTATGTCACCAAGCCATTTCAGACCGGAGAAATCTTGGCCCGCATTGCCCATCAGCTGACCATTCAGCGCCTACAAGACCAGCTAACTCAGCAAAATCAGCAGCTTCAGCAAGAGATTGAAGCCCACAGACGCACAGCCGCTGCCCTCCAAGATGCCAAAGAAATTGCAGAAATTGCTAACCGAGCTAAGAGTAATTTCATTGCCCGTATGAGTCACGAACTCAGAACTCCCCTAAACAGCATCCTGGGTTTTTCAAGCTTGATGGTCAACGATTCATCCCTTACTGCGGATCACCAGGACTACGTGGCGAGTGTTTATACCAGTGCTCGGCATCTTCTTAACATGATCAATCAAGTGCTAGCGGTGACTCGAGACGAGGCGGCTCACATTGCCCTCAACCAACAAAATTTCAATCTGCACGCCCTGCTGGCAGACATGGTATCTGACTGGCGGCCCCAAGCTGAGAAGCAGGGCCTACAGTTTAATTTAATGGTCGCTCCTCAGGTGCCCAAACATGTTTACTCCGACGATGGCAAACTGCGTCAGGTTCTTATTCAGCTCCTAAAAAACGCGATCCAGTTTACTAGTGCAGGCCAAATTAACCTACGGGTCAGCCTAGAGGCTAGTCATGGGCAGAGCGGCTCCTCCGCTGCCCAGTCCGAACACCACGATCGGCAACCTGCCCCAGTGATCTTCTTTGAGGTGGGCGACACCGGCTGCGGCATTCCCCACTCCGCCGAAGTCAACCAGCTTTTTCAGGCCTTTACCCAATCCGAGACGGGGCTTCAACCCAAGCAGGGGCTGGGCCTGGGCCTTTATATCAGCCACCAATACATCCAGGCTCTGGGGGGGCAAATCAACCTTTTAAGCAGTCCAGGGCAGGGTACCCAGGTCAGATTTTCCCTGCCGGTTCAGAGGGCAGCGGTGGCCCTAAATGGGTCGCTATTGGCTCACTCCCCTGAGCCGGAGCTGCTGGAGGGGGGGCTGTCTACGGTTTCGACCATGGCCCCTGAGATGGCCGAAGCCCTAATGACTGAAGCGCTAGATCAGGGACTGCCTCTGGACTGGGCAATCCGGCTTCACCGGGCGGCTATGCAGGGGTTTGATCAGCAAATTGCAGCATTGATTCAACAGATCCCCGAGGAGTATCAGCCCCTGGCCCAGGTGCTCTCTGACTGGAACAAAAATTTTCAGTTTGACCCTATTGTGGCGATTACCCAGCGTATTTTAGGCCGGAGCTGGTGAGGTTAGCCTATGGATGATGCTCTCTACGAGGTGATTGAACATCCGGTAGCGACCATCGTGGTCACGGCCACCGTGGCAGAGGCGATCGCCCAATTCAGCCAGGTGTCGCAGCCCTGCCTAGTGGTGGTTGAGCCGGAGAGTCACCGCTACCTTGGTTTATTGACCGAGCGCGATGGTCTGCGCCTGGCGGCAAGGGGCCTCGGCACCTCTAGCCAGGCCCTATCAGCACACCTCCAGCCCGCTCCAGCATTACGGCAATCAGACCTGGGCTCTAGGGCTGCGATCGCGGCCCACTTTGACCAGCAACCGCTCCCGGCGATCGCGGTGGTAAACAACTGCGGGCAACCCGTAGGTCTGATTACCCTAAGGAGCCTGTGGCAACAGCACCTAGACACTACCGACCATCAGCCGCCTCCGTCGCCGTCTATCCCGACCCCTGGCCTGCGGGAGCGATCTCCCTTAGCTGAACCCGAGCAGCGAGCCATGCTGCGAGAGCTTCAGCAGACAAAAGCCCACCTGGAGCTTTTCTTCACTCAGTCCCTAGATGGGTTTTTCTTCATGATGCTTGACCAACCTGTTCTGTGGAACGACAGCATAGATAAAGACAGCACTCTGGACTATGTCTTAACCCACCAGCGCATCACTAAAATCAACGATGCCATGCTGAGGCAGTATGGTGCTTGCCGAGAGCAATTTATCGGGCTGACCCCAGCCGATCTTTTTGCCCACGATCTAGAGCATGGGCGACAGATTTGGCGACAGTTTTTTGATGCCGGTCAACTGCACGTCGAGACCCAAGAGCGCAAACTGGATGGCACTCCGATCTGGATTGAGGGTGACTATATTTGCCTGTATGACGAGCAAGGCAACATCACTGGCCACTTTGGGGTACAGCGAAACGTAACCGCTCGCAAAAGTGCTGAGGCCAGCCTCAGAGAGAGCGAAGCCCGCTGGCAGCTGGTTATTCAAGCCAGCCATGACGGCATCTTTGATGTTGATCTGGTGACGGGTGACGGGTTTTATTCCGATCGCTTTAAGGCCATGCTGGGCTATCAGCCCCACGAGTTTGCCAATACCCGATCACAGTGGGCAGAACTGCTGCACCCCGAAGATCGCGATCGCGTCCTGGCGGCCAAAGCCGCCTACCTTGACCGCAGTCGACCTGATTTAATCCAGGAATATCGAATTCAATGTCAGGATGGCAGCTACCGTTGGCTGTTTGATCGGGTTTTAGGGGTGTGGGATGACGCTGGCAACCCCATCCGAGTTGTGGGTGTCTGCACAGACATCACCAGCCGCAAACAAGCCGAAGCCGCCCTAGAAAAGCGGGAACGCTATCTGGCCACCCTGGTCAAAATTCAACGGCTGCTGCTGGCCACCAAGGGGCATCACCATTACTATCAAGAGGTTCTTGCGCACCTGGGGGTTGTGGCCGGGGCCTCTAGGGTTTATCTATTTGAAAATCATTGGGATGCCGCTGGCCGTATGTTCATGAGTCAGCGAGCCGAGTGGTGTGCCGAGGGCATCTCCGCCGAAATTGACAATCCCCTGCTGCAAAACCTGCCCTACTCAGAGTTTTTTCCGCGCTGGGCAGCCTCTCTGTCACTGGGGGAGAGTGTTCATGGCCGTGTGGCCGACTTTCCAGAATCTGAACGCCTGGTGCTAGAGCCCCAAGGGATTCAGGCCATTCTGATTTTGCCTCTGATGGTAGGAGGAAAGCTCTTTGGCTTTATTGGTTTTGACAACTGCGCGTCAGACTACAGCTGGGATTCTTTAGAAATTAACCTGTTGAGCGCAGCGGCAGCAGCTATCTCTCTACACCAAGAACACTTTCAACTCTCCCAAAAGCATCATCAGACGGAACTTGCCCTGCAGCGGCAGCAGGAGTTTCTCCGCAACGTGATTGACAACCCACCCAATCTAATATTTGCCAAGGACTGGCAGGGTCGGTTTGTTTTGGCCAATCAGGCCGTGGCCGATCTCTACGGCACTACGGTTCAAGACTTGATTGGTAAAACCGATGCGGATTTTAATCCAAACCTAGTCGAACTTGAGCACTTTTTGCAAGACGATCGCGAGGTTATTAGCCTTGGCAAGACAAAGGTGATCGAAGAAGACGTAACCTCAAAAACCGGCCAGATTTATCAGTTCAAAACTATTAAAAAGCCCATTAAAGCTGTTGATGGGCAGACAATACTATCCCTGGGTGTGGCTACAGATATTGGCAGCTATAAAAGAATGGAGCAGGCGCTGCGGTTAACGGTAGAGGGTACGGCCACCAAGACAAGCCAAGATTTTTTTCATTTGTTAGTGCGCCATCTGGCGGAGGTGTTGGGTGTTCGCTATGCTTTTGTCGCTGAGATGACCGGCCCAAATAGCGGTAGAAGTCGTACCTTGGCCTTTTGGCAGGGCGATCGGTCTGGCGACAACTTTGAGTACGCATTGGCGGGCACTCCCTGCGAACGCGTGGTGGCTGGGGAGGTGATTTACTATCAAGATTCTATTCAAGCTAGATTTCCTCAGCATGAGCATCTAGCTAATTTAGGGGTGGAGAGCTATTTAGGCATGCCTCTAACTAATGCCTTGGGAGAAGTGATCGGGCATTTAAAGGTATTAGACATTCGCCCCATGGTAGACAGAGATTTTTCTGAGCAAATTTTGAGAATTTTTGCGGCGCGAGCCGGCGCAGAGCTGGAGCGCAAGCAGTCAGAAGAAACCATGGTGCTGCTGCTGTCCCAGGCTCAAGAACAGGCTCAAGACCTAGAAAAAGCCAAGTCGTCGGCAGAAGTGGCCAGCCGTGCCAAGAGTGATTTCTTGGCCCACATGAGCCATGAACTGCGCACTCCCCTCAATGCCATTCTCGGCTTTGCTCAAATTATCAATCACGTGCCCAATCTGCCTGAATCTGTTCAGGACTGTGTGACGATTATTAATCGCAGTGGTCAGCATTTGCTCACCTTGATTAATGACGTTCTAGAGATGTCTAAAATTGAAGCGGGTCGCCTAAAGCTTCAGCCCCACGACTTCGATTTCTATCAGCTGCTAGACAACATCTATGAGATGCTGTCTTTCAAAGCTACTTACCAAGATTTGCAGCTTACGGTTGAGCGATCGCCCCAATTGCCCCAATACATCACCGCTGATGAGGGTAAGCTGCGCCAGATTTTACTCAATTTACTGGGGAATGCGATTAAATTTACGACCCAGGGCCATGTTGTTCTGCGCATAAACGCCGCCGCCAACAACGACCCATCTGCTCCCATTACCCTCCGCTTTGAGGTTGAAGACACTGGCCCAGGTATTGCCCCAGACGACTTGCCCCGCTTGTTCACACCTTTTGTGCAGACCAGCACGGAGCAAAAAAACAACGAGGGCACGGGGCTAGGGCTTACCATTAGCCAAAAGTTTGCGCAGCTGCTGGGCGGTACCATTACCGTCGAGAGTACGGTAGGTCAGGGCAGCAGCTTTCGGTTTCAAATTCCAGTCACCCTAGCTGTGGTGGAGGCACCCATTACGACCTTTTTCGCTCAGCCGATTGTCGGGGTTCACCCCAGGCATCTGCCTTGCCGTCTGCTGATTGTCGAAGACTACTGGGAAAATCAGCAGGTACTCCTCCAGCTTCTGCAGCCCCTGGGCTTTGATTTACGGGTTGCTAACCACGGTCAGGAGGCCGTCGCGCTGTGGGCTGAGTGGTGCCCCCATGGTATTTTGATGGACATGCGCATGCCGATTCTAGATGGATATGGGGCTATCCAGCAGATTCGTGCTCGCGAGCGAGAGGCTGGGATGGTCGTCGAACCCCTAACCGATGCCAACACCCACCCGATTGCCAAAATTATTGCAGTTACCAGCAGTGCCTTTGACCAAGAGCGGACGGCTATTCTAGAGGCGGGCTGTGACGATTTTATTAGTAAGCCCTTTCAAGAACAGGAGCTGTTGGCTAAACTGGCCCAGCACCTAGGACTCACCTACGTCTATGCGGTCCCGCCCAGCCCAGATAGACAGACCTATCGAGATCTGGCGGCCCCTTCACCGGCAAGCCTGACCCTCCAGAGGCAGTCTCGGGACTGGATTGATCAGCTCCATCAAGCGTCGGTACTGGGGCGAGACACTCAAGTTTTGCAGTTGATTGCTCAGATCCCTGTGCCCGAGGCAGACCTGATTCAAGCGCTCACCCAATGGGCGCAGGAATTTCGCTTTGATCAAATCCTGGAGTTGACCAGGACCGCAGGCCATGGATAAGCGCCTGGCTCAATCTCTATGGCGGCTGCTCCCAGGGGCGATCGCAGCGGTGATCATCGCCCTGCTGTTGCAGGGGCAAGCCTTTCAGCCCCTAGAACAGATGGCCTACCGCAGTCTCTTTGAGCTCCGGGGGCCACAACCGCCAGACGAGCGCCTGGTCGTCGTGGCCATCGACGACGCCAGCCTTCGGGAGCTAGGGCGGTTTCCCTGGCCGCGCCACTACTACAGCCAGCTCCTCGACCAGGTGACCCGTCAGGGGGCCAGCGTTGTGGCCATAGCGGTGCTCTGGTCAGAGCCCAGCGACGATGACGCTGAGCTGGCCCAGGCCCTCCAGCGCCAGGGGGTGACGGTGCTGGCCCAGGCTTGGGACGCCGACAATCTTCCTCTGCTGCCGGTGCCAGAGCTTGAACAGGCGGCGATCGCCACCGGCCATATTATGCGGCGCGAAGAAACCGATGGGTTAGTGCGCCACATTACCCTCCTGCGAGGGGGCCAGCCTGCTTTGGCCGTAGCGGCTCTCCAGGCCTACAGTCTGGTGGCGGAGCCAGTTGCCCGCCCCAATTTTGATCAACTCCTGTGGCTGAACTGGCCTGGGCCAGCCGCTGAGTTTAATACCTACTCCTTTGCCGATGTGATCCAGGGCCGCATTCCCACCACGGCTCTACAAAACAAAATTGTGATCGCTGGGGCCACAGCAACCGGGCTTGATCCTCTCGTCACTCCCTTTGATCGCAACCCGCCCACCAGCGGCGTCTACCTGCAGGCCACGGCCATGCACAACCTGCTGCACAACAACGCCCTGCGGCCCCTGGGCAGCCACTACCTCTGGCTGGTGCTGCTGCTGAGTGCCCCTGGCCTTAGCTGGCTAATGGCCCGGTGGAACACTTCCCAGCAGCTTGCCGCCATCGCCGGGCTATGCAGCAGCTGGGGATTCCTCAGCCTGCTGCTGTTTCAGTCCCACTACTGGCTGCCGACGGCGGCCCCCATCGGCCTGTTTATTGCCACCGCTGCTCTGGCCGCCCTCAGCGATCGCCTGCGAGAAGACTATCTGCTGCGGCGTCAGGTGACCGAGCTGTGGCAAGAGTACCACCAAGACTTACTCAGCCACACGCACACCACCGGGGTGGCCTGGAACCCGGCTCCACCGCTACCTCGGCCTCGGGGGGCGATTCCCCAGGTGGCTCAGCTGGCCGATCTGGCTCAGCAGCTGGGGCGTTCTCAGGCTATGCAAATTGCGATCGCCCGCACCCTGCCCGTCGGTTTGCTCGCCGCCGATGCCGATGGCCTAGTCTGGTTTTGCAACCCCGTGGCCAAGCAGCGCTTTGCTATTGAAGTGGGCAGCCCAATTCAGACGGCGGTGGTGCCCCACTGGCTGAGCACCGACCAGTGGCAAACCAGTCTAGAACAGCTCAAAACAGGGAACACTAGCCGGTACAGCGATCTGCATCGAAACAACTGCTGGTTTGATCTCAGTCTACAGCCCTTACCTGTCTCCGTGCCCTTTAACCTTTCCCCCACTTCCCCGCCCACCCCTGGCATTTTGCTATTGCTAGAGGAGATCACCGAGCACAAACAGGCCGAAGCTGCCCTACAGCGGGCCAAAACCGCTGCCCTGCGCGAGGCCCAGCGTAGCGCTGCCGCCAGTCGGGCCAAGGGAGACTTTCTGGCTCACATGAGCCACGAATTGCGCACGCCGCTGAACGTCATTCTCGGGTTTGCCCAGGTCATGGGCCACGATCAGTCCCTTCACCTTGAGCATCGCAACCACCTCAAAATTATCAACCGCAGCGGGCAGCACCTGTTGGGGCTGATCAACGATGTCTTAGAAATGTCGAAAATTGAGGCGGGCAGAATTCAGCTGCACGAAACGCGATTTGACCTACATCACCTGCTGCAAGACCTGGACGCCATGGTGCAGGCCAAGGCCAAGGCCAAGGGGCTACACCTAATCATTCAAACCGCCGATGACTTACCCCAGTACATTGCCACCGATGAGGGTAAACTGCGGCAAATTTTGCTGAATTTAGTCGGCAATGGGATCAAATTCACCGAGACTGGCAGCGTCACTGTGCGGGTTCACCCGCTGCGCTCCCATCCCGTCACCCTGGTTTTTGAGATCGAAGACACCGGCATCGGCATAGCCGATGAGGCATTGGATCAACTGTTTCAACCCTTTACCCAGGTCAATGCCAGAGATCACAGTGAGGCTGGTACCGGCCTTGGGCTGGCGATCAGCCGCCGATTTGTTCGTCTGATGGGTGGCGACATCACTGTGCAGAGTACCCTGGGGCAGGGCAGCCAGTTCAAATTTAACATTCGGGCCGTCCTCTCCGAGGCTCTGCCTCCCGCCTCAAATGCCCTGCGAGGGCGGGTTGTTGGCCTAGCTCCCAATCAGCTCACCTACCGCATCTTGATCGTCGAAGACCAGCCAGAAAATAGCCAGCTGCTGCTGGAGCTGCTAACGCCGTTGGGGTTTGAACTCTGCTGCGCCAAGGATGGCAAGGCGGGCATTGCCCTGTGGCAACAGTGGCAGCCCCACCTGATTTTGATGGATCTGCGGATGCCTATCGTGGATGGCGTGAAGGCTACCCAAACCATCCGCGCCCTTGAATACGACCAAGCAAAAGCCCAGGGACGACCCCGCCCCAGCAGAGTGCCCCGGCCCGGCCCGGCGCACTCTGCTTTAGATCGGCAGAACTTAAACCGCACCAAAATTCTCGCCCTCACGGCGAGCCCCTTTGAGGAAACCAAAGCCAATGCGATCGCCATCGGCTGTGACGACTTTCTGCGTAAGCCCATTCAATTTAGCCTGCTGCTGGAAAAACTGGCCGAGCATTTGTCCATCACCTACCTCTATCAATCGCTTGACCAGTCGGCTCAATCTCCCCCAGGGCCTGTGGACGCAGAGCCGCTGTCGCCCCAGGCCCTGGGGGAGATTTTAGCGGCCATGCCCCCGGAGTGGATTCAGCACCTGCACGAGCTGGCCGTGAAAGGAGCTGATCGTCCCATACTGGAGCTTCTGGCCCAGCTGCCTATAACTCATACCCCTCTGGTTAAAACAGTGACCTATTGGCTGGAGGATTTTAACTTTGATAAGATCATCCAGATCACCCGACCAAAACCTTAATGGGCCTTTTAGCATTAAGAGGATGTTTGAAACGTCCTACTTCTTGTATCAAAAGTGAAGATCCCCCTAAGTCCCCCTTTTTAAGGGGGACTTTTACCCCCCTTTTTAAGGGGGGCAGAGGGGATCAGCCGGTGACTAAAACTACAGCAACTCACTTTTCAAATGCCCTCTAAGCTCGACTTTATCCAATCAAGCGGCATGGCAAAGTAACTCGGTCCAGGTGTCGAAGATAGGACGAGGGACTTTAACGTACTCAACGTCATCTCGTGATGTCTGAAAAAGTCGGGA
>JANPIO010000352.1:0-21945 GCA_031425055.1 Phormidium sp. VAR_61_metabat_6
GTAAACAATTCTTACAGGCTTGATCAACCGAAATCAATGGGTCAAGCCCTTGTTTGATAAGGTTAGCAGCGGCAACATTGATCAAAGAATACCAGTTGAGAACACCTATATCGAAAAAATCTCGAATCAGCTCTCTATCTCCAATTTCAAGTAAACGCCTGATTTTCTTAGATGTCAGACCTTGGAGCTTAAGGTTTATCTGGTCGTGTACTTGGGAGCACAATTTTCGAGGATTGACATGATTTGAAATAGCCCAATCTTTCGCTGCCTCCATTAGCTCAGGCCTACAAACATCCTGCAAAAATAATCGGGTTGAGCGTCTACGCAAATGATCAAGAAATTCTTGCTCAAAATCAGCATAGATCTCATCGTACTTTTTCCACTTTCTCTTAGCCATAATTTTCTCTCCAAAAATGAACAACTTTTCAACTTGTTGTTTCTAGAGAGACTTTTGAGGGTATAAAACTTCGCTGCATAAAGCAGGTACAGCATGATATGCTGCCCTATATGCATTGGGGGTATACACCTCTAAAGCTCTACTAGGTTGGCAAAGCTACAGACTTAGGTTGATCGCCTTGAGATGTCTGAGCCTGCCTAATACCAAATTCATTGGGGCAACGTTGCAAGAAGGTAGAAGCTCTTGCTCGTTGCCCTTTTGTTTAAAGCTGGTTTTCCTCCTTTCAGCAAAACTAATCGAACTCTTCTTGCAAAGAACTGATACTGAGCCATTCTTTGCAACCTACCCCCGAATCTGCACGGGCATGACTAGGTAGGTAATCTTGGTTTCACCCAGGGGCACAAACACCGCTGGGCTGGTGGCCGCATTGCACTGCATTTGCACCTCGGTAGTGTCAAACGCCTTCAGCCCATCGAGCAGATAGCGCACATTAAAGGCAATATCTAACTCATCGCCGCTCACCTGGGCGGGCAATTCTTCGCGACCGCTGCCGACTTCCTGCGCTTCGACCGAGAGGGCAATGCTCTGATCACCGGGGTTGAGTGTAATTTTGATGATGTCGTTTTTCTGGCTGGCCAGCACGGCAATACGCTCCAGACTCGACATTAACCCCTTGCGATCGACCGTCACCTGGCGAGCAAACTGCTTCGGCAGTAGCTGCCGGTAGTTAGGATACTGCCCTTCGAGCAGACGGGTAGTGAGACGCTGTGCCCCCAGGTCAAACAGCACCTGGGTTTCATCGAGCCGTAGGGCCACCGGCTCATTAGAGGTATAGCCTTGAATCATGCGCTCTAGCTCGCGCAGCGCCTTAGCAGGCACAGTGACATCCATCACTGGCGTATCGGTGGCCGACTCGTCGGTGGTTTGCACCACGGCCAGACGGTGGCCATCGGTGGCGGCAAACTCTAGAGCATCGGTTTCAGAGAGCAGATGCACGCCGGTGAGCACCTGCTTGGTTTCGTCGCTGCTGGTGGCAAAAAGCGAGCCGCGTAGGCCACTGAGCAGCGCATCAGCAGAAAGCGAAATTGCTTCGCCCTCTTCCACCGTAGGCAGGGAGGGGTAGTCTTCGGCACTCAGGCCTCGCACCTCATAGCGCCCAGAGGAAGACGTAAGCGTCACGGTCGTGCTATCGCCCTCAGATTCTAAAGTGATGTCTTCATTGGCCAGGCGAGAAACAATATCGCCCCAGAGCTTAGAGGGCAGGGTGAGGGTACCAGGTTCTTCGACCTGGGCGCTAAAGCGGCTTTCAATGCCCAGCACTTCGTCAAAGCCCACCAGGGTAACTGACTGACTCTCGATATCGGCCTTGACCAAAATATTGGCTAGCACAGGGCGACTAGGGCGAGATGACACCGCACGGCTCACCGACGACAGCTGGGCACTCAGCTCGTTCTGGGGGCAGATAAACTTCATGGCAACGGCAAAAAAGAAACGCAACTAGAGCGGAATGCCACCCGAGAAGATTCATCTGCGAGGGTGGACTGATTCCGTACTAGCAGTATCTCACCTTTGCAATGGATTCCCGGTTAAACCGTTCTTTTTACAGAATTTTGAAGGGCTGGATCCCTTTGCCTGAAAGGTTTATAGCGTTTTTGAAAACAGATACTTTTCGATTGGGCGTTCATCCTACCACCCTTTTTTGTTCCCCTCAACGCTGCCCCTGTTAAGTAAGGTCTGCCTTCCGGAATAAGAAAATTTAAAAGATAGTCGTAGTAGTAGAGCCTGTGAAAACTGTGGATAACCTTTGAAAAGTCTGGCAACTATAGGCTGCACTACTAACTTCGCTGGGGAAAAAGCCTGGAAAAAGATCTAAGGTTTCCACACCTTTGGAAGCCGCTGCACAATGTCCTCCGAGGACAAGAAGTTATCCCCTTTAAAGACAGGGTTTTCCACAGTTTTTACACTGTTTTCCCCAAGGAGATTGGAAAAAAAGATCACAAATTGTTACGTTTTCTTCAGGCTGCGCCTTGCTTGGGATCCCAAACAGCTACTTTAGGCAATCCTACACCCTTTATCTAGATATGGGAAGCTTTTATTAGGCAGATGGGATCCCAAATAGCTGCTTCAAGGCAATCCTACACTTTTTGTCTAAATATGGGAATAGGTTTTTTAACTCAATGGGATCCCAAATAGCTGCCAGAGCAGTTTTTTGTGAGCACCTTAGGTAGAGATCAATAGGCTTCCCTGGTTAGGGCGCACGGATGTATGTCCATAGGACTCATGATGTCTGAGTGGGATACCCTCCTGCTATGAGGAAATTTGAATTAGGTGACGCCTGCGGTGACAGGTGTATTGATGGGGCTAGGGGTTTTGGCTTTCATCACCAGTACAGAGCAGGTGGCGCGGTGCATGACGTGGTTGCTGACGCTGCCGAGCACCAGTTCTGACAGGCCGGTGCGGCCCCGGTTGCCAATCAGAATCAGGTCGGCTCCCCATTCTTGAGCAGCTTTGCAGATGACGATCGCCGGGTTGCCAATCAACTGCCGAAACTCGGTGGGGACTCCTGCCGTATTGGCGGTGGCGGCATAGCGACGCAGGCGATCGCGGCTCTCATTTTCGTAACGTATCCAGGCTTGTCGCCAGGCCTCTAGGTCAAGCTCAGTGCCGGGAGCCCAGTAGATATTGTCAAGCTGGGCCGACATGGGCAGGGGGCTGCTTTCTTCTTGATTTGACAGACTGTGCACCAGCAGGAGCGCACCATCGGTGGCCTGAGCTAGCTCAAGGGCTTGGTCAAATAAGGCGTTGCTGGTAAGGCTGTTGTCTAGGGCGACTAAAATCTTGCTGTACATGGGGTGTCCTCCCGATCGCTGAAGCAGATTAGGTGTGGGTCGAGGTGACCTAGGGCGGCGGTCGATGGTGCTCTAGGTAGGGTGTTAGCCAGCAGAAAAAGAGCACTAGCACCAGGGCACCGAGTTCGGTCGCGAGATATAACGTGTCGTGGTAGTTCAGAGCTAGGAACAGCATGGGCCCTTCCTCCCGATGCATGGCACCTTTAGGGATGGTTCTTGACAACTGGTTCCCTTAATTCCATTGTCCTGCGGGGTTTTAGGATGGGCGAAGGACTGAAACGAAGCTTGATGTGCGATCGCATTTCATTATCTTCCGCCAGAGAGAATGCTGGCGAGAGGAGGAGAATTGAAGATGAGGATGAGGGCGTAGAGGGGCTGTTGATGACTCGGCCCTTAACACTCACGCAGGCTTAGCTGGGCACGTTGGTTTCAAAGGTTCTCCCATCTTCGCGGCAGATTTCGTAGACCATGTTGCGACCCGACAGCGCCACGATGGGCAGGCTGCCACCCGGCTCAGTCCACTGGCTGACCATGTAGAAGTTGGCTAGGCCGGGGAGGCGCTTGGGCACACCTTTAATCATCAGCGGCAGGGTATCTTTGGTCAGCAACCAGCCGCAGCTAGCACCCTGCCAGTTGCCGGTGAGTTTTTCGTAGCTGAGGGGGGTGGTTACCTCCATGTTTTCCACAGCTGCCCCCAAGCCTGTGTAAAACTCCTCCATGCGCTCAATTAACTTCTCTGCCGCTTGGTTTGGATGGGCTACATGGCTCCCTTGCCAATCGCTGTAGTGGGTGGTCACCATGAGGCTTACGACTGACTTGCCGGCAGGAGCTAAGGATGGATCAAAGCCATAGTGTTTGACGCCAATTTCGGCGTAGGGCTGGTTGGCGATCGCGATCGGCTCATCTAGCAAATGCGTCACCCAGTGGGGCCGGTGCGAAAAATCCATATTCACCCCCAGCGACACCTGAAACTGGGAGTGCATCGGCAGGTGCCCGTCGTAGAGCTTCTCGATCCTGCGGTTGATATACTCGCCTTTGAGCAGGTCAAAGATGGTGCGGCGACCGTCGCAGGCAGAGATTACCCGAGCTGCCCGATGTTCTTCGGTGGTGGCCAAGCGAACCCCTACAGCCTGGTCGTTCTCCACCAGCACGCGCTCCACTGGGGCTGAGTAGTGGATCTCGCCGCCCAGCTCCAGATAGCGCTGCTCAATGGCGCGGGCAAAGGCGATCGCCCCCCCTACCGGCGAACCGGCATTGCCGTTATCTAAGTAGGCCAGCAGCGACATGCCCACCATCACCGGCACATCGGGCCAGGAAAACAGGTGGGGCATCGCCGATCGCAAAAATGGGTTTTTGGCCTGCCCTGCCAGATCTCTTAGAGAGAGCTGACTCCACTTGCCCAGCACCCCCATAAACGGCAATACCTGCTTGCCCAGCCGCGCCCAATCTGCCGCCGTCATCAGCGACTTAGGCTTTTGCTGCAACATCGACAGGTCAAAGTTTTTAAAGGTGCGTACCCCCTTGCAAAAGCCCGCAATCAGCTTGGCATCCTCTGGGGCCAGCTCTAGTAGATGGGCCTCTAGCTCGTCGGGCTGGCTATGTACCCGCAGCACCTCCCCCTGGCTACCGTGGATCTGCATGAACTCCGTCTGGTTGGTAAATGCTAGGCCCTCAAAAGCACCTAACTCGCGCCACAGCTCGTAGAAAGGCTGCCCCTCCCCCGTACCAAAAATGTAGTGAATGCCAGCGTCAAAGATGTAGCCCTGGCTCCTCCATGCCGTGCAGAGCCCCCCCGGCTGGTCGTGGGCCTCAATAATAATGCTGCGGTAGCCATTCATCTGGGCGTAGCATCCGGCGGCCAGCCCCGAAATGCCTGCGCCAATGATGATGATGTCTGTGGTGGTGGCCATAGGGAATGCGATCGAGCGCTGAATGCCTCAACGCTAGACTACCCAGGGGACAACCAACCAAACCAGCCAGAGCGTTTAGGACATTGCCCCAGCTATCTCAAGGGGGATGCATCCTAGTTTGAATAGCCGACTTCTCGATCGACATCCCCTTGCCATAAGCAGGCTTCGACGACATCAAGTCGCTGTTAAGCCCCACCCAGGCCAGAGGACTCCACCACGCGTTGTGTCGCTGTTGCTGCTGCGGATAAAAAAGGTTCGATGTCAGGCCCTACCAACTCTAGTAAATGGGCTTGAACGATAAATTCTATCCCTCCGAGGGTATTGACATGCGCAGGGTTCGTCTCTAAATACAACGGTTTGGCGATCTGTTCGACATCGGCTTGGATTTGAGCGCGTTTGTCGACATCCATCGAACCTACTCCAATACCATTACGGATGCTGTTAGCTTAGCGCTGATACCCCTGAGTACTTATACTCTTTGAAAAAGTGGATACACCCTGGCTACTGTTGATGCTCCATTTAGGTTGGCTGTAAGAAAGGAAGCTGTTCACTGAATTCAGGAAAGGCGCTAACTTGCCTGAGCTTGGCTCAAACAACTAGCAAATTTTTGGGCTAACACCTGTACGTGGGGTTCATGCAACATATTCACATGATCTCCAGGTACATCATGAACCTCTAGCCCTCCGCCTGCAAAATCTCGCCAACCTAACCCTTCATCCAAGTAAGCCTGGGAATAGTAGACTTCTTCCGTTGCCCGAAAGAGAGTGAGCTTACCAGGGTACGTCTCGTAAATATATTTCTTAGATGCCGTCTTATTCTCTTCTAGAATCATCAGGAACTGCTGTTCATAGGACAAATTCTGGCCTAACTTCAAACTTAACTTGTTATAGTGGTACAACAGACTTTGCCAAATAATATTCCATCGGCGCTGCGCTTTATTCAGCAGGTAGGGCAAGCCTTGGTCGAAGAGATTAGCAAAGTGGGATGATGCTCTTCCGAGTTTTGCATTGATCTTTTCTGGGCCATAGGTGTCCAACAAGGCCAGTAATCCTACGGTTTCTCCTTGTCTTGCCAGTTGTTGAGCAATTTCAAAAACAATCTCTCCACCAAATGAGACGCCGGCTATGAAGTATGGACCCACAGGTTGGACTATCCGCATCTCTTGCACATAAAATGCCGCAAGATCCTTGATTTGATTTGGGGGTGCATTTTTGCGGTCGGTCATTTGAGCAGATAAGCCGTAAACGGGTTGAGCAGGATCTAAATAACTAACCAGTGGACGGAGGAAAATACCATTTTTTCCCAACACATGAATGCAAAATAGAGGCGATGTTGTTGCAGGATTTCCGGCCTGAATAACAATCATGGAAGAACTCATGGTAGATCCATGATCATGCTGCAAAAAACTTGCTAGTTGCTCCACTGTTGGGGCCTGAAAAATTGCAGCGGGTGGAAGCGATTGATTGAAATGATATTCGATATGCTGGCACAACCGGGCAATCAACAAAGAATGGCCGCCCAATTCAAAAAAGTTGTCCGTAATACTGATATTGGTGATGCCTAGAATAGTTTCCCAAATCTCCAATAGCTTGCTTTCAGTGGAATTAGAAGGAGCAACGACTAGTTTAGTCTCACCCTGGTTGCGTGTATGAGGGGCAGGAAAGTTGGTGCGATCGACTTTGCCGTTCGGCGACAGAGGAAAAGTATCCATTTCCACAAAAGCCGCTGGCACCATATATTCAGGAAGTTTTTGATGCAAAAAAACACGAATGTCGTTCAAGTTAAGTGTGTGATCGGGTTGAGCGATTAAGTAGCCCACGAGATACTTGTCTCCGGGCACATCTTCGTGAGCCAAGACGATCGCTTGCCGCACTGAGGGATGCTGCTCCAGACCCGTTTCGATTTCACCCAGTTCGATCCGGAAGCCCCGTAATTTCACCTGAAAATCGACCCGTCCAACAAATTCTAAATTGCTATCGGGTGAATAGCGCACGGTATCCCCTGTTTTGTAGAGCCGAGACTGGGGATCGTCACTAAAGGGATTAGGGATAAATTTGTCGGCAGTGCGAGAGGGAAGTTTATGATACCCAATGGCTACTCCAGGGCCTCCAATGTGAAGTTCTCCCACTTCGCCAAAGGGGACTGGCTCTAAATCTGGATTGAGCACGTAGACTTCGACATTGGCGATTGGTTTGCCGATAGGAATTTCGCCCTGATCGGGATGGTACTGAGACTCGATAGGGTCGTAGAGAGTCGCTGTAACTGTGGTTTCGGTTGGGCCATAGGTATTCAACCAGCGGGGGTAATGGCCTACTAAGCGAACCCATTCTGCGTAGGCCAACCGGGAGGCTTTTTCTCCACCGACGACAACCAAGCGCACAGATGGGGGTATTGAGAGTTGTAGGAGGGCTAGCCCGTTGACTAATTCGTGCCAGAAGGCAGTGGGCAAATTAAGGATCGTAATGCCATGAGTTGCGACAAACTCTATGAACTGGCGAATAGATGTAGAAATTTCGGCTGTCCGCAGAACCAGCGTGGCTCCATTAAGCAGCGTAGGGAATAGCTCTTCAACAATGATGTCAAAGCTAATGCTGGAGAATTGCAACACGCGATCGCTGCTGTCCAATTCAAACGCCTGAGTTATTGCTGCACTATGATTGATGACGCCGCAATGGGGAATCTTTACCCCTTTGGGAGCTCCTGTAGAGCCAGAGGTGTAAATTACATAGGCGGGATGTTCGGGGAGAATGGGTTGTCCCGGATTGTGCCTGGGGTAGGGTGCGATCTCGGCGGCCCAATCGGTGTCTACAGAAATCACCTGAGCCGAATGGTCTGGCACCGAATGGGTCAGGTGTTTTTGTGTCAATAAGAAATTGGCCTGGGAATTTTGCAGCATGTACTGCTGCCGCTGTTGTGGGTAGGTTGGATCAATCGGTACATAGGCACCTCCGGCCTTCAACACACCCCAAATGCTAACTATCAGTTCCAGGCAACGATCCATTGAAATTGCCACTAACTCCTGAGGACGCAGGCCTTTCGCTAAAAGAGAATGGGCAAGTTGGTTGGCCCGTTCGTTGAGGTTCTGGTAGGTGAGGGATTGTTCTAGGAAAGATACTGCGATCGCGTGAGGTGTAGCCTCAGCCTGAGCTTCAAACCACTCATGAACACAAGCGTATTGGAAATTCTGACAATTAGTAAGCACAGGATGTGTTAAATTCATTTATTAACTAAGCTTTAAACACTCAAAGACTGTATCCATTAGGCAGGAATCAATTCACTAGTCATGAATCAAGGTGACTAATGAACTTCAGCAAATGGACATCAATACTGGCAAGGTTTTGAACAATAATTTAATTTCGCAAATTAGAGCTCACCAAGAGAACTAGGCATATATCTTCTGAGAACAACAGCAACCACTGCATTTGAAGTGGTTGGAAATCATTTGCACACAGTAAATCGAAGACGCCTAATTCGGGCTCGTTAGACAATGACAGCTCTTTTCGTAGTTATCTGAAGGCAAGCGATAGGCAAATTTACTAACCTAATTCGCTTCAGTATAAGATCTTACTTATGATAGAGGCGTAAAGAACAAAAGCATTCTCATGAAAAATGTATTAAAAGCAACAATAACTTTAAAATATTGACTGAATCTATTCTTTTCATAGATCTTTATCTATTGTCAAGTAGCGACTCCTGCCAAACGTTCAAGGGGTGCGGTCTTACGTTGATGGCAATAGAGTGAAGTGTTTTGGGTGCATCCCAGTTGCGTAGCCCTTGCCCTAAATCTCTCTTCCTCAGGGAGAGGGACTTTGAAATTCCGGTTCCCCTTCTCCCTGAGGGAAAAAGGGTTAGGGGATGAGGGGGCCAAACTTGCAAAAGTGGGATGCATCCTCTTCTCCCTTCACATACCAGAAATCAACATAACTCCCTAGCAATTCATAAATCAGGGATTGCCCACACATAGACAGGCCGCATAGCCCTCAATTTGCCAAAGATCCATCAGTTGCCAATCCTTCAGACTTAAGGAGGTCTGAGGTTGATGGTCTTGAGTAAAACTTCTCTGAGAAAGAAGATGACGTTCTCCTGCTACCCCTTTGACTGGAGCCACAGCTTTTAGATCAAAGCCTACTTCAAGAGTATTGAGTTGAATCGAGAGCCCCTGTCCCAATGCTTTGATATATGCTTCCTTGCGAGTCCAGGCTTGGAAAAAGGCTAAGGACTGGTAACTCGACGGCAAGCCGGACAAGACTTGAATTTCGGTATCGGTTAAAACTGACTGAGTCAAATTCTGAATTGAAAAATTGGGGCGAATCCATTCAATATCGACGCCAAGGGAACAGGTCGAATTGAAGGCAATCATGGAAAAATTGTGAGAATGTGCCACATTAAAATGTAAGCATGTGGTGGATAAGCTGGGTTTACCCCAAGGATTGTAAGTAAACTGGAAAGCCTGGGGTTCTGACTGTAGATAAGCCCCCAGGAGAAGGCGTAGCATGCCACGGGTGATGGTATATTCAAGGCGATCGCGCTCGAATTTGAATTGGGCCGCTCGTTTTTGCTCGTCTAAAGAAAGAAGCGCAGACAGCTCAGATTCCTGCTGTTGCAGCTCGATTAAGTCGAGAAACCACACATGGGTTTCAGAGTCACCTAAGGGGGGGAAGCGGGTGGGAAAAATCCCTGATTTTGACTTAACCAGCGGCATAGGGATTTGCCAGGTGATACAGTTCCAGTTCATGGGCGATCGCTTTTAGAAGTGTGAGTTCTTGAAATTTCAAATAAAAATGAAAAGATCTGCATATTTAATAGGTCAGACTTGATCTATCAGTACTAGTTAGGCACAACTGGTATTCGTGGTGAGCATGTTGCTGCAATACTCAATACCGCTGTCGATAAGAATACCTAATAGCCACACATCGTTGGCTTTGAAGAAGGAAATCAGTCGGTCGTTGACATAAGACCTGTTGGGAAATAAGGAAATATCTGAGCCATCGGTTTGATATTGAGCGGGTCTCCAGCTGTAACCGGTGGCATCTGACCAGTCGCTTAGCCCGTAAAATCCTTGCCCATACCGTCATGATTTGGTTGAACCACCAGCAGGCGAGACCTTGGCTCCAGGTCAGCAGTATTATTACTCAGTGAACCCATCATGAATCAGTTGCACATCGCGTTACTCGCTCGAAGATGGCTATGACATTCTCACTGTGCAAGAGTTGTTAGGGCATCAAAGACGTGAAGACAACAATGATCTACACCCACGTGCTCAATCGAGGGGTTAGAGGTGTCAGAAGTCCGCTAGACCTCTCTTGACCAACGAGAGCGCAATCAGCCAAATCGCAGATGACACCCCTTCACTGCCGATCGCACCCCTGCCCCTGGGCACCCTAAACCCCAGAGTCCGGGGCCATCGCAAAGGATAACACAACATGCTGGCAAGGGTTTGGAGCGCAGCGCTGGTGGGTATCGACGCCCTCAAAGTTGGGGTCGAAGTCGATATTTCTGGTGGCCTGCCCGGCGTAGTTGTCGTGGGCCTGCCCGACACCGCTGTGCAAGAGTCGCGCGAGCGGGTCAAGGCCGCGCTCAAGAATGCCGGGTTTCCCTTCCCCATGCGCAAGGTGGTGATCAACCTTACCCCCGCCGACCTGCGCAAAGAAGGCCCGATTTTTGACCTGCCGATCAGCGTTGGCATTCTCGCCGCCTCAGAACAGGTGAACACCGATGCCCTCGACGACCTGCTGTTCTTAGGGGAAGTTTCCCTCGACGGCAGCCTGCGGGCGGTGGCCGGAGTGCTGCCGATTGCCGCCGCCGCGCAAAAATTGGGTATTCGTGGCCTGGTAGTACCCACCGACAACGGGCGTGAGGCCGCTGTCGTGCCGGGGCTGACGGTCTACAGCTTTAACCACCTGTCAGAAGTCGCGGATTTCCTCAACCACCCTTCCGGCCACAGTCCGGTGGTTGTTGACACCACACTGGTCATGAACTCCGCTGCTGGTGCGCTGGATTTGCGAGACGTCAAAGGCCAGGCCCAGGCCCGCCGTGCCCTAGAGATCGCCGCTGCGGGCGGCCATAATCTGATCTTCGTGGGGCCTCCTGGCAGTGGCAAAACCATGCTGGCCCGTCGTCTACCCTCCATTCTGCCGCCATTGCAGTTTGAAGAAGCCCTGGATGTGACGCAGATTCACTCCGTTGCTGGACTATTAAAGGAGAAAGGGACTCTGGTGAATACGCGCCCCTTTCGCAGTCCCCACCACTCGGCCTCTGGCCCCTCCCTGGTCGGCGGCGGTAGCTACCCCAAGCCAGGGGAAATCTCCCTGGCCCACCGAGGCATTCTTTTTTTGGATGAATTAACAGAGTTCAAGCGCGACGTGCTGGAATATCTGCGCCAGCCCCTTGAGGATGGCTACGTCACCATCACCCGCACCCGGCAGTCGGTCGTTTTTCCCGCCCAGTTTACGTTAATCGCCAGCACCAACCCCTGCCCCTGCGGCTTTTACGGCGACTCAGTGCAGCCCTGCACCTGTAGCCCCCGCAGCCGCGAAAACTACTGGTCACGTCTCTCTGGCCCCCTGATGGATCGGATCGATTTGCAGGTGGTGGTCAGCCGTATTAAGCCCGAAGAGATGACCCAGCACCAGCCGGGGGAAGCCTCGGAACCTGTTCGACTGCGGGTAGAATCTGCCCGCCAGCGCGCCCACGATCGCTTCAAAAGTGAGCCTGCCCTGCAATGCAATGCCGACATGCAGAGCCGCCACCTCAAGCACTGGTGCCCCCTAGATGACACCAGCAAGACTTTGCTGGAGGGGGCCGTGCGTAAGCTAGGACTGTCGGCCCGCGCCATGGATCGCATTCTCAAAGTCGGTCGCACCATCGCCGACCTGGACGGCGCTGAGGATCTGCAAACCCACTATATCGCCGAGGCGATTCAGTACCGCACCATCGATCGCATGCAGTGAAGCTATGAGGCTACCCAATGGCGACCGTTTTATGAGCCGGTCTTGGTCGCTGCATAGTTTGGCCTAAACCTTATACCAAATTCGAGTCAGATAACCCCGATTCACAAAAGGCCGAACTGTAGGGGCGAATGGCATTCGCCCTGCTGAATCAGGGGTAGCCAAGTAGGATTTGGTATTAAAATCTTTCAGGCCGTCAAATACCCCTTTGCTACCGACTCTTCAATCACCTCCAGCACAAAGGGCCATAGCTCTGGAGCACCTTTTTCCACCGGGGCCATTCGCTGCATCACCTGGGCGCGGCTGATGCCGTGCTGTTTCCAGGTGCCGCCGCCCGTTTGCCAGTTGTGCAGCAGTGGTTGAATGCGGTCTAGCGAGGCCGCAAAGCGAGCAGTGGGGGTGGCCTGGGCTTCAAACTCGTCCCAGATTTGGCGGAGGTCTTGGGCGATCGCCCCTGGCAGCAGACCAAAGATGCGATCGGCGGCTTTCTGTTCGCGATCGGCCTTGCCGTCATGCCCGGCCGCGTCGTAGCAGAAGGTGTCACCCGCATCAATTTCCACCAGATCGTGAATGAGCACCTGGTGAATTGCCCGCTGGATATCTACCCCGGCGGGGGCGTATTCTGCCAGCACCAGGGCCATCATTGCCAGGTGCCAGGAGTGCTCGGCGCTATTTTCGCGGCGGGAGGCATCCATCAGTTGGGTTTGACGCAAAACCTGCTTGAGCTGGTCGATTTCGACCACGAAGGCGATTTGTTGCTGGAGTCGTTGGTTGGTCATGAAGGCAAGTGTTATAGTAGAGATGACTCGGACCCATGCGGTCGCAACGCCCAAATCATGTCAGGACCGGAAGGTAGCAGCATTACGGGATGCTTGTGACAGGCGTGGACTCCGGGTCTTTTAATTGGGCGCTTAAGTGAGACTTCGCTACACCGTTTAAGCCGCTAGAGTAACGTAAGATTTCTGACTATCCTCATTTTTGCTAGTTTTGCTTAGCCTGGGGCTAGGGGGTGGGGTTTTCCGCCTGAGATGGTGTGCCATTGCCCCTAGTCATTGGGCCAGCATCTTCTCTAAGCTGGCAGTGTATACAGAGCAATGGGGAGGCTGCCAATTATGGCTGGTTTTGGAGATTTGGTGAAAAAGGCGTTTTATCTGGGCGTTGGGGTCGCTTCCTACGCGGGTGAGAAAGCGGGCGACACCCTCAAAGACTTGCGCGAGCAGACCCAGGGCATCGTCAATGAATTGGTGGCGCGGGGCGAGATTACGGCTGAGGAAGCCCAGCGATTGGTGAATGAGATGGTCAATCGCGCCCAGGATGGGGCAACCTCCCCTGCCGAAAATCTACCGCAGCCCCGACCCATCGAAATTTTGGATGACGATGCCCCTCTGGCTAACCCCACTGAGGCCCAAACCGCTGCCCTGCGTGAGCAGGTAGTTGCCCTGCGCCAAGAATTAGAAACCCTGAAAAAGTCGAGCAACTAGCCCTATGGATGACTGGTCTAAGCAATTGTTTGATGCCTTTGGCAATGCCGTGCAGGATTTTACCCAGCAGGTCTCTGAGGATACAGAGCGTTGGCTTGATAACCTGGTCGATCAGCTAGCTAGTGCTTCTGACGCTCTGGTGCAGACGACGGATCGGTGGGCTGAGCAGGTGCAAGAAGCCATTGACCCCGAAATCGATCGCATTGTAGTCGAGTTCAACCATGTCGTCGAGCCGCTGCGAGTTACGGTCAATGCTGAAATTGATGATGTGGCTGACGAGCTCAACGAAATTTTAGGGCCACTGTTGGCAGGACTATCCGGCATTGACCAGTGGTTTGAGGAGGTCTCAGGCCCCTTCAACAGCACTGTGGAACCCCTGCTGCAAAACTATCCAGTCTGTGTGGGCTGTCGTAATTTCTGCGGCCAGTCCTACGGCGGCAATACGCTAGTGTGCGCTATGCACCCCTTTGGCCCTGAAGAAGAAAGTCAATGCTCTGACTGGGAATCGGTTTGGCCTCAACCGAAAGATCAGTAGGTCAGTAGGCGGGGTTTGGGCTAGTACCTGACCAAGCTGACTGTGAACAGGCTCATTGATTGGGGTTCAGGGTTCAAGGTGTATGGTTCATGGTCTGCCTTAAACCAAAGACCGTGCACCCTAAACCCCCACTAACCTACCGCCTTTGACTTCGCAGACTACTAAGCCTTACCTACTGAGCTATCAGAGGAAAGAAGTGACCGACAGGACCCTGCCCTTGACCGATTGCCAGAGCGTGCTTGAGAGCGTTGGTGACGTAGTTTTTGGCGTCTTTAACGGCGGTCAGCGGGTCTTTGCCTAGGGCCAAGTTGGCGGCGATCGCTGCCGATAGCGTGCAGCCGGTGCCATGGGTATGTTTGGTTTCTACGACCTCAGCCTCTAAAATCACCACCTCGCTGCCGTCAAACCAGACATCGGTACTGCGCAGAACATCGGTCATGCCGCCCCCTTTCACCAAGACGGCCTGGGGGCCAAGCTGGTGGATCTGGCGGGCCGCTGCCTCCATATCGGCTAGGGTAGCGATTTCTAAACCGCTGAGCAGCTGGGCCTCGTAGCGGTTGGGGGTGAGAATGCGGGCTTGGGGAATGAGGTGGCGGGTCAGGATGGCGATCGCATTGTCGTCAATTAGCTGTGCGCCCGTACGTGACACCATTACCGGATCCACAACTACCGGAGTCGTGTCGGGCAACGCTTTCAACGCCAGCGCAACTGCCTGAATAATCTCCTGATTGAGCAGCATGCCGGTTTTGACTCCCTGCACGGCAATGTCGCTGGTCACTGCTTCAATCTGGGCCACCACAGCTTCGGGCAGCAAGGCGTCAACCCGCATCACCCCCACGGTGTTTTGGGCGGTCACGCAGGTTAGGGCACTGGTGCCATGAACCAGGTGAAAGGCAAAGGTGCGCAGGTCGGCCTGAATGCCAGCCCCACCGCCACTGTCAGAACCGGCGATGGTCAGGGCCGCAGGCCAGGTAGGCGTCATCGTCATAGCTAGCGGTTGCCGTTGGGTCGCCGCCGCTGCAGAAATTCGGGGATATCTAGTCCGGCCCCCAAACCGCCTCCACCGCTACTGGCAGGAGAATTGGCGGGCGGCGGCGTAGCCAGGGTGCGCTTAAAGGGGGTAACGCGGGCTACCTCAATCTCGGGCTGGGCCCCGGCGCGGGTGTTAAACCCGGTGGCAATCACCGTGATGCAGACTTCGCCCTGCATGCGCTCGTCAATCACCGCACCAAAGATGATGTTGGCGTTGGGGTCGACCCCTTCGTAGATAATCTCGGCGGCGGCGTTGACTTCGTGGAGGGTGAGATCTGACCCTCCGGTAATGTTGAATACGGCTCCGGAGGCACCATCGATAGAGGATTCGAGTAGGGGGGAGGAAATGGCGGCGATCGCGGCTTCCCTTGCCCTTGACTTGCCCGACCCCATGCCAATGCCCATCAGGGCCGTACCCGCGTCGGCCATAATCGCCCGCACATCGGCAAAGTCGACGTTAACTAGACCGGGGATTGTAATAATGTCAGAGATGCCCTGCACGCCCTGGCGCAGAATGTCGTCAGCAGTGCGAAAGGCCTCCTGCACCGGAGTCTGCTCAGAGATCACCGATAGCAGCTTGTCGTTGGGAATAATAATCAGCGTATCGACCCGACCCTGAAGGGCGGCAATGCCCTCGTCAGCCTGGTTCATGCGGCGGCGTCCTTCAAAGGTGAAGGGGCGAGTGACTACGCCAACGGTCAGCGCTCCGGCTTCTTTGGCCACCTCAGCCACAATGGGCGCTGCCCCTGTGCCCGTGCCGCCCCCCATGCCAGCGGTGATGAATACTAGGTCAGACTCTTCTAAGGCAGCGGCAATTTCTTCGCGCGACTCTTCGGCTGCCTTTTGGCCAATGGCGGGGTTACCCCCAGCGCCCAGCCCACGGGTCAGTTTTTGACCGATGTGCAGGCTGTTGGTCTGGGTAGTGTTGTCGAGGGCCTGGGCATCGGTGTTGATGGACCAAAACTCAATCCCCGACAGGCCGCTGCTAATCATGCGGTTGACGGCATTACAGCCACCGCCGCCGACCCCAATTACCTTAATGCGGGCGACACTGCTGGGCAAAGCTGTGTTTTTGGTGTACGTTTCTCCGGGCATAGCTCTGGCATTGTGGGGTTGACTGGAGTTAAGCTCGCCGTGGCTAAACGGGTTAGACGGGCCAGCGAAGGCGGTCACAGCATCAGCCGCCGGAATCAGGTCAGAGGTTGCAGTCTCGGCCTGATGAGTCGAGTAAGACTCATAGTCAGCGTTGCTGTGGCCAGCACCATTGCCGTGGGGGTTGTCGGAGGTCATAGAGTTGGAGGCCGTAGACAATATATTAATTACCCGTACTAGATAACCGAAGATAACACCTAAGCCCTAAAAATCTAAACCCTGGCTGATGCTAGACAACTATAGAGTACTTCATTGGGAAAAACCAAACTGCCTGGCAAGTCTTAGACTACTTGATTTAACCATTGAAATAGGAAAAACGAGCCCCTTTGCGCTGATAGCGTCATCCTTTATGTATCTCTATTGAGGTGCAGGACGCATATCTATTTAGATGCAGGACGCATATATCTATCCAATGCAGGAGCGCTCCAGGAAATCAGAGCGTGCTCAGCGGTTTATGGGCTCGCGTTAGCGTCTGTCTGCCCAGGGCTTGCCGTCGGATCGGCGGTGTCGACTACGGCGATCGAGGGTGCGTCGGGATTGCTCAGGTCGATGCGGGCTACCTCAGAATCGGTTAGCTGACTGGGCAGGTTACGCATTTTGTCGAGGGTGGCCAGCTGCTGTTCTAGTTCTGGGCTGTAAGGGCCGAGGTAGACCGTACCCAGGGCTGTCTCAAGCACCAGGTTGTTGGGGTCGTGCCAGTCAATTTCGGTAATGGCCACCGGGCTGCCGACGATGGTTGCATAGATCTGCGGCCAGTAGCGTTGGTAGTGGGGCTGAATGCCTCGCAGTTGGAGCGTGGGTAGCTGCGGTGAGGCGCTGCCCAAACCAAAGCTGGCTAGGGGCATCCAGGCTCCTTGGGCGTCGAGAAACCCGGCCTGGAGATATTGAGTGTCGCTACCGTCGGCAAGGCCGACGGGCTGCACCACCGCTACGGGCACCCGCTCCTGTACCTTGACGTTGAGGCGCGGTGGCAGCAGCTGCCGGGTGACTTCTGCAGCGGTAATGGGGGCGCGATCGCGCAGTTGTCGAGCCAACATTTCCGGCTCCACCTTCATCAGTGGCTGAGGGTAGCTCAGCGGCATCAGGCTTTGCACCATTTCGTCGCTGAGCAGTTCGTTGCCCGTGACGTTGATTTGAGCAGAGCTGTGGATCAGCCATACTGGGCGGGTGGCCCCCCAGAAAATGGCGGCTGTTAGCCCCGAGAGCGCCCAAAAACGCCACAGGGCTTGGCTAATCGAAACGCGCCGCCGTCGTCGGAGGCTTTTTCGCCGGGTCTTGAGTTGATCGCGAGACAGGGAAGAAACACGGGTCATGGCATCGGGGGTGAGGGGCTAGGGAGCCCGGCGATCGGATCCGCCGCAAACGGCTCAAGGGTTAGAAAGGGCTAAAAACCCCTGCTAATGCCGAGCTGCCGTTAAGCTGATGCCGATTTTAGCGCCTGAAGAGATTGATGCAACGCTTTTTCCCAGCGGCGAGCTAAATCGCCGTCGGTAAAGGGAATTCGGTAGGTTTCGCCGCCAGCGGTGGCCAAAGCTAGCTCGACCGATTTGCCCGTAGGGTTAGTCTGGTCGGCGGGCACAGTCTTACCGTCAATTTCGAGCTGGAGGGTAGTCACCTGCTGTAGCGACAGCGTGGTGAGGTCGATAGGCCCCTTACGGGTGGGGCGACCCCAGGTGAGTTCATCGTCCCGCTGCCCTAGCATCGAGCGAATGTCGTACTTGCTGCGATCGAACTCGGTGGCCCAGGCTTCGTAGGCCTGCACCTTTTGAAACTCGTGCCAGCCCGCCCAGGCCAAGCCAATAAACACCCCCAGCAGGGGCAGCCACAAAAGTCCTCGTTCCATATAGTTCTTTTTACCTCGCGGGTTAGCAGTCGGCTGAATAGGTCTAGGGGCGGCCTGGGTGCGGTCAGATTGTCTGAGTATGTACGCGTTGGAGCCGCGATCGCTGGTGTCTGATCGCCTCAATTTCCCTGGCTCAGCCTTGAGCATCTGTCCTATAAATTGTAAAGTCTTGCAACAGCTGCCGACAGAATTTCCTGGCTCCATGAAAAAGTGGGCCTAGGCAATTGATTTGCCGTTCCACTGCATTTATGGAGGCTGGTACATTGGCATTTCTACCGATTTTAGCTGCGGTTCCAAATACGCTCGAATGGAGCCCTAAAGTGGCCGTCGTGATGATTCTCTGCAATATCTTGGCCATTGCCATCGGCAAGTTCACCATCAAGTACCCGAGTGCACCGCCAGCAATGCCATCGCCATCCCTCTTTGGGAACTTTGGCCTACCCGCTGTGCTGGCTACTACTAGCTTTGGCCACCTGATTGGCACCGGAGTAATTTTGGGCCTGGCGAACCTGGGTGTCCTCTAATCTGGCTTGAGCTAGCTTTTTAATCCCCAGGCAGGTCGAACAACCTCCTGGGGATTTGTTTTGGTGCGCTGATTAGAGATTAATTTGGCGATCGATGCCTCTATGGCTCTGCTAGCATCTGCTCTAGCGCGGGCTGGGGGCCGTTGTCACCTGTGGGCTGGGCGTCGGTGCCAGGATAGCAGATGGATTTGAGGTACCAGAAGGCCACCGCTAAAGGCAGCACGTAGCGATCCCAGGGGATGGCTTTCATCATGATCAGGGCGTTGAAGGCCAGGATCCAGAACAGCAGATCTGGCTTGGCAAAGCGTAGGCAGGTGATCAGGGCCAGACCGTAGTACATCGCCATCACCAACCCGTAAAACGGCAGCAGATCGGCCACTTTGCCCATGTTGCCGTAGGGGGTGTCTAGGGGCGGAAACACCAGGCAGACCACGAGCAGGCCCGCCGCAATCAGCAGCCATTTCTGCCAGTGGTGGCGCAGGGCTTGCCGGGGGGCAGCGGGGCGAAACAGCAAAAACTCTGGAATCACAATGTAGGCCCCGACAAAGGCCAGAAAATTGATTGCCCCGCCGGGGGTGAGAGCCAGGGTGCTCTTTTGCACATCGGGCGATTTGTCGGCGATCGCATCGGCGGGGGCCAGCCCGCCAAACAGGGCAACCCAGCCCAAAAACGACAGGCTAGCGATCGCTGGGGCTAGCCAACGCTGGTGCTGAGCGGGGCTGACGGGCTGCCCCTGCCGATACTGACTGGCGATCGCCAAAAATTCGTAGGTGGCGATCGCCGCCGGAAAGGCCAGCATATACTGCCGCGAGGCGATCGCCAGCACAAAGGCTAGACAGCTCACCCAGTGGCGATCGCGAACGTAGGCGACAAACCCCAACAGCACCCAAGTACAGGCAATCATCTCGGTGTAGAGCCGCCCGCTGAGAAAGAGGAAGTAGGGGCACAAAAACAGGCCCAGCAGGCACAACAGCGCCCGCCCGCCCCGGTCTTTGCTAGGCCAGCCGATGGTGGCCACAATTCCCAAAGACAGCACTAAATTCAGCAGGCGACCGGCTACCATGCCCTGGTTAAACAGGTATTCCAGCAGCCCAAACATCATGAAAGGCAGCGGGGTGTTGAGGCTGTAATACTCTCGCAGATCTGACAGCGACGGCAGCAGGCTGTCGCTAAAGGTGAGGCTCGACTTCCAAAAGGCGGCTTCATCCCAAATGGCGGGACCCTGTAAAAAATCGAGCCAGGCCACGATCGCCAGATAGATGACGGTAATTGCACAGAGAAAGAAGGCTTTTTGCTGGGAATGGTTAAAGGACTGAAGGTTCATCGTGAAATCCCTACGTACAGCAGTCTAGCGGTGCAGGCGAATCGGGAAAGCTCAGCAGGAAGCAGCCGGTGCCGAGGTGGGGGGCGCTTTTTGCTGGCGGCGCTCCCAAAAGAAGCCCGCCACGTTGGCCACCTGAGACACAAACAGCAGCCCCGACAGCAGCAAGCCCTGAAGTTGGGGCTGCTGTGCGAGGGGGTAGGTCAACAGCTGCCAGTAAAACTCCAGCGGCTCGACTTTGACCTGCTCTGTGACCCGGCGCGATCGCACCTGGTGAAAGCAGTAGGCCCCTCGTCCGTAGTTAAAATGCTGCCGCCAAAACCGCAGCAGCGACAGGTGGTGGCTGTGGTCAACCTGCGCTTCGGGGGCATAGGCCATGGGCAGCCCCTGCTGAAGCCAGCGATCGCAAAACTCCCGGTCTTCCCCCGCCGCCAGCGGAAAGGAGGTGTCAAACCCCCCCAGATGCCGAAACTGCTCGGTGGCCATGGCAAAGTTGTTGGAGGCAAAGAAACTGGGCTGATGGCAACTGTTGTAGTAGTTGTAGAGGTAGTCGATTAGCAGCTGGCTGGCGGTAGAAAACATATTGTGAGGCAGGGCGTTGAGGGTGTGGCCGCCCACCAGGGCCTGGGGCTGTCGGTCGAGCTGGGCCGCCAGGGCGCTGAGCCAGTTGGGGTGGGGCTGGCAGTCATCGTCGGTAAACACGAGGTATTGCCCCTGGGCTCGGGCGGCCCCGGCGTTGCGGGCCTGGGCCGGGCCGCTGTTGACCTGCCGCAGCAGCGTCAGGTTGAGGTTTGATGTAAAGGGCTCGACGGTGGGGGCCATGGGCTGGGCGCTGCCGTCATCGACCACAATCACCTCAAAGCGATCGCGCGGGTAGTCAATCTGGGTGAGGCTTTGCAGACAGATGGCCAGCCGCTCAGGCCGATTGTAGGTCGGAATCACAATAGAAAAGATATAGGATGTCATCGCTGAATTTCAATAAATCTACGAGGGAACAGGCATGCAGAACGGGTAGGCTTTAAGCCCTTGACTGAGGAACTCCAAAACTTTATGGAGTTGGCTTTGATTTGGCCTTGAGCAAAAGCTGAATCATGCCCTGGGCTTCGCGGTAACCGCCCGGCAAAAGCAGCCAAACACCGATGTAGGCAAACCCATAGATCAGTCCTTGAATCAGAAGACCAACCGCCAAGACCGAACTCGGGGGCAGCGCCCAGATCACTAGGTACAGCAGCACCGCTGACACCAGGGAGGCGATCGCAGGTCGGTACAGTGACCCCAAAAAATCCCCTAGGGTAATCGGCGACTTATGCACGCAGTGCAGCACTGCCGGATAGCTCAGCAGGCACATACTGACCGTGTAGCCCACCGCCACCCCAAAAGCTCCCCAGCGCAGGCCAATCACCGTGGCGACAATCATCACCGGGGTGTGAATCAGGCTCCAGTGGAACTGCCGCTTGGTTTCGCCACTGGAGACATAGATCCATTTGGTGACACGGTACATAGCCCCCACAAACACCGCCACCAGCAGCACCCGAAACATGGGGATCATCTCTAGCCACTGGTCGCCCAGCATCAGCCGCGTGACCGCGTCTGCCGTGACAAACAGGTAGGCCAGAGCCGGCATACACACTGCAAAAATCAGCATCAGCCCCCGCCGACAGTAAAGGCGGTAGCGCTCAGGCTCAGCCAGGCTGCGGCTCAGGCTCGACACCGCCACATCAAACAGCGGGTAGTAGAGTTGCCAAAAAGGAAAGTAGGCCCACTGATAGGCCATCGAATAAAATCCCAGGGCGCTGGCCCCGCCGGAATAACCCAGCAGTATCCGATCCATCTTCATGCCCAGGCGGCTAATCACCCGAAAGCCGGTCAAGTTCGCTCCGTAGGAGAGAGTCGATCGCAGATCGGTCTTAAACGAAGAGTCTCCGGTCAGGCGCTGGGGCCGCCAGTCGCAAAC
>JANPIO010000353.1:0-15650 GCA_031425055.1 Phormidium sp. VAR_61_metabat_6
GGGCAGATAGTGGCGCATATCCTGCATTAACAGAGTGGGGGGAATGCCCGCCCCACCAATGGGTAGGGGGTCAGCATAGAGAGCACCATACTCAAAGCGACCCTGGTCGGCGGAGATTTGGTTAGCTTGAGCATTGTAGGAAACTGTTCCCAAAAACGGCGTGCCGCGAAAGAACACCGCCTCCACGTAGGGAACCGCCACATCCATCAAAAACGTTAGCCCAGCAGACTTGGGCAGCAGCTCGTAGCTAGTTCCGTTGATCTCGACTGCGTAGGTAATGGGGTTCGCTGCCGCCGCCACCAATCCCGCTTTAACAAAAGCCACCACCTGGGGAATGGTCTTTACCTTACCGGCATCGTAGGCGTCGGACAGGTCAATAAACAGATCGCTCATCACCCGCCAGAACTGGCCCAGGGCGCTGTAGTAGGCGAGTTGACGCACCTGCTCGGGCAGAAAGTCAGGAAATAGACCATTCAACGCCCGAATGGGTGGGTTAGTTTTGATCTTGGCGGTAACGGCGGCCTGGCAGTGCTGCAAAAAATCGTCGCTATCGAGGTATTCGTCCATCTTGCCGCCGCCGTGCCAGAGCATGGTTTTCATGCAGTATTCGGCGTACTCAAAGTTGATGCGATCGTGCCACCAGTGGCGCAGCAGCTGAGGCAGCGTCACCTTGCCGTTAAAGTATTTGAAAAATGGAAACAGCACCAAGAACTGATGATCGGCGATGTAGATCAAGTTTTTGGAGTAAGCATCGAGCACTACCCCATAGCTCTTGAGAATGCCCACCACTTCGATCATGTTGCTCTCGGAGTCGGGCAGCAGCGCTTCAAGCCTCAGCAGCTTTTCAATAAAGGGCTCTAGAGGGTGGGGGTTGGATTTGGCCAGGGGTAGGGTTTTAGTCATGGCAGGGAGATCACGGCACTGGGCTCGGCAAAGACAGGGGAAGCGGGAATTGGCAGGGCGAGAGCCGGGTCAACCAACCGGGTGTCGGCCACGGCGGGTAGGACCGTGGGGGCGAACCGAGTTTTAGCCTGCACAAACCCTTGGTAGGGCTGGTGTAGTACCAGGGTGGTGTGCTCGCTCCAGCGGGCTAGCCAGTTGGGCTGAAGCCCAAAGGCGATAATCAGCGCGGCTAGACCCAGGGCGGGGGCGCGATCGCGCCAGGTCACCGAGGGCAGCTCAATATCGAGCTGAGGCGCAACGGTGGGGGGTGCGATCGCCAGCCGGCCAAAAAAGACTCGGTTCACCAGCAGCAAAAAGTACACCGCCGTCAGACCCGAACCCACCATGCACAGCAGCGTCTGCACCGGAAAGATCAAAAAGCTGCCGCGAAATACCAGAAACTCAGAAATAAATCCCACCATACCGGGAATGCCCGCACTAGCCATCACCCCCAGGATCATCATTGACCCCACAAAGGGCAGACCCCGCTCGGGGTTGAGCAGACCGCGCAGCACCGTCATGTCGCGGGTGCCCGTGGCCTTGTATACCACCCCCACCAGCAAAAACAGCAGCGCCGAGATCAGCCCGTGGCTAATCATCTGAAACACCGTCGCCACAATACTCACCGGGGTGGAGGCCGCCGCCGCCAGCAGTACATAGCCCATGTGGCCAATGGAGCTGTAGGCCACCATTTTTTTCATATCGGTTTGGGCGATCGCCGCCAGCGACCCATAGAGCACGCTGATCACAGCCCAGGTTGCCATCCAGGGCGCTAGAGCCATCCAGGCGTCGGGCAACAAGCCCAGGCCAAATCGCACCACACCGTAGGTGCCCAGCTTCAGCAGCACCCCCGCCAGCAGCACCGACACCGGCGTTGACGCCTCCACGTGGGCATCGGGCAGCCAAGTGTGGAACGGAAACAGCGGTATCTTGATGCCAAAGCCGATCAGTAGCGCCACCAGCAGAGAAATCTGCTGAACCAGGGGTAAGGCCGTAGCCAAACCGCTGTCGTAGTCAAAGCTAGTGTTGCCCGATAGCCACACCAAGCCCAAGAAGGCTCCCAAAATCAGCACCCCCGACAGGGCGGTGTAGATCAAAAATTTAGTGGCCGCATAGCCCCGCCGCGACCCGCCCCAGATGGCAATCAGCAGGTACAGCGGGATCAGCTCTAACTCGTAAAAGATAAAAAACAGTAGCAGGTTAGCCGCCAAAAATGCCCCAGCCACGGCGCTGTTGATCACCAGCAGCAGTACGTAGTAGAGCCGAGTGCGGTGCAGGGTGGGCTCGCTGATGTAGATCGCCACCAGGCTTAGCAGGCTATTCACCGCCAGCAGCGGCAGCGACAGCCCGTCGAGGCCGAGGCGATAGCTCAGCCCCAGGGGCTCGACCCAGGGTAGCAGTTCCTCAAACTGAAATCCTGGAGTTGCTAGCTCAAAGCGAGTGGCCAAAAAGCCGATTAAAGCCAGAGTCAGGGCCAAACCAATGCCGCTCACAACTTTAGCGGTTTGCGCCTCTAGCTTGCCGGGCCATAGGATCAACACCAGGGCCGCCACCAGCGGAATTAAAATCAGTGCACTCAGCATCGCCAACCGTTACCAAAGCGTCCAGGTCATGAAAATTCCGAGCAGCCCCACCCCGGCAAAGATGGTCAATAGGTAGAGCTGCGACTGGCCCGAGGCGCTGTATTTAAGCCCCTCGCCACCAAACAGCGAGGCCAGTCCCACCCCGTTTACTAAGCCGTCCACTACGTATTGGTCAAACCAGCTGCTAAACCGAGCTAGGGTAGACACCGCCGCCACCACAGTTTTGTCGTAGAGGCGTTCAGTATAAAAATCGTAGGCCAGCAAATCTTGAGCGATGCGCAGGGGACGATTGAGCGATCGCGCCAGCGATTTCGACAGCGGCACCGTCGCCCCGATTGCGACTCCTGCCCAGCTTGAAACGAGAGTCAGCACTGCGATCGGCCAATTAATGTATTGCCAAGGGGGCAGTACCAGCAGCTTGCCCATGATCAGCGGCAGCAGCAGCGTAATCACCGATAGGGTAACCATCGGTACTGCCATCTGCCACGGCACCTCTGGAGCACGACGGGTTTTGGGCTGAGGTGTCCCCCAAAAAACCAGACGAAACACCCGCGTTAGATTCAATGCCGTGAGCCCGTTGACCAACAAAAACACCAGCGTCAGCAGCGGATAGTCACGGCTGAGAAAATCGGCTCCCATCCGCAACCCCCAGAAGCAGCCCAGAGGCACCACCCCAACCATCCCTAGAGCGCCAGTCACAAAAGCCAGGCTCGTCGCCGGCATTTTTCTGCCCAGACCGCCCAGTTCAGTCATATTTTGGCAGTTGGTGGTCATAATAATCGACCCCACCGCCATAAAGAGTAGCGCCTTAGCTACAGCGTGGGTCAGCAGCAAAATCAGCGCCACCCCCGGCCAGGTCGTGCCGACGGCAATAAACACTAACCCCAGGTAGGCACTAGTGGAATAAGAGAACGTACGCTTTAGGTCGACCTGAGCCAGAGCCACTAGAGACCCACCCAGGGCCGTTACCGTGCCAATCGCCACCAGCGTGCCCAGGGCTACCGGCGACAGCACCACAATCGGCTGTAGGCGAATCAATATGTAGGCACCGCAGGTTACCACCACCGAGTTCCGCAAAATCGAAGCGGGGTTTGGCCCTTCCATAGCTTCATCGAGCCACAGGTGGAGCGGAAACTGGGCGCACTTACCAATTGGCCCAGCGATCAGCGCCAGCCCGAGGAGAGTGGCCATGGCCGGGGGTAAGTTCTCTACCTTGACCCACTCGTACAGATCGTTAAAGTCAAGGCTGCCTGCCAGACAAGCTAGAGAAACCACTCCCATCAACAGGAGCACGTCACCAATGCGCTTGGTTAAAAAAGCGTCACGAGCAGCGGTCACCACCAGAGGCTGAGCATACCAAAAACCTACCAGCAGGTAGGTTGACAGCGTCAGCATCTCCAGCAGCGAGTAGGAGACAAACAGCGAACCGCTTAACACCAGCCCGCTCATGGCTGATTCAAAGACTCCCATCAGGGAATAAAAGCGAGCCAAGGCCCAGTCTTTTTCTAAATAGCCGAGGGCAAAGACCTGGGCCAGCAGACTGAGACCTGTAATCAGCTCCAGGGCACCCAGGTTGAGCACCGAAATATCGAGGGCTAGCGTGAGGTGTAGATCGGCAAAGTCAAACCAGGAAAACAGCAGTTCCTGAGGCCCCTGATTCCAAATGCCGCGAAAGGCCATGAGCCCGTGAACAAAGGACACCAGAGTCATCACAATGTTGAGGTAGGCCGATGGTCGAGGGCCGGTGCGGCGAATCAACCCCGTGGACCAGGGCAGCGACAGCAGTGCCCCAATGAGGCCATACATCGGCAGCAGCCAGCTGGTCTCAACAAAAAATTGGGTCATCCCGACGTTCTCTGACAACACCTTAAATGCTTATCTCCAACGGCGATGGTTTAGCAGATAAAAAGCCACGGCTGCCTAAATGCAGCGGCCCAGCTCCAAAGCTGACGCAGCGATCGCACCTCCGTGTCGTCAGCTAGTTACCTATGACCGCAGCAGCTTACTAACAACCGAGCTCAATCAAAGCGCAGCCTGCAGCATCAGCCCTAAAACCGATAGTCAACTCATCCGCCTCAACCCACCCGAGAATCCGCCGGGCTGAATACAGTCCATCCTAAAGCTGGCAGGGCAAAATTTTGGGCCTTTTTGCCTCGATCTCAAAGCGTTTTGCTATTCTACCTGATTCCCTGAGGGGGATCAGCCCAAGAGCTGTGAGTTTAGAGGGTTAACCGATAAAGACTCCCGCAGCGATCGATTACAAACCACACCCAATCCAGGGCACTCGTACTGAGGATCAATGAGTTTGGAGATTGGGGCGACCTGCCCCAGCTTAGGCGAGCGCTAGAAGACCCACGTCTCCTACTGCCCACCGATTCGGCAGAGTCTCAAGCCCAAGCCGCAGGTGAGCAGACGCTATTGCCAGCCTGTGGATTGATTACGAGAAAAAAACCTTTGTGTCATCAGCTTTAATAATACTCAACATTAGCAACAATCATTGGGGCTTATATTGCAAAAGTGACTATGGACACCTATGCTTAATCTGTCATCAAGAATTTTTGGGCAATCTGAAGTTTTTGCTTCCCCAACGGTGATTCCCGGCTTGTCATCTTTTGGGACGCTTTTTTGCGCCTGAACAGTGGACAAAGTGTGTTAGGTAAACCAGGGTTGTCTAAAATTATAAGGAGATTTCGACTATGCCGATTGCTGTGGGAATGATTGAAACGCTGGGTTTTCCGGCTGTGGTAGAAGCTGCTGACGCGATGGTAAAAGCGGCCCGAGTTACCCTGGTGGGCTACGAAAAAATTGGTAGTGGCCGTGTCACCGTGATTGTGCGGGGCGACGTGTCTGAGGTGCAGGCTTCGGTAGCCGCTGGTGTTGAAAATGTGAAGCGGGTCAATGGTGGCGAAGTTCTATCGACTCACATCATTGCTCGTCCCCACGAAAACCTGGAATTTGTTCTGCCCATTCGCTACACCGAGGCGGTAGAGCAGTTTCGCAGCTAGGTTTTAGAAGTGCGGTTTTTTGAGACCTATTCGTTCTAAGGTTTAAGGGTCTGCTGGGCTAGTAGGCCTGGCCTCGGGTGAGGCTAATTCAGCACTCGTTTGAGCTCCTGTATTCTCTGAAAAAAGGCGTATAAAAGCATGGCAATTGCAGTTGGTATGGTCGAGACGTTGGGCTTCCCCGCTGTGGTGGAAGCTGCCGACGCGATGGTGAAAGCCGCTCGGGTTACCCTGGTGGGCTATGAGAAAATCGGCAGCGGCCGAGTCACCGTTATCATTCGCGGCGACGTGTCTGAGGTACAGGCCTCCGTTGCAGCCGGTATTGAGAACGTGAAGCGGGTCAATGGCGGCCAAGTGCTGTCTACTCACATCATCGCTCGTCCCCACGAAAACCTGGAATTTGTTCTACCCATTCGCTACACCGAAGCGGTAGAGCAGTTTAGAGAGAGCGTCAGCGGCATTCGCCCCTACGGCAGATAAGTCACTATGCTCTTGGCTAAGGTTCGTGGCACGGTAGTTAGCACCTGCAAGGAGCCTAGCTTGAGTGGCACAAAGTTTTTACTGGTGCAGCTCATTAGCGAAACCGGCGAATTGCTGCCTGACTACACGGTGGCCGCTGATGTGGTAGGAGCTGGCCCCGGCGAATGGGTGTTGATTACCCAGGGCAGCGGGGCCCGCCAGCAATACGGCTATGAGAATCGTCCTGTGGATGCGGCGGTGATTGCCATTGTCGATACCGTAAGTCTCGACAGCGGCAACCTCTACAACAAGCGAGATGATTTTAGCTAGCTGGGTTTCTTTACGCTGGGTGATCCAGCTCAGCTAGCGCAGGCAGAGACTACACTCTCCCCATAATTAGCTCATTTCTGTGGTTGAGCGGCTAGTTAGTCGGGGTTTTTTGGGAGGACGTACGGCAATGGCGATCCGCACACCAGCGGCATCTCCGACTCAGGCATGGGGTTTGCAGCAGTCATCTGGGTCGTCGGCTCGGGTGCATGGGTTAGCCCAGGTGCAGGGTCAGGTTCTGGTCGAGCCTGGAGCACTTTTGGCTGCTGGCTCGGTAGTTCGGGCCGATCCAGGTGCTGCCGTGCGGCTCGGTGCTGTTAGCACCCTGCAGGAGGGAGCTACGGTATATGGTCGTGCCCAGGGACAGGTGCTGGGAGACGATCGCAGCTCCTATGCAGTTTGGGTAGGCGATCGCGCTATCCTGACCCACAAAGTGCTGGTGCAGAGTCCGGTCTACATTGGTGCCGACTGCTTTATTGGCTTTCGCTCAACTCTTTTCAATGCTCGATTGGGAGCCGGGTGCGTCGTAATGATGCACGCCTTGGTACAGGACGTGGACGTGCCGCCCGGCAAGCTGATTCCTTCTGGATCGGTGATTACTCAACAGCATCAGGCCGATGCCCTCCGGGACGTTGGCCCCATTGATATTGCCCTCATTAGGGAACTTGCCGGAACGCCCGGCTATGCGCCCCCTCTCGGTGGGTTCGTTAGCACAGCGTCTTCAGATACCACAGCATACTCAAACGAACGCGATGGATTAGGCACTATGAATTCTCAACTGCTACCCCCCGACGTTGTCCAGCAGGTGCGTCAGTACCTGGCCCAGGGCTTCACCATTGGCACCGAGCACGCCGATTCTCGCCGCTATCGCAGTGGCGTTTGGCAGACCTGCAGCCCAGTACAGTCCCAGCGCGAGCCGGATGTACTGGCTGCGATCGAAAACTGCCTGGCTCAGCACTCCGGCGAGTACGTGCGCATGTTCGGTATCGATCCGAGGGCCAAGCAGCGGGTCGCCCCCATCACCATTCAGCGAGCCGACGGCAAGTCTGTTGCCAACAGCAGCTCGGTGCCAACTCACTCCAGTTATTCCAGCCCTTCCAACAATGGTGGCCAGCGTCCGGCCCCGGCTGCGGCCAGCGGCCCCCTGTCGCCAGAGGTGGTGCAGCAGGTGCGTCAGTACCTCAGTCAGGGCTACCGGATTGGCACCGAGCATGCCGATAGTCGCCGCTACAGCAGCAATGTGTGGCAAACCTGCTCCCCCATTCAGTCGTCCCGCGAGGGTGAGGTCTTTGGTGCCCTGGAGCGCTGCTTAGCCGAGCACTCGGGTGAATACGTGCGCCTGTTTGGCATTGACCCCAAGGCGAAGTGCCGTGTTGCCCCCATCACTATTCAGCGCCCCGACGGCAAATCTGTGGCGGCTAGTTCGCGATCGGGCGGTTCTCCCAGTAGCGCCTATGCCTCGGCCCCTAGCTCTAGCGGTGGTTCGTCTCAGGTCAGCGGTGACGTAGCTCAGCAGGTGCGCCAGTGGCTCAGCCAGGGGTACCACGTTGGGGCAGAGCATGCCGATGCTCGCCGCTATAACAGCAATGTTTGGCAGTCTTGCAAAACCATTACCAGCAATCGTGAGGGCGATGTCTTAGGCGCAATCAACGCCTGTACAGCCGAGCACCCCAACGAGTATGTGCGGGTGTTTGGCATTGACCCCAAAGCCAAGCGGCGAGTGGCCGCAGTCACCGTGCAGCGTCCGGGCTCTAAATCGGCACCAGTGGCTCCATCGCCCTCCTATTCGCCCTCCAGCGCCCCGACCCCCAATGGGGCGGCTCCCATGGGAGGTCTTCCCCAGGAGGTAGTGCAGCAGGTGCAGCAGCTGTTCAATCAGGGCTATCGCCTCAGTCTTGAGCATGCCGATGTGCGTCGCTACCGCAGCGGGGCCTGGCAAAACGCGGGCATGCTAGAGGGCAGTCGGGCCTCGGATGTACTCAACGCCCTAGAGTCTCAGCTACGAAACCACTCTGGCCACTACGTGCGCCTGGTGGGCATCGATCCAAAGGTGAAAAAACGAGTGCATGAAGCCACTATCCAGCGACCTTAGAAACCTCTCATCCAACCTTTGACCGTGGCAGTATCCGCCCAGGCGACCAGCCAGCCTACCAATGGCTACATCCAGGGAGATGTGGATTTAGCGCCTGGAGTGGCTATAGCACCTGGGGTACTGCTGGGGGCTGCTCCCGGCTGTCGTCTAGTCATCTCTGCGGGTGTCTGTTTAGGAGCCGATGTAGTAGTGCAGGCCCGCCAGGGTGACCTGGTGATTGAGCTAGGGGCAAGCTTGGGCAGCGGGGTGCTGGTGGTGGGCCACGGCTCCATTGGTCAGCACACCTGTATTGGGGCCAATAGCACCCTTATTAACCCTACAATTGGTGCCTCCCAGGCGATTGCACCGGGGTCTTTGCTGGGCGATCCAACGCAGACATCCTCTGCCCAGGAGACTGCATCCAGCGGGTTTACTCCTAGCACTAGTAGCCCCGTTTCCGGGACTGCCAGCAACCTAGGGACTACGGAAAATGCCCTCAATGGATCGGGTAACGCCACTGGTGGGGCAGCTCAAAACGGCAGCATCCCCAAGGATATTGCCCAGGACGGCGATACTCAAAACAGTGTTGGGCACAACGTTGCTGGGCAAAATGGATCCTCCGTCTACGGCAAAACCCAGGTCAATCGCTTACTAGCGACGCTGTTTCCCCAGCGTCAGTTACTCAATGGCGCTAGCTCAGAGGACAGGCCCTAGAATGGAGAGGCAGACACCCCTGTGTAGAGGCACCCTATGCAACCCGACGGCAAACTAGCCTCGCCCCTTGACCTCAAGTCCGGCTCGCCTAAGCGGTTGACCCTGGCTACCCCTGCGCCAGGTCAAAAGGAAGCCCAGCGGCGTGACAAATATCGCGGCGCTGCTTTGGGTATGGTGTCGACGGAGAGTTTCCCGGCGGTGGTGGGTACGGCCGACGCCATGCTAAAAGCTGCCGATGTGCTGCTGGTGGGCTACGAAAAGACCGGCGGGGGGCACTGCACTGCGATCGTGCGGGGGGGCGTTGCCGACGTGCGCATGGCGGTAGAGGCTGGGATTAAAACCGCTCAAGACTTTGGTCAGTTTGTCTCGTCAACGCTAATCCCGCGCCCGTTGCCTAACTTGGAAGCGGTGCTACCTATCTGTGCCCGTTGGGACGAGCTGCGGCGTGAGGGCAGTGGTAAGCAAGGCAGTCAAGCCATCGGACTGTTAGAGACCCGTGGCTTCCCAGCTATGGTAGGGGCCGCTGATGCTATGACGAAGTCGGCCGATGTGCAGCTGATGTCCCACGAGACAATTGGCGAAGGCCTTTGCACCATTTTGATTCGAGGATCGCTGCCCAATGTGGCGATCGCGATCGAAGCCGGTATGCACGAAGCCGAGCGCATTGGTGAACTCCACGCCGTCATGGTCATTCCCCGCCCCCTCGACGATCTGGTCGAGTCGCTGCCCGTCATGGAAATGGAGATGGAGCAGGAGCAGCCTGAGCCACTGCGCATGCCCCTCAACCTGGAAGTCAAGCAAGAGGAAACCGAAGCCGAACCGATTTTGATCGAAGCGGCGGCGGAAGAGGCCACACCCCTCACCCTAGAGCTAACGGTAGAAGAGCGAGAGTTAGCTGACGAAGAGCTTTAAGGCAACGTCGGCAGCGTAGAGCGATGATGGAACGCCGAGGCTCACGCTTGAGCGGTGGCGGCTGGATTATTCGGTCGTGCTGCTTACCGACATCTGTGCTCTTTGAACCAATCCCACACTTGCTCTACCAAGTTTCTGGCATCGGCATCAAACCAGCGCGCCGTGGCCCGGTTGCGAAACCAGGTGCGCTGCCGTTTGGCAAACTGGCGGGTGTGCTGCACGATGTCAGCCTGGGCGATCGCCAGAGAGACATCCCCTTGCACGTAGCGCAGCATTTCGGCGTAGCCCAGGGTTTGCAGCAGGGGTAGCTCTGGGCCGTATTTTTGCAGCAGATGAGTCACCTCATCCACAAATCCTGCCTCAACCATCAATTGGGTGCGTTGAGCAATGCGGTGTTCTAGCGCAAGGGCGTCACAGTCGAGGGCCAGGTAGAGCACCGGATACGCCGGAGGCGCTTCTCCCTGGAGCATTGACATGGGCTGGCCAGTGACATAGAACACCTCCAGGGCGCGCACCGTCCGCACCGGATCGTTGGGGTGAATGCGCTGGGCCGCTGCCGCATCCAGGCTGTTGAGCAGCGCGTAACAGTGGGGCTGCCCCAGGGCCTCTAGCTGCTGACGCAGGACGGGCTGGGGAGCGACGGGCGGAATGCGTAAACCCTTCACCACTGCATCTATATAGAGCCCGGTACCACCCACCAGCATGGGCACAGCCTCCGTTTGGTGAAAGGCGTGAATTAGATGCTGGGCCTGGCGCTGGTACTGGGCTAGGGTGAGGGTTTCAGTTGGGTTGCAGATGTCTATGAGATAGTGGGGAATTTGCTGCCGATCAAATGCCGAAGGTTTTGCCGTCCCAATATCAAACTCTCGATATACTTGTCGGGAATCGGCGCTGAGGATGACGCCCGGTTGATGTTGAGCGATGGCTAGGCGCTGGGCTAGGGCGATCGCCAGAGACGACTTGCCTGTGGCCGTAGCCCCGCCAATCACCCACAAAAACGGTACAATTGAACTATTATTTCCTGTTTCTTGAAGCGATGATTCTAGCTGGGAAAATTTAGGTGATTGCATCCCTGGTTCATTCTTGAGCTGATGTTGCCTTAGAGCCCGCTGTGGCTGCTTTGTGCTATAATTTCTAGGTGTTTTGGTCTAGCGAGCATTCAGGTGGCTTAGAGCCCATTTTTGGAGCGTACGGTATGACAACTGACTACGGTGCCGATCAGATTCAGGTGCTAGAGGGGCTTGAGCCTGTTCGCAAGCGCCCAGGCATGTACATCGGCAGCACTGGCCCCCGTGGACTCCACCACCTAGTGTACGAGGTTGTCGATAACTCCGTAGACGAAGCGTTGGCGGGTCACTGCGATCGCATTGATATTTCCCTCAACGCCGATGGCTCGGTCTCCGTCACCGACAACGGCCGCGGCATTCCCACCGATATTCACCCCCGCACCGGCAAGTCGGCCCTCGAAACCGTGATGACCGTGCTCCACGCCGGAGGCAAGTTTGGCGGCGGCGGCTACAAGGTGTCCGGGGGTCTCCACGGCGTCGGTATTTCTGTTGTAAATGCGCTGTCGGAGTGGGTCGAAGTCACCGTGTGGCGCGAGGGCAAGGAGCACAAGCAGCGCTTCGAGCGCGGCGTGCCTATTGGCGAGCTAGCGGCGGAGAAAATTGCCGAAAAGCGCCAGGGCACCTCGGTCACGTTTTTGCCCGACACCGAGATTTTTCACAACGGCACTGAGTTTGACTACGACACCCTCTGCGGACGGCTGCGCGAGCTGGCTTACCTCAACGCAGGCATTCAGGTGATCTTCACTGACTACCGCCTGGATGTGATTAAGTCCGACAAACCCAAGGTGTCGACCTACCACTACGCGGGCGGCATCATTGAGTACGTGCAGTACATCAATACTGACAAGCAGCCGATCCACGACGAGATCATCCACATCTCCTCCGAGCGCAACGGGGTGCAGGTAGAGGCAGCGCTGCAGTGGTGCATCGACGCCTACTCCGACAACCTGCTGGGCTTTGCCAACAACATTCGCACTATCGACGGCGGCACTCACCTTGAGGGGCTAAAGGCGGTACTAACCCGCACCCTCAACAATTTCAGCCGCAAGCGCAGCAAGCGCAAAGATGTTGACACTAACCTAGCGGGGGAAAACATCCGTGAGGGGTTGACGGCGATCATTTCGGTGAAGGTACCTGACCCCGAGTTTGAGGGCCAAACCAAAACCAAGCTGGGCAACACCGAGGTGCGCGGCATTGTCGATTCGCTTGTGGGTGAGGCGCTGACCGAGTACCTCGACTTTCACCCGAACGTGGCCGACGCCATTCTAGAGAAGGCGATTCAATCGTTTAACGCCGCTGAGGCGGCCCGACGGGCTCGTGATCTGGTGCGCCGTAAGTCGGTGCTGGAGTCGTCTACCCTGCCTGGCAAGCTGGCCGACTGTAGCAGCCGTGACCCCAGCGAGTCAGAAATCTTTATTGTGGAAGGGGACTCGGCGGGCGGCAGTGCCAAGCAGGGGCGCGATCGCCGCTTTCAGGCCATTTTGCCGCTGCGGGGCAAAATTCTCAACATTGAAAAAACCGAAGACTCTAAGATTTACAAAAACACTGAAATCCAGGCGCTGATCACCGCCCTGGGCATGGGCATTCGCGGCGAAGAGTTTGACTCCTCGCAGCTGCGCTACCACCGCATCTGCCTGATGACCGACGCCGACGTGGATGGGGCCCACATTCGCACCCTGCTGCTGACGTTCTTTTACCGCTACCAACGCGACCTGGTCGATCAAGGTTATATTTACATCGCCTGCCCCCCCCTTTACAAGGTGGAGCGGGGTCGCAACCACTGGTACTGCTATAACGAGCGCGAGCTCCAGCATCTCATCACCAATGAGTTCCCGGCCAATGCCAACTACACCGTGCAGCGGTTTAAGGGTCTGGGCGAAATGATGCCCCAGCAGCTATGGGAAACCACCATGGACCCTACTACTCGCACCATGAAGCGAGTCGAGATCGAGGACGCCGCTGAAGCCGATCGCATCTTTACGATCTTGATGGGCGATCGCGTCGCTCCCCGTCGCGAGTTCATTGAGACCTACGGCCCCCGCATGAAGCTGGAAGACCTCGATATTTAGAGTCAACAGCCAGTGGCCACTTGCGATCGCACAAATTTCTTTAGCCATTCATGCCCGATTTGGGGCGCTACAAAAACAGTTGAGTTTGATCAAGAAATGGGTCGTGAGTCAGGGACGAAGGCTTAGGTTGGGGGTGTTGGGTTTCCCTGTGTTTCACTCAACCGATCTTGCTGGTGGCTAGATGGTGCATGAAATCTGCGTCGGGTTGATTGGCTATGGCATGGCGGCTCGTACTTTCCATGAGCCGGTCATCCAGTCAGTTCCTTCCCTGAGCCTAAAGAAGGTGGTAGCGCGCCACCCAGATGCCTCGGCTCGCTACCCGTCAGTCGAGGTCTTGCAAGACACCGCCGCCCTTTTGCAAGATGAATCGATTGACCTGGTCGTGATCGCGACTCCCAACAGCTCTCATTTTGACTTGGCCAGCCAGTCTCTGCTCGCCAATAAGCATGTCGTGGTCGAGAAACCATTCACCACGTCGTCAGCCCAGGCCCAGCAGCTAATTGAGCTGGCGCGCCAGCAAAACCGGCTGATCAGCGTTCACCACAACCGCCGGTGGGACGGCGACTTTCAAACCGTCAAGCAGCTGTTGAGTAACAATCTCCTAGGCCGTCTGGTCGAATACGAGGCTCATTACGATCGCTTCAGAAACTTTCCCCGACCCAACGCCTGGCGAGAAGCAGCGGGCGAGGGCAGCGGCATCCTCTTCGATCTGGGTTCCCATCTGATCGATCAGGCGCAGGTCTTATTTGGCTTGCCGCAGATGGTGACGGCTGACCTCAGAACCCAGCGAGATTTTGCCCAGGCCGTTGACAATTTCGATCTGACCCTGCACTACGACGGGCTAAAAGTGATTCTCAAAGGTGGCAGGCTGGTGCGCGGGCAGGAACCCCACTTTATTTTGCACGGCACCGCAGGCTCCTTTGTTAAATACGGCATGGATCCGCAGGAGGAGGCGTTAAAGCGCAACCTCACTCCGACCGAGCCCGGCTGGGGCGAAGAACCTCGGGAGCGCTGGGGTACGCTCAACACCCAGATCGACGGGCTGCACATCGAAGGGCGGGTGGAGACGCTGGTGGGTAGCTATCAGGCCTATTATCAAAATATTGCTGATGCGATCGCCGGACGCGCCGAGCTAGAGGTTAAGCCCGAAGAGGCGCGGGACACCATCCGCATCATCGAACTAGCGATGCAAAGTAATGCACAAAAATGCACGCTTCCTCTGCTTGCGCGATCGATATAGCTATTTCCAATGGTGCAAAACATGCCGCTCAACAAAGCCGGTTGGCAGACCTGGCAAGACTTTAGGGCTGACCAGCAAGAACTAACGTTGCCCGCTGGTGCCGCAGCCCATATTCCGGTGACAGTTCGCTACCTTGACCAGGGCGAGGCCCGGCTGGGTACTGTGCTGCTCATGCACGGTATTCCGACCTGGGGATACCTCTACCAGGCGGTGATTCCGCCTCTAGTGCAGGCGGGCTATCGAGTGCTGGCTCCCGACTTTCTGGGCCACGGCTGGTCAGACCGGCGCGATCGCTTTGACCGCTCTTTTCAAGACCAGGCGCGAATGATCACAGCCTGGCTAGCAACCCTAAACCTCCAGCGGGTAGATGTGGTAGGCCACGATACTGGCGGTGCGGTGGCGTTGATTTTGGCCATTGAGCACCCCGCCATGGTGAATCGTCTGGTGATCACCAACTCGGTCTGCTACGACCGTTTTGACGATGACATGCTCGACTTTGGCCATCCGCTGCGATGGCAGCCGCGCCCGGTTAGCTATCTGGTGGCGGCGCTAGAGGAAAGTTTGGCGGCGGGGTTATCGAACCCTGAGCACCTCACTCCTGAATTTCGAGCGGGCATGATTGCGCCCTGGGCCAGCGAAGAGGGCAAGCTGAGCCTGCTGCGCAATGCCTCGGCCCTGAATGCTAATCAGACCATGGCCCTGGTCGATCGCCACGGCGATATTGCTGTCCCTACGCTGGTGCTTTGGGGTATGGATGACCCTTGGCAAAAAGCAGAGGACGGCAGGCAGTTGGCCAGCGAAATTCCAGGGGCACAATTTCAGGCGATTGAAGGAGCCTCCCATTGGATACAGCAGGATGCGCCGGAGCAGTTTTCTCAAGCGCTACTGGCGTTTCTGGCTAGTGATTAGAGGCGCGATCACCTAGCCTCTAACAATGGAACGAGGGCGGCTGGGGGTATACCTAAAGGCTGGGGCTGTCGCTCCAGGGAAAACTACGTCTCCGTCCTCGGCCACCACTTCGACGGTGCCGCGAAACATATTCATGCCGCAGGCAAACTCGTAGCGACCGGGCTGGGTGGGGGTGAACGCGATCGCCGTAGTCTGGTTCACCGGCAGCGCCTGAGCAATGCGAAAGTCGGGGAAGCGCACCTCTTCTAAGCAACTGCTGGGGTCTTTGCGATAGAAGTTGAGCCGCACCGGCTGCCCGGCCTGCACCACGATGTGGCTAGGGTCGTAACCGCCATCGACGGTGACGGTCACCTCT
>JANPIO010000354.1:0-2779 GCA_031425055.1 Phormidium sp. VAR_61_metabat_6
AGAGCGCAACTTTCGGGCCCTGTTTGAGGCCATTGAGCGCGAGCAGATGAAGCGGGGCAGCCTCGCCTAGGGCTCTGACCGAAAATAGCAGGGCATGAGGTTTAAGGGACAGGGCTAAATCTTGAGCCTTGCACCCCAAACCTTGAAGCTTTTCAGAGATCACCAAGTCGCTAGCGCAGGAAGCTGCTGATCGTCCACAGTGCTAGGCAGGTGACTGCGGCCGCGATCGCGTCAGGGGTCGCCCAGGCAAACTGCGCTCCCTGGGGAATCAGCAGCTGCCCCACGGTCAGGCCGAGGGCCAAACCCACGGCTAGACCCGCGATGGTGAGCAGCACCGATCGCCAGAATTTGTTTTCTTTGCGGTTGAGAAAGTAGATGGCGGCCCCAATGGCCACTGCCAGCGATAGCGACGGCGCAGCGAATCCAAGCAGGCCTAACCCTGCGTAGGTCACAGCAGGCCAGAGAATGTCGTCGCGGCTGGGGGTGTCAACTAGGCCATTCAGCCAGTCGGGGCGGGGCATGGAGGGGGTGGTTTTGGCCAGGGGCGCGGTTTCGGGTACGTTTTCGGCAAAGCGAATGCGATCGGGCACCTTGATTTTGCCCTCTTGGCGCAGGCGCAGGCGCTCCATCAAAATGGCGTCGTAGGCAGCTTCGACGGCGGCCTGCTGCTTGGGCTCTTCGGCATAGTGATCGACTAGGCGATCGCGGGCCGCCTGAATTTCTTCAAAGGTCGAGGCTTCAGTTAGCCCCAGCAATTCGTACGAATTTTGGTCGCTCATCTGCAAAACTCCAAAACCCCCAGACGATTTGACAACAACAGCCCGCCCCGATCGATCTAAACCCAAGCCCTATGACAGTTGTCTAGACCCAGTGTAACCAGCGACCCCACAAATAGGGAACAACTGCCTAGATGGGTAACCCCCTAGCGCCCATCTTACGGCCTGGGTCTGCGGGAAGAACCCTGCGCAATTTTTGTTTGCGTCGTGCGCAGGCAGGGCTCACCCCCTAGGATGGGGAGTAGTTTTGGCGTTGTGCGGATACTTGCCCCTATGGGTACAACCTTAGCGACGGGTTTATGGCTGGCCCAGGAGCCGTTGACGGCAGAAGCACTGGCAGATACTAGCAGCGACGTTACCGGCTTGGTCAATGCCCTGATTGTGCTGCTGCTGGTGGCTACAGTGGTCGCCCTGATTACCCGGCGGCTGCGGATTCCCTACGTGGTGGGGCTGGTGCTGGCCGGACTCAGCATTACCCAATCGGTGCTGCCAGGCTCGGTAGGGCTCAACCCAGAGGTCATTCTCAACCTGTTTTTGCCCATCTTGATCTTTGAGGCGGCGATTAACACCGACATCAGTCGGCTACGCAGCACCATTAAACCCATTGCCTTGATCGCAGGGCCGGGGGTGCTGCTGGCGGCTATGATCACTGCGGCCCTACTTCGATGGGGACTAGGACTCGCCACCATTACCGCCGCCGCCATCGGCGTAATTTTGACTATTACCGACACGGTTTCGGTAATAGCCGCCTTTAGAACGGTGCCGGTGCCCCCGCGGCTGGCCACCATCGTTGAGGGCGAAAGCCTGTTTAACGACGGCACGGCCCTGGTGCTATTGGGCATTATCACCACCGTTCACGTACAGGGCTCGTTCACGGTGTGGGAAGGGGTGCAGCAGGTGATTATCGCTTTTGGGGGTGGTGGGGCACTGGGGCTGGGGCTGGGCTACCTGTGTGTAGGGCTATTTCAACAGCTCGACGATGCTCTCAGCAACATTTTGCTGACGGTGGCAGTGTCGCTGGGCACGTTTCAGATTGGGCACGAGATCGGAGTATCGAGCGCGATCGCCGTTGTGGTTGCCGGGCTGGTGATTGGTGAACTGGGCTTTCGCCAGACTTCGGCCTCGACCAAGGTCACCCTGCTCAACTTTTGGGAGTATGCGGGCTTTGGGGTAAACACGTTTATCTTTTTGCTGGTGGGCATTGAGGTTGACCCCAGCGTGCTGCTGCAAACTATTCCGGCGGCGCTGTTTGCGGTGCTGGCCTACCAAACTGGCCGTGTTCTGACCACCTACCCCCTGCTGTATCTGCTGGGCTTTTGCGATCGCCCCCTGCCGCTGCGCTGGCAGCATGTGCTGATTTTGGGCAACGTCAAGGGGTCGCTGTCGATGGCCTTGGCGCTGAGTTTGCCTGCCGATCTGCCGGGGCGATCGCAGGTGGTCGCCCTAGTGTTTAGCACGGTGCTGGTGTCACTGGTGGGCCAGGGGCTAACTCTACCCTGGCTGGTCAAGCGGCTGCGGCTCACGGCCCCCTCCATCACCAAGCAGCGCCTCGAAACGCTACAGCTCAATTTGATTGCCGCCAAAGCAGGGCAGCAAGAGCTAGCCGCCCTGCTGCGATCGGGCAGTTTGCCCAAAAATCTCTACGAAGAGCTGTTCGCCGCCTACCAAGCCCAGATCGCCAGCGCTGACCGCGACCTGCGCGACTTCTACAACCAGCGCACCCTCAACGATGTCCACCTCGAAGACCAAAGCCACCTAGATGGGCTGCGCCGCCGCCTTTATCTGGCTGAGAAAGGGGCCATCAACGACGCCCTGCGCAAGGGATTGCTCTCCGAAGAGACCAGTCAGGCCTATGTTAGAGCCCTAAACGAAAAACTGCTGGCCCTCAAAGATGATTGATCCCTAAGCACAAAAATGGAAGAGCGAACAATGGCCGATAGGCTTGAATTTTGGCATTTTGGGCGGTTCAATCCAGATTTCACCTGAGGCCGCTGCTAAACCCT
>JANPIO010000355.1:0-4516 GCA_031425055.1 Phormidium sp. VAR_61_metabat_6
CTAGGTAGGCATCGAGATCAACCGGTTGGCGATCATCCTGGCGAACATTGGCATTTTGGGTTGTTGCAGCTCTGAGTTGCGACTGCACCTCAATCGGGTAGGTGAACCCGTCGAGGGCATAGTGTCGCGCCTCAGAGCCGCTGCTGGGTTCACCTGGCAGCGGATTGCGCTTCGTCCACCGCCGAGGGTAGGAATTTTTGCCATTGAGGGTAATGTGCCCTGCCTCAATCGCGCTTTTAATAGCTTTTGTGTAGCGCGGGAAATAGACGGAATTGATGCTGCTACGGGGATAGGCCTTCTCCAATAGCTCCTGCTCCGCTGCACAGAGGCGATCGATTGCTGCTTTTGTATCGGTGCCGAGGGCATTCATCTCCACCAGCTTGGCCACGAGGATAGAAATGAGCTCGTCTAACTCTTTGCGGGTGAGTTTGGTGCGATCGCCCTTCTCAATGCGAGCCTCCATGGCCGCGACGATTTCAGCTCGGGTGGTGTCGAAGGTTTGGGATAGAGAGGCCATAGCTATGGATAGTTGAACGGAACGGCATCATCTACTCGGTTCAATTATAGCAGTCAATAAATCTATATCGGTCAACCTGGGATTTTTTGCTGATTGAGTTAGGCATAGCCCGGACTGGAGGAGGGTAGGGCCATGGGTGAAGGGTAGAATAGCCCCATAGAATTTCACCTCAGCCCCCGGTATAGACCAGGGGCTTTTTACGGCTCAAATTCCCACAGGTCAGGCGAATTACATCGGCAACAACGACGCGATCGCCCTCAATCCCCGCCATCTACTTCACCACGACTAGCTCATCCCACCGAGTTGTGAACCTGGGCGATCGCCATTCCGACTTCATCTTCCATTCTTGCTGCAATCCTTCCGCCGCCCAGCGCACCGTTCCGGCCCCAAACTGTCGATTGAGCGAGTCCACAGCCTCCATGAGCCGCCCCGCCCTTTCTTTCTTCGTCTCATCCACGAACAATCCGCCCTGAGCGATCGCCCCGTCGCTGAGATCCAACAGCATCACCCCCGCCTTGTGATAGGTATACCCAGGCCGATATAACCGCTCAGTAGCCCCCAGCGCCGCCCGAACTATCGTCAGAGTGTCATGAGTAGGGTAGGGCAACATCAACGTCTCTGAAATGGCATACTGCGGCTCCTGGGGGTGAAAGCGGTTGGTGGTAATGAACACTTGCATGGTCTGAGCCACCCGGTGATCGCGCCTGAGCTTAGCCGCAGCTGTGGCCCCGTAGGAAGCGATCGCCTGCTTCAGCTCAGCGAGAGACGCCACAGGCCGCCCAAAGCCGCGAGAGACACAACAGCTCTTACGCGGTTGAGGGCATAGCTCCAGGGGCAGGCAGGCCACCCCGCGCAGCTCTAGAACCGTCCTGACCCCAACGATGCCCAGCAGCTGCCGGATCATGGCCAGGTCAGCCTGTTGCAGGTGCAGGGCCGTGGTGATGCCTTGAGCCTCCAGGCGTTGAGTGAGCCGCCGCCCGATGCCCCACACCTCCGACACCGGCACTTGAGCCAGCAATGGCTCAGCCTCGTGCAGAACACAGACCCCCCCTTGCTGCTTAGCCTGGTGATTGGCGATCTTGGCCAGCGTTTTGGTCGTGGCCACCCCGACCGATACCGGAATGCCCGTCCACTGCTTCACCGTCAGCCGCATGTGATGAGCCACCATCTCACAGGACAGTCCCGCAAGACCCAAGAACGCCTCGTCAATGGAGTACACCTCAACCTCAGAGGAGAACTGCCCCAGCACCTCCATCACCCGCCGCGACAGGTCGCCATAGAGCGCGTAGTTGCTAGAGAACACCTGGATCTGGTGCTCATGGACGAGCGATCGCATCTCAAACAGCGGGGTACCCATCTTCACACCTAGCGCCTTGACCTCATTAGAACGGGCCACCACGCAAGCATCGTTGTTAGAAAGCACCACCACCGGCTTGCCCTCAAGCCTGGGATTGAACACCCGCTCACAGGACACATAGAAATTATTCGCGTCTGTCAAAGCGATCATGAGCCCCCCAGGAAGTGAATAGCCCTGGTGACCACGCCCCAAATGGAAAAGTCAGTATCGCTGCCAATCACGATAGGGGCATAGTCTGGATTCTCAGGCATTAGCAGGATCTGCCCGGCCTCCTGGTGAAACCGCTTCACCGTCAGGTCGCCGTTGACCACAGCAATGACCACGTTGCCGTGGGCAGGCATCAGCGCCCGATCCACAATCAGCAGATCACCGCAGAAGATACCTGCCCCGGTCATTGAGTTGCCCTTGACCCGCACGAAGAAGGTCGCGGCAGGATGGTGGATGAGGTAACGGTTTAGGTCGAGAGGCCCCTCAGCATAATCTTCCGCTGGGGAGGGGAACCCAGCGGGGACAGTGACGATAAACAATGCAAAACGTCCTTCAGCGCAACAGCGGTAGAGCACCTGTAAAAGCCGCGTGTGCTAAGGATTTGAACCTCGGAGTGGAACTCGTTAGAGCAGTATAGTACAGATGAACTTAAACGCTTGTCGAAAGTCCCCCCGTGCGATCGCCCCCGGCATCAACAACAACTCCTGCGTCAGCGGCCTCAGCGAGGGGTGTGTAGCGGGAGGCCCTCCTGGCCCCCGTCACCACCGGCCCGCCGTGCCCTGGCCCCCAGCAGGGGCCGCTCTCCCCTGTGCGATCGCAACGCCTTGTCGGCTTAGCCCTCCTTTGCAACGTTGTTCTGGAGCTGTAGCGGCTGCTCGAAGCGGATTCCCACAGTGAGGGGCACCCGTGAGGGGAGCAGCGATCGCAACCTGCCGGAGGGGTTTACAGCAGCCCCGAGGGGATTAGTCGTCGAATCTGAACTGGGTCAACCAGTGAGGCCCGCCGCCATTCCTGACTTGTTGTAGTTCGGGCTTGTACTGGCTCAGGGAACGGGGGTAGACACCGGTTTCCCAACAGACTCTCAGCTTGGCCTTCCACTGCCGCCCAAAGCTCTCTTTGGCCTTTTCTAGGGCGTCGTATTGGCTGTTCGTTGCTTCAAAGGTGGCGTTCATGGTGTTTCGGTGATAGGGGTATCTGCGGTCTCTGTAGCGGTTGGGGAGGCTGCGATCGCAAGGTGCTGTAGCGAGTCGAGGGGTTGCGATCGCAATAGCCTTTGAGGTGTGTTTTGCCCTACCCCCAGGGCGAGACGGCTAGGAAAGCTGTGCGAGAAGGTCAGCGGGGAGGACGGATGCTAGGGCTGAGCGGATGTCGCTGTTGCTCATGTGCTTGCCCTTTCCTCTGGAGTGCCGCCATTGGAGGTTGACGAGGTTGGCGAGGGTGCGGAGTTTGTTGGTTGCGGTGCCGGTGCTGTTGAGGACGGACTGCACCTGGTCGGGGTGGATGGCGATTCTCCCGTGGAGAGGCTTCGCCAACGCATGGTCGGAGAAAGCAACGACGCGATCGGGTGCAGGATTGGTGTGGGAATCTTGGTGCCGTTCGTCGGCCTGGGGCAGGGCCGTGCTGCCATCGAGGGGGAGTAGCGATCGGTCAATGCGTAGAGCCAGTGCGTAGGCTTCGGCGGCCCATTCGGCCTCGTAGAAGCGACGAGCTGCCTTGCCTGCTTGGAGGGTATAGAGGCAGGCGAGGAAAGCCTGCCAACCAGCGATCTGGAGCAGGATTGAGAGAGTGCGGTAGACGTCAAGGGCGCGATCGCATCGCAAGGCTTGCCAGGTGTGACGGGTAGCGGTGGCCAGGATGGTAGCGGCAGTGGCGTAGGGAGCCAGCAGGCGAGTAACGAGTGCTTGGGTGGTGTTCATGGAGGGATTGCCTCAACGTGTGGTGTGGGGTGCCCTCATGGCGCTAAGGGCATGCGGTGGGAACTATTCAATGGAGAAGCCGTGGACGGTTTCAGCAGGGGGTTGGAGGGGCTGCTGGTAGCTGCTGAGGTATTGCACATCTCTGGGGTCTAGCCCTAGAGCGAGGTGCTGTTTTACCTCGGGTTGGGGGGTAGCGATGGCGGTGGTCATGGGGTGTTCCTCCCGTTTGGCTGACTACTACATGATAACTTGACTGCAACAAATATGCAATAGCAGTCAAAACAAGGTTTAGGAAGTCACGTTGCAATCCAGAAGCCCTGTAGGGCAGGGCTTTGACGTAATACAACTTCTGTTTTATGTCGTATCCTGTCAGGCATTAAGATATAAGCAGGGATGATATATGGGGCGATCGCGCTTCTTGGAGGCTGAAAGCCTTGAAAAGCCTTGCAAACTGATTGATATAAATCTCTTATATCTCTGCCTTACACACAGTTGTATATATGAAATATTAATATAATAGCAGTCAAAAGAATAGAAATTTTTTATGTAAGTCGGGGATCGCTGGCGATCGCAGCAAGAGACAGAACGGCCAAAAGCCTTTATTTACAAGGGTTTCAGGGTTTTCAGGGGATCGCGATCGCATAATGGGGATCACACGAAAGGGTATAAAGGTATAAGTAATAGAGATATAAGAATGCTTTATAGGGGTATAGCGGTTGTAGTCTAGCGTTTTTTGGA
>JANPIO010000356.1:0-9508 GCA_031425055.1 Phormidium sp. VAR_61_metabat_6
GGGCGGCTCGATGCACCTGTTTTCGAGCGAGCACAATATGCTGGGGGGCTTTGCCTTCATTGGGGAAGGCATTCCTGTAGCCCTAGGGGCGGCGTTTCAGTCGCGCTACCGCCGCGACGCCCTAGGTGACCCCAACGCTGACCAGGTGGCGGCCTGCTTTTTTGGCGATGGCACCAGCAACAACGGCCAGTTCTTTGAGTGCCTAAATATGGCCGCCCTCTGGAAGCTGCCAATTTTATTTGTGGTGGAAAACAACAAGTGGGCGATCGGCATGGCCCACGAGCGCGCCACCTCCCAGCCCGAGATCTATAAGAAGGCCTCAGTATTTGGACTGCCCGGCGTTGAGGTCGACGGCATGGACGTGATGGCCGTGCGCGCCGTGGCCCAGGAAGCCGTAGCTCGCGCCCGCGCTGGCGAAGGCCCCACCCTGATCGAAGCCCTTACCTATCGCTTTAGGGGGCACTCCCTGGCTGACCCCGACGAGCTGCGATCGAAGGCTGAAAAAGAAGCTTGGCTGGCCCGTGACCCGATCAAGCGGTTTGAGGGCTACCTGCTGGAGCAGAATTTGGCTAATGAGGAGATGCTGAAAGAAGTGCGCGATCGCATCCAGACCCGCATTGACGATGCCCTCACCTTTGCCGAAGAGAGCCCCGAGCCCAGCCCCGACGATCTCTATAAATATATCTTCGCCGACGAGTAAGCGCCCTGTAACCAGGATAAGCCCTTGAAACTCAGCGTATCCATTGGTGGGCAGTGCCCACCCTACGGTTCTTGAAAACGGTGCATTGCGGTACGGCATTGGCCTGAGAATTCCCCAGGGGAGTTGACCGCGAATGCACCCTACCCATCCACCCATCTACTCATTCACCCCCTACCCTATTTAGACCAAAGCAATGGCAGAAACCCTTTTATTTAACGCCCTGCGCGAGGCCATCGACGAAGAGATGGGCCGCGACGATACCGTCTTTGTGCTGGGCGAAGATGTCGGTGTCTACGGCGGCTCCTACAAGGTCACCAAAGACCTTTACGAGAAGTATGGCGAGCTGCGCGTGCTCGACACCCCGATCGCCGAAAACAGCTTCACCGGCATGGCCGTCGGTGCCGCCATGACCGGCCTGCGCCCGATCATCGAGGGCATGAATATGGGCTTCCTGCTGCTGGCCTTCAACCAAATCGCCAATAACGCCGGCATGCTGCGCTACACCTCGGGCGGCAACTACAAAATCCCCATGGTGATTCGCGGGCCGGGGGGCGTGGGGCGGCAGCTGGGAGCCGAGCACTCCCAGCGGCTCGAAGCCTACTTCCAGGCGGTGCCGGGGCTGAAGATCGTCGCCTGCTCGACCCCTTACAACGCCAAGGGACTGCTCAAGGCCGCCATCCGCGACGACAACCCGGTGCTGTTTTTTGAGCACGTGCTGCTCTACAACCTCAAAGAAGACTTGCCCAACCACGAGTACGTGGTGCCCCTAGACAAGGCCGAAATCGTCCGCCCCGGCAAGGATGTCACCATCCTCACCTACTCCCGCATGCGGCACCACGTCACCCAGGCGGTCAAGGGCCTTGAGAAAAAGGGCATTGACCCGGAAGTGATTGACCTGATCTCCCTCAAGCCGCTAGATTTCGATACTATTGGTGCCTCAATCAAGAAGACCCACCGGGTGATCATTGTCGAAGAGTGCATGAAAACCGGCGGCATTGGCGCTGAAATCATCGCCTCGATTAACGATCGCTACTTTGACGAACTCGATGCCCCGGTAGTGCGCCTGTCGTCCCAAGACATCCCGACCCCCTACAACGGTAAGCTAGAGACACTGACCATCGTGCAGCCCAAACAAATCGAGGCTGCCGTCGAAAATATGGTCGCCCTCAAGGTCTAGGGAACCGCTGTTGGGTGGGCACCGCCCACCACCTAATGTGTAGGAGCAGTCCCCCGTAGAATGGTGGGCATTGCCCACCATTCCTCAACTCAGATGCCGACCTTTCTGACCACCGTTTTCCGCAGGGATCCCCATCCCCAACCGCACCCACACTGCAGCAAACCGCAATGGCAAAATATCGAGCTTGGCTAGGGGTTATTTTGGTGCTCACCATCGCCGCCGTGGTGGTGATAACCCAGATCCCCACCCGTTTGGGGTTAGACCTACGAGGGGGCTCTCAGCTCACCATTCAGGTGCAGCCCACCGCCGCCATCCCCACCATTACTGAGCGGGAGATGGAGGCCGTGCAAACCGTGGTCGAGGGCCGGGTCAACGGCCTGGGCGTCTCGGAGGCGGTCGTGCAGCAGCTGGGCAACAACCAGCTGCTGGTGCAGCTGCCCGGCGTCAGTGACCCCCAGCAGGCCGAGCGGGTGCTAGGGGGCACGGCTCAGCTCGAATTTCGTGCCCAGCGGCCCGGCACTGACCAGCAGCTCCAGATCGAAAATCAGGTGCTGCAAGGTCATCTGGGCGAGCTGGCGGCACTCCAGGCCACCCTGCCGTCGAATGGGGAAATCAACAGCGATACCCAGGCTCGTATCGACAAGCTCCAGGCCGATATTACGGCTAGCGAAAAGGCTGTGGCGGCCCTGTTTGAGCCCAGCACCCTGGGCGGGGATGCGTTGACTGATGCGATCGCCCGGCCCACCAGCGGCACCCTCTGGGAAGTGGTGATTCAGTTCAACAGCGAGGGCGGCAACGAGTTTGCAGAAATCAGCAAGGCGATCGCCGGTACCGGCCGCACCATCGGCATCTTTCTCGACAACCGCCTGCTCAGTGCCCCAACGGTGAACGTGCAGTATGCCGAGACCGGCATTACCGGCGGCAGCGCCGTGATCTCCGGTAACTTTACCGCCGAGTCGGCCCGCGACCTCGAAATTCAGCTGCGCGGTGGAGCCCTACCTTTACCCGTAGAAGTGGTTGAGAATCGCACCGTAGGCCCCACACTGGGCCGCGACAGCATTCAGCGTAGCCTCTACGCAGGCATTGCCGGTTTGGGGCTGGTGCTGGTGTTCATGGCGATTTATTACCGTCTACCCGGTGTGCTCGCCGATATTGCCTTAGTCATTTATGCCCTGCTCACCTGGGCTGCCTTTAACCTGCTGGGGGTGACCCTCACCCTACCGGGAATTGCCGGATTCATTCTCAGTATCGGCATGGCCGTAGATGCCAACGTGCTGATTTTTGAGCGCACCCGCGAAGAGCTGCAGGCGGGCAAAACCCTCTACCGCTCGGTGGAGTCGGGTTTCTACCGGGCCTTTTCAAGCATTTTAGACGGCAACGTCACGACCCTGATCTCCTGTCTGGCGCTGTTTTACTTTGGGGCCGGGCTTGTCAAAGGGTTTGCCCTCACCCTGGCCATCGGCGTCATCATTAGCATGTTTACTGCCCTGACCTGCACTCGCACTCTGATGTTTTTAGCCATTAGCCTGCCGCAGTTTCGGCGCCCCAGCCTGTTTTGCCCCGGCTTAAACACCGTTCGCCCCAACACCGTTCGCCCCTAGGAGTGCCCATGAAGCTCAATATTATTCAGCAGCGCGGTCTGTGGTGGGGAATTTCGACAGTGCTGGTGCTGGTTAGCCTGGTGGCCATGGCAATTTCGTGGCAGCAGCTGGGTGCGCCCCTCAAACCGGGTCTAGACTTTGCCGGTGGCACCAGACTACAGCTGACCCGAGCCTGCGTGTTGACTGACAGCTGTACTGAACCGCTAGATCTAGCAGAAGTTCGGCAAGTGCTAGGGGACCAGGGGCTCGACTCCAGCAGCCTTCAGCTGATCGGGGACGACCAGCAGGTGCTCTCAATTCGTACCCGTACCCTAGACGTCGAAGAGCGAGCACCTCTGCAAAGCGCCCTCGACGAGGCCATCGGCCCCTTTGACCCCAGCTCTACTCAGATCGATACCGTCGGTCCGGTGGTGGGGAAACAGCTGTTGGTATCGGGCTTGTTAGCTCTGCTGGTTTCCTTTGCCGGAATTGTGATCTACATGAGCCTGCGCTTTAAGCTCGACTACGCGCTGCTGGCGATTTTGGCCCTGGCTCACGACGTGATTATTACCGCTGGCGTGTTTGCCATTCTGGGGCTGGTGCTGGGTGTTGAGGTCGACAGCCTGTTCATTGTGTCGCTGCTCACCATTGTGGGCTTCTCGGTCAACGACACGGTGGTGATCTACGATCGCGTCCGCGAGAACATGAAGCTCAGCCCCGGTAGCCACATCAACGACGTGGTTGACAGCGCCGTCAATCAAACCCTGGCCCGCTCGATCAATACTTCGCTGACGACAACGCTGCCGCTAGTAGCGATCGTCATCTTTGGTGGCCCCACTCTGAAATACTTTGCCCTAGCGTTGATTGTGGGGTTTGTGGCCGGAGCCTACTCCAGCATTTTTGTGGCCAGTTCGCTGCTGGCCCTGTGGCGAGAGCGCACGGGTCAGGCCTATAGTGATGACCCTGACTTGTCAAAACCCCAGCCCGAAACCCAAGTTTAACGGATGACCATGGGCACTCCTAGTTATCCCGCGCCCCTAGAGCGTCTGCGGGCCATTATGCTACGCCGCTGGTGGGCGATTAGCGGGCTGCTGTGGCTGACGGTAGCCCCCCTCAGCCTGTGGAGCCTGCGGCCTGAGATTGCCCAGCTGCGGCAGTACTTTACCTGGTCGGCGGTGCGGCTGGGGTTGGCCTACAACCGTCCTGCCGCTGTAGGGCTAGGGCTGTGTGTGGGGTTAACCGTGGCGCTACTGGTGGCCGAGAGCCGCTATATTTTGTGGGGCATGACCAAGGACGAGCAGCAGCGATTGGAGAAACTGTGCGATCGCATCGCCGTCCAAGGCCCATCGCACCCCCTCTGGAAGCAGATCCATCGCGATTAGAACCGCCGACATGCCGGTTGCTCAGGACAGAACATCCCCTAGATGGCTCCAGTGCCTGGGTGACATTGTTACCAAGATGTAATTTCATAGAACAAGACGGTTAACCCCGATTCTCCGGCGGAAAACCGGAGTTGCTTTGGTCAGCCAGGCCATGGCTCAGCCTCAAATTTTTCGTGTTTCATCAGAAGGCAGCGGTATCTCTATGACTCTACACAAAGACGGCATTGCCCCCCACGGCGGCACCCTGGTCGATCGCCAGGCGACGCCTGACCAAAAAGCCCAGTTCCTAGCCCAAGCCGATACCCTGCCCCGCGTCAGCCTAGACGAGCGAGCCTTCTCTGACCTGGTGATGATTGCCATCGGCGGCTTTAGCCCCCTCAGCGGCTTTATGAAGCAGGCTGACTACGACACCGTAGTCACCGACATGCGCCTGGCCAACGGCTTGCCCTGGGCCATTCCGGTCACCCTGTCGGTGGATGAAACCACCGCTGCGCCCCTACAAGAGGGCAGCCTGGTGCGCTTAGATGACCCCAGCGGCCGCTTTGTCGGCGTGCTGGAACTGGAAGAAAAGTACACCTATGACAAAGCCCGCGAGGTAGTCAACGTCTACCGCACCGACGATGAGCAGCACCCCGGCGTCAAGGTGGTCTATGACCAGGGGGCGGTGAACCTGGCTGGCCCGGTGTGGCTGCTCCAGCGCGATCCCCATCCCCTCTTTCCCGCTTACCAGATTGACCCGGCGGCGTCGCGGGCTCTGTTTCGCGATCGCAGCTGGAAGACCGTCGTTGGCTTTCAGACCCGCAACCCCATCCACCGCGCCCACGAATACATTCAAAAGTGTGCTCTAGAAACCGTTGACGGGCTGTTTCTGCATCCGCTGGTGGGGGCTACTAAATCTGACGATATCCCCGCCGATGTGCGCATGCGCTGCTACGAAATTATGGTGGAACACTACTTCCCCCAAGACCGCGTGATTCTTGCGATCAATCCCTCCGCAATGCGCTACGCTGGCCCTAGGGAAGCGATTTTCCACGCGCTGATCCGCAAGAACTATGGCTGCACCCACTTCATTGTGGGCCGCGACCACGCTGGGGTGGGCGACTACTACGGTACCTACGACGCTCAGTACATCTTCGATGAGTTTGAGCCGACGGAGCTGGGCATTGTGCCGATGAAGTTTGAGCACGCCTTCTACTGCACTCGCACCGGGGGCATGGCTACCTCTAAAACCAGCCCTAGCACCAAAGACGAGCGGATTCACCTGTCGGGTACTAAGGTACGGGAGATGCTGCGCAGCGGTGAACTTCCTCCCCCTGAGTTTTCTCGGCCCGAGGTGGCGGCGGAGCTGGCTAAGGCCATGCGGATTCCCGAGGCCGTCAGCTAGTAGGATGCAATCAACTCGGTGACACTGAAACGACGGGCGTTTTTGCAGCAGGCGAGCTTGGCCCTAGGGGCGCTGGGGGTAGGTGGTTCGGCTTGGCTGGCCACCTACAGCCGCTACCAGGAGGCGCTGGCCAAGCCCGCCCGGCGGCGACTGGCGCTGCTGATTGGCATCAATGCTTACCCCGATCGCGCCCTCGACCCGGGTGTGGCTCAAGATATTGCCCTAAAAGGCTGTGTGACCGATGTGGAACTACAGCGACAGCTGCTGGTGCATCGCTTCGGCTTTCAGCCTGCCGATGTCGTTACCCTGACCAACCAAGAGGCCACCCGCACCAACATTCTGACGGCCATTGACGAGCATCTGGTGCAGCAGGCCCAGGCTGACGATGTGGTGCTGCTGCACTTCAGCGGCTACGGTAGTCAGGTGCGCGTGGCTGAGGTCGAAGCCTTGGACGCTCTCCAGGCAGCTTGGGTAACGGTGGATAGCCGCTTACCCAGCGAAGTTGCTCCTGCCCTGGGCGACCTGCTTGAGGCCGAAATTATTGCTCAGCTCAGACCTTTGTCCACCGTCAATCTGACCACTGTCATCGATGCGGGCAGTCAGGATACGGGCTATCTGCGCTGGGGAAATTCTCGAGTTAGATCACGGCCGACGGTGCCCACGGGTTTGGTGTCGTCGCCCACGGGGACAGCCCTCTCGTTAGAGGCTCCCTGGCCAGGGCTAGTGCTGCGGGCGGCTGACATGGGTCGCCTGGTGTTAGAGAGCCAGTGGGAAGGGTTTAGCGCTGGAGTTTTCACCTATGCCCTCACCCAGAGCCTGTGGGAAACAGAGCCTGCCTCCACGGCAAAGGTCTTGATACAGCGCGCGGGTTCGCGCCTACAGCGATGGGTAGGGGCTGACCAGCAGCCTGGTCTGAGCGATCGCCTGCCCCTTCGCACCAGCCCAACGGCCTACGGTCTACCACCCCAGTTGCCGCCAGCGGCCGGGGTAATTTTGTCGGGCAGCGATGAGCGGCCTTTGACCGCATGGTTGGGGGGAGTGCCGCCCCAGGTGCTGCGCTACCTACAGCCTGGCTCTCGCTTAGTTGCCGGAGCTGATTCACCGGCTGTGCTTTTGCGGCTGGAGTCGCGCACGGGCCTAAAAGCCGTGGTTCGGCCTTTGGAGAGCGAGGTTTCTCCGCCATCGCTTGCCCATCAGCCCCTGTTCGAGCAGGTGCGGCGACTGCCCCAGACTATCGATTTAATTGTGGCCCTCGACAGTCAGCTCAAGCGAGTGGAGCGAGTTGATGCTACTAGCGCCCTGTCGGGTATTCCCCTGGTGACTTCGGTAACCGCCGGGGAAAAAGCCGCCGATTGTCTGTTTGGTCGCTTGCCGATTGGCCCGGTTTCCACCCTGACCGCTGCCCTACCCAGTGCTGGTGAGACGCAGCCCAATCTAGGCGGCGACGCTCGGGGAACCTCCCAGGGGGGAGCGCGCCCCGCCGAGAGCAGCTACGGGCTGTTTGCCCCCAATCGCACCCTGCTGCCCGGCACCATGCTGGCGAGGGAAGAGGCGGTGAAAACAGCGGTCAACCGGCTTACCTCCTACCTGCAAACCCTGCTGGCCCTCAAGCTGGTGCGACTAACCGAAAACCACACCGCTTCCCAGGTGGGGGCGGCAGCGCTGCTGGAGGCGGTGCAGCCCAAGCCCATGCCGCTGCTGGTGCAGACCACCGAGCGCAGCCCCGCCGTCACGTGGCCCGTTGCGATTCGCCAAGCCCAGAAGGCCGCGACCGATGACCCGATTATGCTGCCTCGCGATGGCCGCATTGGCTACCGCCTGGCCAACACCTCGGCCCAGCCCCTGCACCTGCTGTGGATTAGCTTTGACAGCCGGGGAGAATGCAATGCCTTGATGACTCTGCCCGATGCGATCGCCGCTGCCGGAGCCGAAGTCCACCCCGCTGCTACACCCTTGGCACCGGGCCAGCTCGTGTCTATCCCCGCCGATGGGGCTGGTTGGGCTATGCCGGGGGCAGCCATTTGGGTAGAGGCCTACGTTATTCTCAGTACCCAGCCCCTCGATCAGTGTCTAGCGGTGCTGGGTGACGATCCGCCATCGCTGGCTACGAGGTTTCGCCCAGTGCCCCAGCCCCTGCGGCTGGCCCAGGCGCTGCTGCAAGATCTCAGCGCCTACCCTGACGAGGATAAGCCTGTCCCCGACTACTACGCCCTGCACCACGATCGCTGGGCTACCCTGAGCTTTCGCTACGCCATTGCCTGAGCCCTATTCCTGAGCAACGGGTGGGCTAAGTAATTAGCAGGCCGATTGCGCCGCCTATCCCCAGCCCCAGCAGACAGGTCAGCAGCAAAATCAGGCTGGTTTTGCTGCCCTTGTTGTGCCGCAGCAGGCGATCGCCTAGGGCTGCCGTCGTCAGGCTGCACAGCACCGCCAGCAGTACCGCTAGCAGGCTGTAAAGGGCGATTTCTAAAAATGCCCTGCCGATGGTGAGCTCATCGAGGTTGTCGGTGCCTAGGTGATTGAGGGCGATCGAGAGCGCCACCGCTAGGGCGGTGCCCCCCACGATGCTGCCCAGCACCAGCAGGTTGGCCGTCAGCCACCGAAACCGCTTCAGCGCTTCGGGGCCCGCTAGGGTCACCCCCTGCACGACAGTGCCTCCGGCGGCTATGGGCCACACCCAGGGACTGGCCAGGGCAGTCAAAATCATCCCGGCGACAGCATAGAGCAGGCCGCACAGCAGCCACAGCCCAAAAAAGGGGCGGCGGGTAGAGGGCCGCCGCGTCGGGGGCTGGCGCGGTTGACGATTGAAGCCGGAGCGACGGCGCTGGGTCGGTTGGTTCATAACAGACAGACCATAGACCGGTAAAATCCTAGGCTCTAGTTTGCCAGGAAGCGGAGCATTGTGCAGTAACCTGGTCATAATCCCTGTCATTTCGTCAATGAGTGTTCCCGTTGCTGCGCTAGTTCAAGGGTTGTTGGCTGCCTCTAGCTTGCTGGTAGGGGCGATGTTAGGCATTGCCTGGCGACCGGCGCGATCGCTCACAGCGGCGATCATGGCCTTTGGCAGCGGCACTCTGCTCTCGGCGATCGCCTTCGACATCACCCTGCCCGCCTACCAGAGCAGCGGCTTTTTGCCGCTGGTGGCAGGCTTTGCCCTGGGCGGCACCCTGTTTACCGTCATCGTGGGTTACATCGACAATCAGGGGGGCTTTATTCGCCACCCGTCGTCGTCGCGGCGGTTTCTCTACCATCACCGCCAGGACGAAGCTTCAGAAGTGCTCGATC
>JANPIO010000357.1:0-4111 GCA_031425055.1 Phormidium sp. VAR_61_metabat_6
CTGGACAGTGCGAAGTTCTCAGGCCGTGGGAGAGGTGAAGAAAAACGGACACGCCTGCGCCCTGGAGGGCCGTCATGTCCGAGACTGGCTGAAGTGATTATCAACAGCCAGACTTATTATGGAGCTCCACCAACGCCTAGAGCAAATCTTGGGAGCCTTGCGCCCGGCCTTTAGTCGTGAAGCCACGTTTCGATGGTTTGTCCTGTTCGTGTGGGGCGTGCTGTTGAACACCCAACCGCCAGCAGTGACCAGTTACTTGAATGCGATAGGGCTGGGAGAAGGGTACTACGGCCAAGCGCTGCACTGGTTTGAATCGGGTGCCTTTAGCGTAGAGAGGTTGTGTCGGCGATGGGGGGGATGGCTGAGCGAGCAGGCTCATGTCCATCGCATCCAGGGGCAGCGGGTGTACGTGGGTGACGGGATTAAGGTGGCCAAAGAAGGCCGGAAAATGCCTGGGGTCAAAGGGCTCCATCAAGAATCAGAGGACGTCAGCAAGCCGGAGTGGATTCGAGGTCATTACTTCAATGCCTTGAGCATCCTACTCGGAGCAGGCTCAGCCAACTTTGCCGTCCCGATTATCCTGAAGGTTCACGATGGCCTCACCGCCGCTGCCCCCGAGGCTACTGATGCTGAGACTAAGGCGAAGACCACCTTGGTGACGAAGATGGCCGACCTGTGTACGGCCTACGCCCAAGCGGGGAGCTACATCGTCTTGGATGCCTATTTTGCCTGTGAACCAGTGATGACGCGGTTTCGCCGTCATCAGGTGCATCTGATTAGCCGAGTGCGGAGCTCGACGGTTGCCCATGCTCAGTTTTCAGCCGTCCCGACAGTGAAAGGCCCTGGACGGCCTCGGCAATGGGGCAGCAAGGTGAAACTCCAGACCCTGTTCGCTCCGATTGAGCACTGCCATCAGGCCAAGGTATGGCTCTATGGGCAGCTCGTTACCGTCTATTACCAGTGCTTTGAGTTCCATTGGGATAGTCCAGAGACCACAGTTCGCTTTGTGCTCACCCAACTCGCCCAGGGTCGGCGATTCATTTTGGTCTCCACCGATGGGGCATTGAGTGGCCCCGAGGTGATTGCCGCCTATGGCTTACGCTTTAAGATTGAACTCACTTTCCGCACTCTGATTCACCTGCTTGGGGGCTTTGCCTATCGCTTTTGGCTCAAAGCCATGACGACCGCTCCGAGTTGGCCTAAAAATCTCCATTTGGCAGACTATCCAGAGTCTGTTCAAGGTCAAATCCTGGCTAAAGTGGAAGCGATGGAACGCTTTGTCAATCTCAATGCCATTGCCCTAGGGATCCTTCAGGTATTGGCCTTAGAGTTACCTACCTGGATCTGGTCGAACTTCCCCCGCTGGTTTCGCACCTTGCCTAACCACGGCTACCCCAGTGAGCGGATTGTCCAACTTGTCCTCCAGCATCAAGCCCAGGAGATTTTTCTCAAAAGTCCGGCCTCTCTACTTCTACCTAAATTCCTAGTCGCCAAGCTTACCCCTCAGAAACCCCCAGATCCACTACCTTTGACGGCCTAGACCTAAATCTGGATCCAAGTAAGACTTGTGACTGTCCAGGTTCGTAGATTCACCCCTATACGTCAGCCTAACTGCCCTATAGGGGTGATTAGGTAGAAAAAATCAGTATAACCAGCCTCTCAGCTCCACCCGCGATCGCCCACCCTCATCTTCACCCTCAGCCCCACAAACCACCTTCACTTAAACCAGGTCTGCTTCAGCCCAGCGACATCCCACCCCGCCAGTTCAGCCGCTGCCTCGTAAGTGCTGTGCAAAAACCCCAACAACGCCTGGTCAGGGTCAGCCGCCTCGCGCACCGCCTCGTAGGGCAAAACAAATTCCCCCAACCCTTCATGGAAAAACGCCGCCTCCGGCTGCACGGGCGCGTCTTTGAACCCCTCCGGTGTTGGGTAGGCGTAGGAATAAAACGCCGGGTAGCCCAGGCCAGTACCCGGCCAAAACCCAGCACTGCTGACCTCCTGGCAGTAGGCCTCCTGAGCCACATCATCCGGCAGGTTGGGCACGCCCCCCGGATGCGGCGGCGCAGACCGCCCCGAAAACCGCGTCACCGCCAGGTCAAAACTGCCCCAGAAAAAATGCACCGGGCTGACCTTTCCACAAAAGTGGGAGCGAAACTCGCGGAAAATGCGATCGCTCTGCAACAGCACCCGCCAAAACCGCTGGGCCGCCTCGGCATCGTAGGCCCCGTGGGTGTCATCCTGCTCGAAAGGGATCGCGTCTGGGATTTCGTTCGGGGTGGTGTGGATACGCACGGCAACCCCCAACTCCGCCAGTGCCGCCATCACCGCCCCGTAAAAGTCCGCCACAGTGCGTGGTCGCAGCGCCACCGTTCGTTCTTGCCCCGCACTGGTGACAATGCGCAGTTGGTGGTCAAAAAAGTCGAAGTCGATTTGAAAAATCTGGTCATCGTGGGGAATAGTTCCCGTCGTCAGCCCCCGCGCCGTCAGGTACAGCGGCACATGCCACGAGTGGTTGATCCAAGGCGTTTGCATCAGGCGGATTTTGCCCACAACCTGCGTCCACAGGTGCAGGGTGGTGCAGGTGTCTTGCCAATCATCTAGACTCAGCGGTGGCCAGAGATGAGGCATAGCAATTCCCCCAATAGGTCAAGCACAATGGGCCAATTTGATCAGTCTCTCGATTGCCATGCTACTGCACCTTGGGGGCCATAGACGGCGATCGCTCCCCACGGACCAACACCCTCCCCAGCACCAAAAACGCCATCGGAGCCACCACCCCATAGCCCACCATCCCAACCATCTGCACTTGCATATTTTCTAGCGGCACTCCCACTAACCCCGACCGAGAGCGACGCAAAACTTAAATCCTCAGCTCATCAGCCCTAGCTGTGGCGAGAAAATCTAGCTTTAGCTAAAGCTGGAATAATGCGAGTGGCCAAGGGCGATCGCTGTGCAACGAGAGGCAGCATAATCGCCTGAGCTAATTTTGGCCTGGACAGGCTAAAGTGCTCTGGTCTAAAGGACGTCCGGGTAATCCCTTCCTATAGCAGAGGTGACAGAATGCCAACTATCTATGACTGCATTGTGGTTGGGGCTGGGCTGTCTGGGCTGGTCGCGGCCCGCAATCTCCATCGGGCTGGGCACAGCGTGCTGGTCATCGAAGCGCAGGAGACTCTGGGCGGTCGAATGGCGGGTCGGCGGTTGCCTTCTGGCCAGTGGATCGACTTTGGCGGGCAATGGGTAGGGCCGACTCAAGATCGGTTTCTGGCGCTGCTGGACGAGTATGGCGTCCGTCGCTTTCCCTTTGCCGTTGAGGGCAAGAAAGTGCTGGTGTTCGATGGCGTCCGCTACGAGTTTGACGGATTCTTCGAGGGCTTTCCCGAAGGGGAACCCCCCCAGGTCAGCGAGGCAGAATGGCAGGATGCGATGACCGCCTGGGAGCGGTTTGAAGCTCTGGCTAAAACCTTACCCCCCGGCCATCCCCGCCGCAACGAGCACACGCAAGCGCTAGACAGTCAAACCTTCGCCCAGTGGATTGACGCGAATACCACAACGGCGTTTGGACACTGGTACTTTGCCTATATGGCGCGTACGGTCGGCTTTCTTGGCCCCGCCGAACCCGGCCAGGTATCGCTGCTCCATGTGCTATGGGGGCATACCTGTGCGTCCCAGGCCGAGTATCCAGAAGCCGAACTGATTCAGGGTGGCGCGGGCCAGATGCCAGCCAAGCTGGCGGCTGAGTTGGGCGAGGCCATTCGCATGGGGGAACCCGTCCTACGAATCAACCAAAATGAGACCGGAATTGAGGTTGAAACCACCAAAGGTCGCTTCGCTGCCCAGTATGCCGTTGTTGCTATGCCCCCACATCTAGCCGGGCGCATTTATTACGATCCTCCTATGCCACCGATGCGGGCACAGTTAACCCAACGAGTGCCGATGGGCTGCTGCGCCAAGGTGCTTGTCTCCTACGATCGCCCCTTTTGGCGAGAGCAGGGGCTAGCGGGTCTTGCGATCGGCAACTGCCCGTGGATTGAGTTGTGTGCCGATAGCTCTGACCCAGACACCGGCGTTGGGGTCATGGCTGCCTTTGTGGTGGGCGATCGCTACCTAG
>JANPIO010000358.1:0-10353 GCA_031425055.1 Phormidium sp. VAR_61_metabat_6
AATTGGGTCAGACCGCATTGGGGATTAGCTAAACGGACAACTCCGGCGATGGCCATCGGCCTCTGCTCTCGCCCCTTATCAACTCAGGAAATCCTGTGTATAAGAGGGTTTTGATACATCTCCTCTTAACGAACCAGTGCCTGCCCATAGCATGTCACAGACCCATTTTTCTTGCGCTTACCCTGGGGGATGGGGTGGTTGTGGGGAGAGAGGGGTTGAGGCTGCGAAAGTAGCGGCTGCCGACGAGGGCCAGAAAGCTTAGGTAGGCGATGATTTGAAGTAGATACAAGTGATCGCGGTAGCCGAGCAGGGTTTTGAGCACGATGCCGGGGAATTGGCGATCGCTCAGAATGCTGCTGCCATCCCACACCAGCGGGCCGAGGATGCAGGAGCTTTGGGCAAAGCAGAGGTCGGCGGTGGGGTTGATTTGGCTGATGGCAGCTAGGGCAGCGTCTAGATTCTTAAAGACTGACACCACCAGGCCGCCGACGATCAGCAGCAGCAGTATCCCCATCACCTGAAAGAAGCGTTTGAGGTTGATGCGCAGGCCCCAGCGAAATAGCGCTAGGCCAATGAGCACGGCACCAAGCAGTCCACCCACAGCTCCAGCTATGGCAGAGACGCTGGTTTCAACATTAGTGAAAATAAACAGCACCGTTTCGAACCCTTCGCGCAGCACGGCGATGCAGACCAGGCTAAAGACGCTCCAGCCAGCGGTTTGGGCCTCGTCGAGGGCCGATCGCACCGTACCTTCGATTTCGCCCTTGAGGCTGCGGGCCTGGCGGGTCATCCACAGCAGCATCCAGCTCAGCATGATGATGGCGATCGCCCCAAACAGCACATTCAACAGCGGCTTAATCACCGTTTGCAGGCTGGGCAGCACCTGCTGAACCTGCTGGAGCCCCAGCCCCAGCGCAACGCCGAGCATGACGCTACCGGCTAGCCCGGCGGCGATGCCCGCGTAGGCCCAGGGGTTGAGGCTTTGGCGGTTGGCCTTGGCCAGGCAGGCCAGCACAATGCCGACGACCAAGGCGGCTTCTACCCCTTCGCGCAGGGTGATTAAAAACGTGGGCAGGGCAGCGGTAAAGTCCATATTTAGGGCCATGCTTGGGGCCATGCTGAAGGTTGGGGGGCTATTGGTATTGTGTCAAACAACCCCATTCTTTGCTGAAAATCTGAGGCTCCAACGGCTGAACGGTGCGTCTAGATCGACGCGGGTGAATTCCCTAACCAGCGACCACAACCCAGGCTCCACCCCGGCGGCTGTCGCCCACGCCTGAGAGGGTGCCGTCGGGGGCAACCGCTACGGCGTGGACGCCGCCAAAAAACATACTCGGAGCCTGCCACCAGGTGCAAACGTCATCGCCGGTAATGCCATGGGCCGCGATCCCCCCCTGTTCATAACCCGGTTCCAAATGCAGCGCGCCCCGCTCCCAGTGGATCCGGGGTGCGTTGACGGCAGTTTCAATATCCATGCCAAAGTCGAGCACGTTTGACACCACCTGCAAAATGGCGGTGCGAATGCGGTTAGACCCGCCCGAACCCAGTACGATATGGGGTTTGCCGTCTTTGAGCACAATGGTGGGGGCCATCATCGACGACATGCGCTGATTGAGCGGCCACTGGTGAAAACCCTGGGGGCTGAGGTCTTCTTCGCCCAGCATATTGTTCATCATAATGCCAGTGCCGGGGATGATACAGGCCGAGCCTTCGCCGTTGGAGGTAGTGAGGCTGGCGGCGTTGCCCTCGCCATCGATCGCGCTGATGTGGGTGGTGCTGCCCCACCGACTGCCGCCCTGGCTGAGAGTGGCCTGGAGCTGTTCTAGATAGGGGGCCAGGTGGGCCGGGCTGAGAAACTCCTCGGCAATATCGGAGCGGTAGAGGTGGTCGTCGTAGCCCTGCTGGCGGGCTAAGTTAGTCAGGCCCATGACCTCTCGCAAAAGGGCCACGTGGCGGGGGCTGCTGTGGGCGGTGTGAGCGGGCGATACCTGGGCTAACAGGTGCAGCGCAAAGGCAATCAGCGTGCCGCCAGAACTGGGGGGCGGGTTAGTCAGAATCGTATCGCTGCCGTAGGCCACGCTCAGGGGTTCGCGCTCGATCACCCGGTAGGTTTGCAGATCTTCTAGGCTCAGGTAGCCGCCGTGGGCCTGGCAGTCTTGGGCGATCGCATGGGCCAAATCGCCCCGATAAAACCAGTCGGCTCCGTGGCGCACCAGGTCGTGCAGAAAGGCGGCGAAGTCGGGTAGATAGAGGCGATCGCCCCGAGTCAGCACATCGCCCTGGGGCGCATAGATTGCCCTAGCGGCAGCGGTCGCAGTGAGAATAGGCGATAGAATCTCAAAGCTGTAGGCGCGAAAGGCATCGACCTCAAAGCCCTGGGTAGCCCAGTGCTGAGCCGGTGCAACAACGTTCTCCAGCGGCAGTCGCCCCAGCTTTTGGTGAACGTGGAGCAGCCCGGCGATCGCCCCTGGCACCGCCATCGACCCCAGACCAATGTGAAATTCCTGCACGGTGTCGCCAAAGTTGGCGTGGATGGGGTAAAAGTCGGGCGATTCGCGAAGCGATCCGTCCTGGAATCGCCCAATCTCCTTTGACCGGGGCGTTTGGCAAAAAAAGTCGAACAGCCGGTTCTCGCCCGCCGCCGTGTGGGCCAGTAAAAAGCCGCCCCCCGCCAATGAGGTCAGCGACGATTCCACCACGCAGGCGGTGAAGGCAGCGGCGATCGCCGCGTCAAAGGCATTGCCGCCCTGGCGCAGCATCTCGGCCCCAGCTTCGGCGGTGAGGGCGTGGCCCGCTGCCACTGCACCTCGGTTTGATTTAGGAATACTCATAGCTGAGTAGTATATCCCTAGCTCCAGTCTTCGCGGCCTCGGCCTAGCCCTTTGTAGACCTCGCCCTGCTGGTGGATGGCGCGAGTTTTTTCAAACAGTTTGGCCTCAGTGAGCTGCCAGCGGTTGAGGGCCTTTTTGAGGTCGGTTTGAATATCGCGGGCACCGGGAAACCCCTCGTAGCGAGTCATCAACCGGGCCAGTTCGACTAGGTTGAAATCGGTGGCTTCGCCCGCCAAAAGCTGGCTCACTACCTGGCGATCGGTCTTGTACTGGGGGTGTTGCTGGTCTTTAGTGATATCAGCCATAGGGCAGTAACCTGCTTGATCAGTTTTGTAATAACGCTATGACACCTGAAACAGCTATCCAGGACGACGGTTTTGAGTTACAACAGTGATTTGATTGGCGATCGCAAAGGCTAAAACATTGGGATCAGTCGCTCCTGCTTGCCCGGCTTCTTGAACGGTCATGACATGGTGGCCAAATCTGCGCAGCGCTTCTACAACGGGACGCGGAAACTGCTCATCAGCGTATAGCTTAGCCATGACTAACGTTCAGGGGCACCGTCCGCAGCTTCCTGTTCTTGAAGGGCGATCGCGATTTCCTCAGGGTGGGCATCGGCGTAGGCCCAAACATTCACTAAATCTGCGGCTGTTAGGTGAGGGTAAGCCTCTAGCAGTTCTGCATCCGTAGCGCCTTGCTGCCGCAGGCTGATGAATAGCCAAACGGGTAAGCGAGTCTTGGCAACGCAGGCATCACCACCCATCACCTCAGGAATTTTGGCAATGCCCAGAGAAGGCCGACTTAAGGTCTCCGTCAGAATCTGTATGGCGTCGCCCTTTTCTGTAGCGGTGAGGGTTTGAAGCTGAGTTTTCAACGATTGAGAAGTCATAGGCGCGCTCAATGGCTAAGGGCTCCAGCTTCGGTCACTGGGGTAGACAGCTCTGAAACAGCCGCTGCTTCGATCAGCCCACCGCCGAGCACACGATCGCCGTCGTACCACACCGCCGCCTGACCGGGGGTAACGCCAAACTGCGGCTCGTCAAACACAATTCGCACCCGTTGGCCCCGTAGGGCCGGTCTTTGACCCTCGCCCGTGCCATCCCCACTTGGCAAAGGAACCAGCGTTGCCCCCACCGCCTCGCTGCGGTAGCGAATTTGTACAGAAACCTTCATTGGCTCCTGGGGCGCGGCGATCGCCACCCAGTTCACCCGCTGCACGGTGCAGTCGGGCAGGTGGGCATCGCTGCGATCGGCCACAATGACGTGGTTTTTGCCCATGTCAAAGCCCACCACGTAGAGCGGGTTGGCGGCGGCAATGCCCAGGCCTTTGCGCTGGCCAATGGTGTAGTGGTGAATGCCGGTGTGCTGACCGAGAATGCGGCCCTCAGGATCGACAATGTCGCCGGGCTTGGGGGCCAAATATTTATCCAAAAAGGTCTGCATCGAGCCGTGGTGCTCGATTAAACACAGGTCTTGGCTGTCGGGTTTGGCAGCGGTGTGCAGGCCCAGCTCAGCGGCGATGCGGCGGGTCTCGGTCTTGGTCTGGTGCCCCAGGGGAAAGTCGCAGGCGGCCAGCAAGTCTTGGGTGAGGTCGTAGAGAAAGTAGGACTGATCTTTGGCCGGGTCGACGGCGCGGCGCAGCTCATAGCGGCCCGTCTCAGCATTTTGAGTGATGCGGGCATAATGGCCAGTGGCGATGCGATCGCACCCCAATTCCTCTTTGGCATACTGCAACATCGGCCCAAACTTGACCGCCCGGTTGCACTGGGAGCAGGGCAGGGGCGTAATGCCGCTGCCGTAGCCCTCTACTAAATAGTTGATAATTTCGCGCTCAAACACCTCGCGGCTATCGACCACGTGGTAGGGCACGCCTAAGTCTTCGCAAAGCTTGGCCGCATCGACCATACCCTCAGAGCAGCACTGGCCCTTGCCCTTCATCAGCCACAGGGTGAGGCCCACTACTTCATACCCCTGCTGGTGCAGAGTCGCCGCTGCTACCGAACTATCTACACCGCCGGAGAGCCCGACTACAATCCTTTCCATGGCCGACATGCTGCGCCTAAACCGCCAGTGAGAACCAAATCTATCTCGATCGCATCCCAGACCAGGATTGATCTAGCTTTTCATTTTAGCTCACAGCATCAAACCCCAGCCGCTGGGGCGAATATAGGTTAAGTTGCGGATAGGCGGCTACGTCATTAGCGGCACGGTTTCAATCAGGGGGCAAATATCCCCCGGTTGCGGGCGGGGCTGCGACTCGGCCCAGCGATCGCGATAGTTTTCTAAATCGGCCTTAAACGCTGTCATCTGCTGAATCTGGTCGTCTAGCTGCTGGATTTTGGTTTGGAGGAGCGATCGCACAAACCCGCAGGGCACATCCCCCCGCTGATGCACATTGAGCACATCCCCGACATCCTCTAGAGAAAACCCCAGCGCCTGGGCTTTCTTAATAAACTGCACCTGGTGCACGGCCTCAGGTGAATAGTAGCGATAGCTATTATCGCCGCGCTCAGAGGTGAGCAAACCCAGGCTTTCGTAGTAGCGCAGTGCCCCCACCGCAACGCCAGTTTGCTTAGCTACATCGCCAATCTTGAGCCCTGTTGCCACAGCCATAGTCCGCCTCCAACATAGACATCTCTATCCTAAACCCTCTAGCTCGCTACAGAGTCTAGTCTGCCGACTCCCCACCTCCGACCGTCGCCGCTACACTGGTCTAACAAGGCCTATGTTGATGTTTTACATTGAAATTATGAGTCGGACTGCACGTTCTAAGCGCCGCCGTACCTCTTCTAGTGCGCTGTCAGTAATGCTTGGCCCAGTGGGCATTGCCGTGCTCATGGTTGCTCTGATTGGCGGGCTGTGGTACCGCAACCGCCCTCAGTCAGTGGCCTTTGAGCCCAATACCACCGTTGGCGAAGCGGCAATGGCAGCGATCCAGACCTTCCCCGACCAGGGGCAGGTTCACGTTAACCCTGGTCAGGCAGTCAACTACGACAGCGACTTCCCCACCTCTGGCCCCCACGACCCCAATCCTGTTTTGCCGGGGGTCTACACCCAAGAGCAGCGGTTAGAAGAACTGGTGCACTCCATCGAGCACGGCAACATCGTGATTTATGTTGACCAGCCAGGCCAAGCCGCGATGGACACACTCACGGCCTGGGCCAGCGAATTTCCAGGCCTTTGGGATGGGCTGGTAGTAGTGCCCAAGGCCGGCCTGGGCGGAGAAGTCGTGCTCACTGCCTGGACAAAGAAGCTGATTTTGCCCGAATTTGAGCCAGAAGCCGCCGCCACCTTTATCGACACCTATCGCGGGCGCGGCCCCGAGAACCCAGTGCGGTAGATCGGGGAATGGGTAATAGAGGGGGAATCTCGAACCAAAAAAATTTCACTTTGCACGGTCATCGCAGTAGGGGCAAACGGTTGTTTGCCCTCTACAGGAAGGTTTGTCCAAGCCATGGCCTTAAGTTTCATGCTGCGGCCAGCGTTGGCGAATCGCTTTGGGCACCTTAGGTTCAGCACTCTGTAAGGTTTGCCAATGCTGACATCATCGCCCCATCAATTGTTTATGGTTAGCGGCAAGGGCGGCGTGGGCAAAACCACTCTTTCCTGCGGGTTTGCGCGGCAGCTGGCCCAACAGCACCCTGACGAAACGGTGCTGCTGCTTTCCACCGACCCGGCTCATTCCCTCGGGGATGTGTTGCAACTCACCGTCGATAACACGCCCACCCCCCTGCCTGATTTGGCGAATGTGCAGGTGCGCGCCCTAGATGCGCTGCTGCTGCTGGAGCAGTTTCGGGCCGACTACGGCACCGTGCTAGAGCTGCTGGTCGAGCGGGGCAGTTTTGTGGAGGGCGATGACCTCAGCCCCGTGTGGGATATGGGCTGGCCCGGCCTCGACGAGCTGATGGCCCTGCTAGAAATTCAGCGAATTTTGCGCGATCGCGAAGCCGATCGCGTCGTCGTCGATATGGCCCCCAGCGGCCACACCCTCAGCCTGTTTGCCCTGATGGATTTTCTCGACACCCTGCTAGAGGCACTGGGGCAGTTTCAGCAAAAGCACCGCACCCTAACCGAAACCCTGGCGGGCCGCTACACCCCCGATCGCGCCGACCAGTTCATCGCCGACATGCACCACGATTTGGAGCAGGGCCGATCGCTGATTCAAGACCGCGATCGCGCTGCCTGCTGGGTGATCGGCATTCCTGAGCCGATGAGCTGGGCCGAGAGCGATCGCTTTATCACCGCCCTGGGCCGGTTAAACGTCCCCATCGGCGGCCTGGTCATTAACCGCGTGCTTCAAGAATCAGGCCATATTCTAGATACCCATCGCCAAATGCTGGCCGAGTTTGAGGCGATCTCCCAGGGGCAGCCGACGCTGTGGGTGCCTGCCCAAATTCAGGAACCTCTGGGCGGCGTCGCCCTCGATGCCCTCATGCTCCAGGTCAAGCCCCTGACTCCAGACCAAACCCTAGCCGATCCTGCCGCCGAGAGCCCCCCCCTCCTCCAGTGGCCGCAGCCGATTTCCCCTGGTGTGGAAGACCTGATCGCCGCCGGACGTCGGCTGATTGTGGTCGGCGGCAAGGGCGGCGTGGGCAAAACCACCGTGTCGGCGGCGTTGAGCTGGGGGCTGGCCGAGCGCCATCCCGAGGCCAACCTGCGGGTCATGTCCATCGACCCGGCCCACTCCTTGGGCGATGCCTTTGGCCAGCCCCTCGGCCACGAACCCACCCTGCTGCGACCCAACCTCCAGGCCCAGGAGGTCAGCGCCGACATGGTGCTCGACCAGTTTCGCACCGACTATCTGTGGGAACTGGCCGACATGATGGCGGGCGATGGCGACATTGCCAGCGGCATTCAAATGGCCTATGGCCCCGCCGCCTGGCGGCAGATTGTCGCCCAGGCCCTGCCCGGCATCGACGAAATGCTCTCGCTGATTACCGTCATGGATCTGCTGGAGCGCAATGAGCAGCAGCTCATTGTGCTCGACACCGCTCCCACCGGCCACCTGCTGCGGTTCTTAGAGATGCCCACGGCCCTAGGCGACTGGCTGGGGTGGATCTTTAAGCTCTGGATTAAGTACAAGGATGTGGTGGGTCGGGTCGAGTTTATGGGTCGCCTGCGTACCCTGCGGCAGCGGGTGCTAGCCGCCCAAGACAAGCTCAAAGACCCTCAACACACCGAGTTTATTGGCGTTGTGCAAAACCAATCGGCGATTTTGGCCGAGGCCAGTCGGCTGACCCACACCCTGGGCGATCGCGGCATTGCCCAGCGCTACATTGTCCACAACCGCCACCAAGCCGGCAGCGATTTACCCGCTGAGCTGTTTCCCCACCAGTGTGTGGTGCGGCTCCCGGCGCTAGTGCCCAGCCCTAGCGCTTTTGACCAGGTGAAGCAGGCAGCTCATCTGCTGCTCGCCCCCGAGTCCCCCCAGGCAGAGGGCGGCTAAATTTAACTCAGATTTTTAAGCCGCCGCTGTCAGGTTTGAGGCTCAGCGGGGCATACTAAAGCCAGTTCTGGGCTAGATTAGGCGGGCGATGGCGGGGCATTTAAACCCACACTCGGCGATCGCTATATTCTTCAGCCCCAGCACAGACTTTCCGGAAACCTGAACTATACTTAATGGCACCGCCTACCATGGCCTTCGACACCGCGAGAGGAATCAACTGTGGCAAATCATAGGATTTTGGTCATCGATGATAGCCGGGTGATTCGCATGCGGGTGCGCGACATGCTTCCCCAGGGCAATTTTGAAGTCATTGAAGCCCAAGATGGTGTAGAAGGCATGGATGCTATTCGCAGCCAACGCCCTAACCTGATCATGCTCGACTTCCTACTACCCCGCATGAGCGGCTGGGAAGTCTTCCAAGAAATTCAGGCCAACCCAGACCTCCAGAACATTCCCCTGGTGCTGATGTCGGGCCGCAAAGAAGAAGTCACCGAAAAAATTACCGAACCCTTCGAGTACTTCGAGTTTATTCAAAAGCCCTTTGAGCAGAAAGAACTGATCGAAGCCATCAAAGCGTCGATGGTCAAGGCCCGCAAGCCTCGGCGCACGCCAATGACGGCCCCTGCTGTCCCCGCCGCCGCACCCGGGGGTGGTGGCGATGTGAGTACCGCCGAATTCCAGGCTCTCCAGGCCCAGGTGACGCAGCTCCAAGGCGAGGTCGCTCAGCTCAAAGGCCAGCTGGGCAAGATGCTGGCCTACATCAAGCAAAAGCTGAAGTAGAGCAATTTGGGTGGCGGCGATCGCAATAGGGGACGCGCAAGAAAATAAAGTACCAATTGGCAGCTTTCCTATTGGTGCATTGCTGCGCGTTGGCGGAGCCTCGCCTTAGCGTTATGCACCCTACAGCGATCAATGCTTCCGGTACTTTATTTAGACGCACGTCCCTAGGCGTTGCGTTCGCGCAGCCTGCCGTGGTGGGCGTTGCCCCTAAGCTCAGCAACCGTTTAAGCTCATACAACCATTAGCGGGGTTCGACAGCCCCGCTTTTTGCTGGGCTGTGGGCAGCATCACCGTTTTGGTTATGGTGTTCTGTGCCGTTAGGCAGCTCCGTAAATGCCTGCTGCGGCATCCCAATGGCAATGCCCGCCCTGTCAAAGGCGATCCGCAGGCGACGGCGAAACTCACGCGCCACCAAAAACTGCTTGAGGGGGCGGGTGCGAATCCAAATCAAAAGGGTGAGGCCTGCGTGGGTCATGCTCTCAACCCCCAGCATTTCGGCCGGGTTGAGAATGGCATAGCGCCACTCGGGGTCACTGGCCATAATCTGGGCGGTTTCATGTAAAACCCATAGTGCTTCATCAACGTTGGTGCCATAGGCCACATCAACGAGGATATTGGCCCGAGACCAGCCGCGACTGAGGTTTTCGACCTGAGCAATGAGGCTGTTGGGCAGGGTGACCAGTCGGCCGTCTTCACCCCGAATTTGAGTAATCCGCAGATTGAGATTTTCGACAATGCCGGTGGTGGTGCCGGTAGTGACCAGATCGCCAATGGCGTACTGGTCTTCCAGCAAGATTAAGAAGCCGTTGACCAGATCTTTAACCAAATTCTGGGCAGCAAAGGAAATAGCTAGAGCAGAGATGGCCCCAAAGGCCAGCAGCGACGCTGGGGCAATTCTTAGGGTTTGTAGCACCAGCAGGGTGGCTAGGGCGTAGATGACGGCTGTCTTCAGCCCTTTGAGGGCGCCGATGATGGTCGAAATGCGCATCGATTTGCGCTGAATATCGTCTAGGTCGCCTAGCTCATTTTTGTTCCAGGCTTGGGCCACTCGCTCAATGCCCAGATTAGCCAATCGGTTGAGCAACCCGGCGAAAAACCAGGTCAGCAGCAGCAGCACCGGAATTGAGAACAGCCCAAAGGCATAGCTACGGGTTTGCGGAAAAATGTAGAGACCGCTGGCGATGCCCGTAATCCACACGAAGGCAATGCCCCAAAACACTAGCCAGCGCAAAAAGGCCACCACCTGAAGCCGCTGGGCTAGGGTGAGCTGGTAGCTAAACACCTGCGAGAGCTGAT
>JANPIO010000359.1:0-6064 GCA_031425055.1 Phormidium sp. VAR_61_metabat_6
CCCGAACCGCATTGTCATGGCTCCCCTCACCCGCAACCGGGCCGGTGAAGGCAATGTGCCTCAGGCTTTGAATGTCACCTACTATGAGCAGCGAGCCTCTGCCGGGCTGATCATCACTGAGGCGAGTCAGGTTTCACCCCAGGGGCAGGGCTATCCCGCCACTCCCGGTGTCCACAGTGCCGAGCAGGTGGCTGGCTGGCAAAAGGTGACTGAAGCTGTCCATGCTAAGGGCGGTCGGATCTTCTTGCAGTTGTGGCATGTGGGGCGCATTTCGCATCCCTCGCTACAGCCTGATGGAGCAACGCCCGTAGCGCCTAGCGCCATTCAACCGAAGGGCGATGCTATGACCCATGAGGGTATGCAGCGCTTTGTCACGCCCAGAGCGCTAGAGCTAGATGAAATTCCTGGCATTGTCGATCAATATCGCCAGGCCGCTAAAAACGCCCTAGAAGCGGGTTTTGACGGGGTTGAGGTGCACGGGGCCAACGGCTATCTGCTCGACCAGTTTTTGCGCGATGGCAGCAACCACCGCACCGATGCCTACGGCGGCCCGGTCGAAAATCGCGCTCGCCTGTTGCTAGAAGTGACCGAGGCTGTGGTGGGGGTTTGGGGGAGCGATGGTCAAGAACCGGCCTCTGGAGGCCAACGCGTCGGCGTCCGCCTATCCCCCAGTAGTACCTTCAACGACATGACCGACTCTGACCCCAGAGCTACCTTCGGCTATGCCATTCAGGCGCTCAACCAGTTCAACTTGGCCTACCTGCACCTGCTTGAACCCAGCGAGGCCGACCTGCGCTACGGCGGCACCCCCATTCCCACCAAAGAGTTTCGGCCTCTGTATGACGGTCTGTTGATGGTGAACTGGGACTACGACCAGGCGGCGGGTAATGCGGCGATCGCCAGCGGTGATGCCGACCTAGTTTCCTACGGCAAGCTGTTTATCGCCAACCCCGACCTGCCCGAGCGCTTTGCGAAGAATGCGCCGCTGAACGAGCCCAACCCCGACACCTTCTACGGCGGCGGAGAAGAGGGCTACATTGACTACCCCGCCCTCGCAGAAGTGGCCTAGGGGGCGATCGCAGCTCGAACCGTCAACGGTTTGCCCTGAATGGGTTTGCCCTAGCGTTTGCCCTGGCGCTGCTGGATTGAGGCATGAGTCGGCAACAGCAGCATGGGGGGACTCTAAAACCCTTGAGCGGCGGGAGCGGCCGTTAACCCTCCAAAGCGGCGCTGGCGGCGTTGGTACCATTGCAAAGCCTGGTAAAAAGCCGCGCGATCGAACTCAGGCCACAGCAGATCGGTAAAGTACAGCTCGGTATAGGCCAACTGCCAGGGCAAAAAGTTGCTCAGCCGCTGCTCGCCGCTGGTGCGAATCAGCAAATCAGGGTCAGGTTGCGGGTAGGTCAGCAGCGCGTGGCCCAAAGCCTCCTCATCGACCTGCTCTAGGGATAGTGCACCGCAGGCTACTTGCTGAGCAATGTGGCGCGTGGCCATCACCAACTCCTGCCGTCCGCCGTAGTTCACTGCTACGTTAAATTGCACTCGCTGATTGTGGCGGGTCAGAGCCATGGCCTCTGCCATCAGCGATCGCAGCCGCTCCGGCAGCGGCGATAGGTCACCCAAAAACTGAATGCGCACGCCCTCTCGCTGCATTTCGGCCAGTTCGCGGCGCAGCAGGCGGTCGAACAACCGCATCAGAAAGTTCACTTCCTCCATCGGTCGTCGCCAGTTCTCGGTCGAAAAGGCATAGACCGTCAGCGCCCCAATGCCCCAGTCTTTGCAGCAGCGCAGCAGGTCTTTCACCGTTTTGGCCCCCTGGCGATGACCCGCGATGCGCGGCATGCCCCGCTGGGTAGCCCAGCGACCGTTCCCATCCATAATCACCGCCACGTGCTGAGGCAGCGCCTCGGCATAGAGATCCGCTGGCAGAGTTGAATAATTGACAGGTTGAATCATGGATTTAAATTCCTTAAGAACATAGGTGTAGGGTGCATTCGCGGCCAGAGTCTTTATGCCGCCTGCCATCCCACTGATGAGCCGCAATGCACCGCTCACTACATTGGTTATTTCTTCGGTGCATTGCGGCTCCAACGATGGTTCTGTGAAATCTGCGTAGGGTGGGCCGCGTAGGCAAAGCCGCGCCCTTGGCGCTATGCACCCTACGCATGGGTGGGGTTGGGGCCGAATAATTTTGTTAGGTAGGCGGGTGACAGCGATCGCTCCCACCGCCACAGCACCCGCATCACATGGTCAAAGGTATAGAGAAAGCTGAGCCGGTGGCTGAGGCTCCACTGTTCCCAGGCCAGTTCTGCCGTCATGCGGCGCAGGGTGTGAATGAGGCTGCCCTGAAGCTGCGGCTGCCGCCACTTTTTCACCATCGCGTGGGTTAGCGTGCCCATCATCATCCCCAGACCGGTGTTGGGATAGGCCCAGCGACCAAACCCCCAAAACTTGGTCATGTGGTTGATTTCATCAATGACTAGCTCCCCCAGCGCCGCCTGGAGAGAGCCGGTGGTGTAGGCCATCATCCACAGGTAGAGGCAGGCGGCCCCATACTCGGTGGCGATGCGGTGCAGCCCGTGGCGGTAGAGATCGGCGCGGGGATTTTTGCTGGGGGTGTAGAGCCTGGCGCTGTGCGGAACGGCATAGGGCCGTTCTCCAGAGAGACGATGGTAGAGCATGGCCAAGACAGGAGTGTGACGCTTCTCTTCTCGCTCCCAGAGCCCTGGCCTGATCACCTGGCCAGCCGCATCCACGGTGCCGCCGACAAACTGCGCCATTTGAGGATAAAAATGCTCCAGGTATTGACGGCTGGCCTGGGTGTAGCCGCGAATCGGGGCTTCGGTATTAATTGTGCCCAGCAGAATGGCGCAGAAAGTGTCGAGGCCAATGCCGCTGACTTGATCGGGGGAAATAGCGGCCCAATTCACCGGATTCCATCGGCGCGGCTGGGGATTTTGGAACTGGTGAGGTAGGTCGGCAAGGCGATCGCCCAGGTGCGCCACCGTCACATACCGCCGGGTTAGGGCCGCAATCCGCTGTTGCGCCAGCCGGGGGCCGAGGGTAGCCTGCCAGGGGCCAGCTATATCATCCTCCAAGCCGACTGGCAGTGAGAAAAGTGTAGTGGTCATATTTGATACCCTTTGTGTGGGTTATGGTTGGGTAAGTTCACCGTAGCTCTAGGGATTGCTGTCGTCGGTCGGCTAGGGTCGGCCATTCAACTAGCAACCCGTAGTCCAGGGGCGGAAAAAGGCGGAAACCGTCCACCAGGGATAAAAGAAATCTAAATCTCGGCTAGAGTTGTGGCCGTGGAGGGTACCAGCGGCGATGGCTTCAGATGCGGTAGAACTGGCAGATCGGCTTGTCTTCACTGTTACCGGACGGCATCTGAACGATTTGCAGCGCACCATTCTGCGCCAGGTTTGGCAGGGCCAAAAGTATCTCGATATTGCCAATACTGCTGGCTATACCGAGGGCCACATCAAAGACGTCGCCTACCAAATGTGGCGGCTGCTGTCGAAAGTGACTGGCGAAAAAGTCACAAAATCTACTCTAAAGTCGGCGCTGAAGCGATCGCTGCTCAAGATGGGCATCGATGTATCGGGGGCCAGCGCTGTCCTGGGCTTTGCTGATGCGGTGGGGCCGCGAGAGGCGTTGCCTTTTGCCTCCCGCGATGTTGTGCAAACTACGTCCATCTCTCCCACAAATCCCAGCTTTGTGGGGCGGCAGGAGGCGATCGCCCACCTCAATTCTCTAATTTCTCAAGGCCACCGCACTATCCTCATCCAGGGCGAAGGCGGCCTCGGCAAAACCACCCTGGCCCAGCATTTTATTTCTGAGCAGTCAGTAGATCTCACGCTGGAGTTGCTGATGGCCAAAGACCCCGCCGACATCACCCCGGTGGAATGGGTGGTGGAAGAGTGGCTACGCCAAGATTTTGGCGTCGAGCCAGGGCGCGAATTCGGCGTCACCCTCGATCGCCTGCGCCGCCACCTGCGCCAGCAAAAAGTTGCTGTATTAATCGACAACCTGGAAACTGCCTTAGATGCCCAGGGCCAGTTCATCGGCCCCCATCGCCGCTATAGCGAACTGCTCAGGGTTTTAGCCGACAGTCGAGGCCAAACGCTAACCCTGATGACCAGCCGCGATCGCCTCTGCGAACCTGGCTTTCCCCTCGCCCACTACCGTCTTCCTGGCCTAGAACTCTCTGCTTGGGCGACTTACTTTGCCCACCGAGGCATTCCCGACCACGGGGATGTGTTGGCCGCGATGCACAGCGCCTACGGCGGCAACGCCAAGGCGATGGAGATTCTGTCTGGTGCTGTTCAGGCCGACTTTGAGGGCAGCCTCGCGCACTACTGGCAGGCCCACGGTCAAGATCTGCTCGGCCCAGTAGATCTCAAAAACCTGGTTGAAAGCCAGATCAAACGCCTGCACGACCTGGATCCCGATGCCCATCACCTGTTCTGCCGTCTGGGCGTCTACCGCTACCAAGACGTGCCGACCATTCCCTGGGAATCGGTGCAGTGTCTGATGGCCGACATTCCCGCCCAGCGCCACCAGGCGATTGTCACCTCCCTGCGCAATCGATCGCTGCTAGAGTGCCGTCAGGGCCGATACTGGCTGCATCCCGCGGTGCGATCCGGGGCCTTAGCTCAGCTCGCCGCCAGTGCTCAGGATTCTAGCGAGTGGGAATCGGCCCACCGCGCCGCCGCCCGCTGCTGGAGCGATCGCATCGGGCGCATCTGCACCCTCGACGATGCCATTCAAGCGCTGGAAGCCTACTACCACTACGTTGCGATTGGCGACTACGGCGCGGCGGCGCGGGTGATTCTCCACAGCCGCGACAACCAGTGGCAGCAGTTTCTGCCCCTGGGCAGCACCCTCTACCGCATGGGCCTGGTGCAGCCGGTCACCGATGCGATCACCGCCATCATTGACCACATTCCGCCGCAGAATGCCGACGCCAGTGAGTTGGCCAACATTCTAGGCGATCTGTACTGGATTCAGGGGCGCTTAGAAAGGGCGATCGCCTGCCAGCAGAATGCGATCGCGATCGCTCAAACCTGCCTGCATAGTGAGGCCCCTGACCCCGACACCCACCGCTGGTACTACCTCACCATGCTGGTGGTCGATTCTCAACTCAGCCTTGGCCTTTACCATTTAGACCTATGGAATCTTGAGGTCGCCGCTACCTGGTTTAGTCAGGTGATTGCGACCGCCACTGCCACCCGTCACCAGCCCTGGGCCGACAAAGCTACCACCTGCCTAGCTCTGGTGCGCTCCTGCCAGGGTGATCGAGAAGCCGCGCGAACTTTAGCTGACTCTGTAATTGAGCAAGTGCGAGGCAGAGGACAAAGCGGGCGTCACGCCTTCTTTGTGCAGCTTTTGGGTCATACCTATCTCAATTTGGGTGATTTAGATGCTGCTGAGTCTCTGTTCGGCGCGGCTATCCAGGCGGCGGAATCGGGCCATTATCTGCAAATCAAAGCCAATGCGCTGGTTGGTCTGGGGCGACTGAAGGGGCAGCGAGGGGATTTAGAAGGGGCGGTAGAGGATTGTCGGGGTGCGATCGCCCTGCTCGATGAAGTGGGTGCCCACGGCGATTTAGCGGCAGCCCATCTGCAAAGCGCTCTCACCTTGGCCGACTTATCCATGTACTTTAGTGAAGCCCAGACCCACTTTTGTAACGCTCTAGAGTTATTTGAATCTATCCCTGCTCCATGCCAATCCGCCAGGGCTAAACGCGCCTGGGGCAAGCATTTGGCCCAAAGCGAAAGCGTCATGCCAAGTTAAATACGCTATCCGATGGGCAATTCCCGACCCATTTTGGGGAGTTATCTACCCCAGCTTGTTTACAAACTGCAACATTTCCGTTAATGTAATGACATACATAACCCGCTTGTCCTTCACGGACGGGCACCAAGCAAACCTAACTGCACTTATTTCATCATGACAACGACCTTACAAAGACAACAATCTGCCTCCCTGTGGGAGCAGTTTTGCCAGTGGGTGACCAGCACCGAGAACCGCCTGTATGTGGGCTGGTTCGGCGTACTGATGA
>JANPIO010000360.1:0-16273 GCA_031425055.1 Phormidium sp. VAR_61_metabat_6
AATTGGGTCAGACCGCATTGGGGATTAGCTAAACGGACAACTCCGGCGATGGCCATCGGCCTCTGCTCTCGCCCCTTATCAACTCAGGAAATCCTGTGTATAAGAGGGTTTTGATACATCTCCTCTTAACGAACCAGTGCCCAAACGGCACATCAGCACTTTTGGTTCGTTCTGCGATTGTCCCTCTTCATTGCCGTGGCCATACCTACTCACCTCTGTCGATGCTCACCTGATTGACGTCGGCGTCATCGACGACAGGTTGATTAGGGATGGGTTCAGTGGCCATGTCTTCAGGCTCGTTGGTTTCGGCAAACTGGGCATCTTGCAGCGTCAGCTTGATGGCCGCTAAGACCTGAGAGGTCACCTGCAAAAACGACTGTTTTCGAGAATTCACCCAAAACTGCGCCTCAAGGTTTACGGTGCTGGGGGTCAGTTCTCTCACCAGCACGATGGGTTCGGGGTCAAGCTCAACCCCCTCGATTTGCTTCATCTGCTGCTGAATGCGGTTAAACAGGTCGGGCAGATCGGCGCTGTGGTCAATGCCCACGGTGACGCTGCTGAGGCGCACGGGCGAGGCAGTGTTGTTGGTAATGCTGCTCTGAAACACCTCCTGATTGGGGATGTAGACCAGGCGACCGTCATAGGTTTGCACGGTGGTGGCCCGCAGCTGAATTTGAGTAACCGTGCCCTCATAGTTGTTGATCACGATCTGGTCGCCGATGCGAAAGGGCCGAGTGGCCAGCAAAATCACCCCAGAGATGTAGTTGCTCAGCACATCGCGCAGGCTAAAGCCGATGGCGACGCTGGTCAAGCCCAGGGTGCCAAGTAGGGCGGCGAAGTTGAGCCCCATTACGCCCAGGGCCACCACGGATCCTAGAGTCCATACGCCGCCGTAGCAGAGGCGGCTGATCAGCTCTTCGGTGGTGCGATCGCCCTCGGTTTTTGAGGCCCACACCAGCACGGCATGGCGCACCACCGCCGCCAGCAGCCAGGTCAGCACCAGCACTACCAGCGCCCCCAGCAGAGCGGGCAAGTTGTCGAGGGTGTTTCTCATCAACTGTTGGGCGGTACCGCGAATGCGATAGGACACTGCCGCCGCTAAGTTAGTGCGGGCCATCGCCTGATTGAGCAGGTCGGCCCAGCGCTGGGCCAGGGTGGCCAGAGCAGTGTCAAAGTCCAGCGCGTCTTGCTCGGTGACGGTCATAATCACCCGCTGGTTGACTTGCAGAGTGGCTAAGTCGCGATCGCTATCAACATTGACAGTTAGGGGGGCTGGGTTATCGGTCTGATTGAGCAGAGCGGCAATGCGCCGGTTGATTTGCCCGGCCCGGTCGGCTGCGCTAACATCGGGCAACCCGCCCACCTGCAACACGGGCTGCCCCCGCACCAGCACATCGGCAAAAAACTGTTCCGCTGGGGCTACCGTTGTCTGCGCAAAGGCGGGTAGGCCTGAGAGGGGTGTTGGCCAGCCGAGGCAGAGAGCCAATCCCAGGCCTAGCACCAGCAGCCAGAGCCGCCGATGGTTCTGTCTTCCCCAAGCCATACTGTTGTCTCCCCCCCTAGGCGCATCGCTCGGCAAGCCTTCATTCAATCCCATCTCGGGCGCTATGGCACACCCAACCTTGGCCTCAACCGATCGCCGCCTGCTGATTACCGGGGCTAGCGGTTTTTTGGGCTGGCATCTGGCTCGCGCGGCTCAGGCGACCTGGCAGGTCGAGGGCACTTACCACCGCCACGTTCCGCCGCTGCCGGGGGTCAAGCTGCACTGTATTGATCTCACCGATGCGATCGTCCTCAAAGAGTGGCTCACCCAAGTCGCCCCCGACGCCGTGATTCACACCGCTGCCCTGTCGCAGCCCAACCGCTGCGAGCAGGAGCCCGACCTCTCCTACGCCATGAATGTCGAAGCGACACGGGTGCTGGCTCAGTTTTGCGGCGATCGCCAAATTCCCTTTGCCTTTACCTCTACCGACCAGGTATTCAATGGCCAGGCGGCCCCCTACGACGAAACCTCTCTCCCCAGCCCCATTAGCGTTTACGGTCGCCACAAGGTCGAAGCTGAAGCCATCATTCATGCCTTACACCCCGCCGCTGCGATCTGCCGCCTGCCGCTGCTGTACGGCCCGCCCAGCCCGACAGCAGAATGCTTTTTGCAGGGGTTTCTCCGCACTCTAGAAGCAGGGCAACCCATACACTTATTTACCGACGAGTTTCGCACCCCGGCCTACGTTGAGGATGCCGCCACTGGCCTGCTGCTGGCCCTAGAGGCCTCGGGCCTGCTGCACCTTGGCGGCCCCGATCGCCTCAGCCGCTACGACTTTGGCTTGCACTTGGCCGAGGTGTTTGGGTTCGACAAAACCCTGCTGGTGCCAAGCAAGCAGGCCGATGTTTCCATGCCTGCTGCCCGTCCGGCGGATGTGTCGTCTGGCAGTCGGCGAGCGGTTGACTTGGGGTATCGGCCCCGTGGGGTGATGGCGGGGCTGAGGGCAACTAAAGCCTGGGCCAATCGCTAGGCGATCTGGAACCCAGTCACCGCCAGCATCGAGCCGCGACCAGATCGCAGCGCTCGGGCTCGGCATCTGCCAAAAGATAGAAGCCTGGCCAAAAACTGTAAAGTAAAGTAAAGCAACAGATTAAGGGAATTAGGTATGGTTGTTGGTCATTTTGGGAGGCCACGACCCTCCCTAATGCGATTGCCGGGGCTAGTGTTGATCGGAGCGATGGCGATCGCAACAGTAGCCTGTGGCAAACCCATAGAGCCCACCGCCCAGGCCCAGCCCGAGCAGCAAGAGGGTTCTACCGTCGTCGATACAGCAGTGGCTGCCGCCGCCGAAGATTCGAGCCGCATCTACACCGGCACCACCAGCCCAGCGCGCGAGGTCTCGCTGCGATCACAGGCCGAAGGCCGGTTGCTATCCCTATCCCGCGACGTGGGTGACACGGTGCAGCAGGGCCAGGTGATTGCCACCATCGACAACGTGCTGCTGCAAACCGCCGTGGGCGAAGCCCAGGCCGAACTCGCCGCCCGCCAGTTTGAAGTCGCCCAGGCCGAGGCCGAACTCGCCGACATTCGCACCTCCATCGAAGACGCGCGGGTGCGGCTTCAGCAGGCCAGCAACGACGCTCAGCGCCTGGCGACCCTCGCCTCCCAGGGGGCGATCTCGGCCCAGGCCGCCGAGCAGGCCCAAACCACCCTGCGCACCTCTGAGCAAGCCCTAGCTTCGTCCCAAGAGCAAGTGCGCACTCGGCAGCAGGCCGTCGCAGCAGCCCAGCAGCGGGTCGAAGCCCAGCGATCGATCTTGCGCGAGACTCAGCAGCGTCTCTCCTTCGCCAACCTAACCGCGTCATTGTCGGGCATTGTGCTCGAACGGGTCGCTGAGCCCGGCGATTTGATCCTGCCTGGGGAAGCCGTTTTAACCCTGGGCGACCTGTCAGAAATCTTGGTAGTCATTCAAGTGGCCGACAGCAACCTCAGCGAATTTAGCGTGGGGCAGTCGGTTGAAATTGCCATTGATGCCTTCCGTGACGAAACCTTCACCGGGCAAGTGACGCGCATTTCGCCAGTGGCCGACAGCACCTCGCGCCTGCTGCCCATTGAGATCACCGTGGCCAACCCCGGCAGCCGCATCAGCAGCGGTCTGCTGGCCCGTGTGACCAGCAGCGGCAATCAATCCAACGTCGTTGTTGTGCCAGAAAGCGCCCTAGAAACCGCAGAAAATAGCGACAACCAAATCTTTGTTGTCGCTGAGGCCGACGGCGATCCGGTGGTTGAGTCGCGATCGGTGCAGGTGGGCGATCGCGCCGACGGCCAGGTAACGATTCTCTCCGGCCTCACCCCCGGCGAACAGTATGTCGTCCGCAGCAGCCAGCCCCTAGAAGCCGGGCAATCTGTAGAACTCAGTCTCACCTCTGAAGGGTAGATGAGTAGGTGAGTCGGCGGGTAGGTGAGTTGGTGAGTTACCCATCACTCTACCCCTCGGGAAGCCGCTATTCCGTTTACCACCCGCCACCCATCCACCCGCCTACCCATCCACCCCCTCACACCTCGCTCCCCATGACCCCCTCCTCCTTTCCCAAGAGCAGCTTTAGCATCAGCGGGCTGGCGATACGGCGACACATTGGCACCCTGATGCTGACGCTGACCGTCTTCGTGATGGGCTTTTTCATTGCCTCGCAGCTGCCGGTAGACCTGCTGCCCTCCATCACCTACCCCCGCATTGGCCTGCGGGGAGACACGCCGGGTCTGTCACCTGAGGTGGCCATTGACGAAGTCACCCGCCCCCTAGAAGAAGCTCTTTCCGCCACCGAAGGCGTTATTCAGGTGTTTTCGCAAACCCGCGAGGGGCAGGTCAGCATTGACTTATATTTTGAGCCCGGCGGCAATATCGACCAGGCTCTCAACGACGCCACCGCCACCCTCAACCGCGCCCGCAGCACCCTGCCCGAAAACATCGAGACCCCGCGGCTGTTTAAGGCCGACCCCTCCCAGCTGCCGGTGTACGAGATGGCGCTGACCTCTGACCGTCTCAGCTCTCAAGAACTGCGCATTTTTGCCGAAGAAGAGCTGGCCCGTGAGCTACAGCAGGTGCCCGGCGTGGCCACCACCGATGTCTCCGGCGGCGTCAACGAGCAGGTGCAGGTGAACGTTGACCTGCGCCGCCTCCAGGCCGCAGGCATTGCGGTAACCGACATCATTGATGCCCTAGAAGAGCGCAACCAGGATGTCTCTGGCGGACGGCTGCGGGGCGGCAGCGAAGAAAATCTCACCCGGCTGGTGGGGCGGTTTGAGTCAGCCGATGAGCTGCAAAATATTCCCATTACCGTGCCGGGCACCGACCCGCCCCAGCAGGTCTACCTCCAGGATGTCGCCACCGTCATTGACGGCACCGAGGAGCAGCGGGTTTTCGTCAATTTGAACGGTCAGCCCGCTGTTAAGGTGAGCATTCAAAAGCAGCCCGCCGCCAACACCATCGATGTCGTTGATGGGGTCAAGGCCAAGCTAGAAGAGATGCGCCAAGCTGGCCAACTGCCCGAGGGCATGGACACGGTCGCCACCCTTGACGAATCGCGGTTCATTCGCAACTCGATCAACAACGTGACCATGTCGGGGCTAACTGGGGCGGCCCTGGCGGGGCTGGTGGTGCTGCTGTTTTTGGGCTCCCTGCGGCAGACCTTCATTATTGTGATCGCCATTCCCCTAGCCACGCTGATGGCCCTGATCTTGATGGGGCTGTTTGGGCTATCGCTCAACGTGTTTAGCCTGGGGGGCCTGGCCCTAGGGGTTGGCATTGTGGTGGATAATTCCATCGTGATGCTAGAGAACATGGCTAAGCGAGCGGAAGAGCTGGAGCGATCGCGCCAGGAAGGCAGCTATAGCGTTCGTGAGGCGATTTTTCAGGCTGAAGCCAGCAGCCAGGAGTTAGAAAGCGCTCTGTTTGCCTCGACAATCACTAACCTGGTGGCAGTGTTGCCCTTTTTGCTGATTGGGGGCTTCATTGCGCTCATCTTTAATGAGTTGATTTTGACGGTCAGCTTTTCTGTGGCGGCGTCTCTGGTGGTGGGTCTGACGGTCGTGCCCGCTCTAGCCGCACGACTGATTATGGGTCGGCCAACGCGATGGTCTGCGACCGGCCCGGCTGGGCCATCGCTGCAAGGCTGGGGGCCATTTCGCTGGTTCAATGACCGCTTAGAGGGCGTTACCGTGGGCTATGGTCGCCTCCTCAGCCGCGTCATTCAGAACAGGATTTTAGTCATTGCTGTGGTGCTACTGGTCTTTGGCGGCGGCAGTCTTTGGATGGTGGGCCAGATTCCCCAGGAAATTTTGCCCCGCATTAGCACTGGCCAGGCGCGGGTGTTCGCTCGTCTACCCGCTGGCACCGCCGTTGAAGACAACCGACGGGTCATGCGGGCGGTCGATGAAGTGCTGCTGGCCCAGCCCGAAACCGACTATGTGTTTACCACCGCTGGCGGGTCTCTATTTGGCAGTAGCACTAGCGAAAATACCCTGCGGGGCAGCAGCACCATCACCCTCAAACCCGGCTCTGACACGGTGGCGTTTGTGGAGCGGGTCAACGGTGAGCTGAGCCGTCTGCCCCTGGTGGATACTCGCCTCAACGTCAGTCCTGAATCGGTGCGGGGTCTGGTCTTGAGCAACTCTCCAGTGCGCTCTGACCTGGATGTCGGCCTCCAAGGCGATGATAGTGAGGCGTTACTCGAAGCGGGCCAGCAGGTGGTTGCCGCCCTGGGTGAGCGCGCTACCCTGGCCCGCTTTCGCCCCGAAGGCGAAGACCCCCAGGAAGAAGTGCGCATTGTGCCCGACTGGGCTCGGGCCGCAGACCTGGGCCTCTCGGCCGCAGACATCGGAGCCACCATTCAAACGGCCCTCAATGGTTCGGTGCCAACCCAGCTCCAGCGGGGCGATCGCCTAGTGGATGTGCAGGTGCAGATTGAGCCGGGCAGCGTGCAGCGATCGTCGCAGCTGCTCGACATTCCCCTCTTTACCGATGGCGGTCAGCGCATTCAGCTGGGCGATATTGCTACGGTTAGTTTGGGGCCAGCACCCGGCGAAATTCAGCGCATCAACCGGCGGCAGGTGTATCTGATTGGGGGCGACCTCGCTGAAGGGGCCAGCCTCGGGGCCGCCCTAGTCGAAGCTCAGGCCATTCTGGCTGATATCGACTTGCCTGATGGGGTAACTGTGCTGCCAAGTTCTGCCGCCGCAACCAACAGCGAACTCCAGAAATCGTTGGTGGTGCTCGGTGCTCTGGCCGCTTTCTTGGTGTTTGTGGTGATGGCGGTGCAATATAACTCGCTGATTGACCCGCTGGTGATTATGCTCACCGTGCCCCTGGCTCTAGCGGGGGGGATTTTGGGCCTGTATGTGACTCAGACGGCGATCGGGGCCACGGTGGTGGTGGGCGCGGTGCTGCTGGTGGGCATTGTGGTCAACAACGCCATCATCTTGGTGGAGCTGGCTAACCAAATCTATGAGTCCACCGGCTGCTCACGTCAGGAAGCCATTCTGCGCGCGGCTCCTCGTCGTTTGCGCCCCATTTTGATGACCACTTGTACGACGGTGCTGGGGCTGTTTCCTTTGGCCCTGGGCATTGGTGAAGGGTCTGAATTTCTGCAACCCCTGGGCGTTGTGGTGTTTTCGGGCTTGTCGCTGGCCACGGTGCTGACGCTGTTTATCATTCCTTGCTTCTACACTCTGCTGCACGGCGGATTTGGGTCTGGGGGGCGAAGGGCGATCGCAGAGGACGACTTGATCGAGCCAGTAGACTCACCGGAAGTTTTGCAATCTTAAGCAACAAAACTCACCACGGATAAAACCCCTCACCTAGGCATCTAGGGGAGGGGTTTTGTGGTGTTGTCCCGATTTTTGCCCAAAAAAGGCAGAATTCTAATCGGTGTTGATCATACCCTCTTCAGGGTTGATTAACCGCCAGAGCTTTTGCTTGATCTGGGTGTCAAAGACTTCCCACTTGAGGCGGTTAAACTCCGAGTTTTCATAAAAGCCCGACAAAAAGCCCACCGGAATTTCAAAGCCGCCGGCCATCGATCGCCCGCCGCCAAAGAAGCGGCCCTCGCTGTCTTGTCCAAAGGCTTCTTTGATAAATTCGTCGGGGTCGAGGGTGATTTTGCTGGTGCGCAGGGAGCCAATTACCACCTCGCGCTCTTCATCTTCATCGTGGACGATGCCATAGACCACGGCGGTGTGCACGTTTTCTTCGGTCACCAGAAAGTCTGCTGCTTGAGGAATGGCGTCGCGATCGTCGTAGCGCAGGTAGCCGACCCCGGCGATGGAGACGTTATTTTGCACCTTGCGGTTGCGCAGCGATCGCTCGATCACATCCATCACCCGCTTGGAGCGCGAGGCTTGCAGCACTGCACTCAGCAGCTGACCATCGTAAAACTGGCTCAGATAGGCTGCTGCCATAAAGTCGCTGGCCCCAGCGTGCATTAGCTGGTTGGTGTCGGCTCGCAGCCCGTGCATCAGGGCCGTGGCGCACTTGGTGTGTTTGCTGTTGTTGCGATCGAGGTTTAGCAACCCCTGCTGCAAATACTGGGTGAGGATGGTGGCTGTGGCCCGAATGTGGGGACGCAGATCGATGTATTCGGCATCGAGCTTAGACTGGGGCGCGTGGTGGTCAATCACCAGCACCAGGGGCAGCCCGGCTTCCCGCAGGTGTTCGTAGAGCTGGCTGGTTGTGCCCTGGTTATCGACCAGCACCAGCCCTTGGTAATTAGCCAAACTAGCACTATCGGCGGCGGTCAGCCAGCGGCGAGCGGGTAGCCCTGTAAGCCGCACGAGGGCAATATTTTCCTGGTGGCTGAGGGTGCCCGCGTAGACAATGTCACACTCGATTTTGTAGTTGCTGGCAATCAGCTTGTAGGCCCAGGCCGACGACAGCGCATCGGGGTCAGGAAAATCTTGCAGCAGCACCAAGTGGCGATCGCCACGATGCTTCTCCAACAGGCGGCGCACCGCCTGTACTGGATCTTCAGAGTCGCTGTCGTTTTCGGGGCGGGGCACAAGAGAGATCATGCCGCTGCCGCTAGGAAAGGTCGTTTCAGCGGTTTCGGAGTCTATATTGAATGTCATCATGGGCAATTCCTTGTGCGACAGCGCGCTCGATGGTAGGTAGACGTAGCCCCTTAGTGCAAAGTGCAAAGACAAGGGATAGACCTCAACGGCGTTAGGGGGGCTAACGGCACCCGCTTGGCCCACCATCGTCTTGATTGAAAAGCGCTGTCAATAGCGCCCTGGCCCTACTTCATTATCGCAAATTGCAGCGGAACTGCTAGAGTCACCCGATAGAGTCTGGTTCTGACAGTCATCAGGTCATGGGATCTCATACTAAATCGGAACCGCATCACCCGATTCCACAAAGGCCAAACTGTAGGGGCAAAGGTATTTGCCCTTGAGGAACCAGGGGTAACCAAACAGGATGTGGTATCCGTCTCCACAACCCTGAGGCAGACTGCTCAGGATGAAGCCAGCCCGTGGCCGAGCAGCATCGCAGCCATCGGCTACGCTCAGGCAATCATGGGATAGAGCAGCTAAGAGATCCCAATCACGTATTTCTTCCACTCCTGGTGTACGCCGCTGTGGATCTGCCGCGTCACCTCAAAGTAGAGGCTGCTGTGGGGCTTGCGAGGTTGGCTAAAGAGTGGCATGTTGGCCTCCCGGGGGGTGCGGTTGCCCTTTTTCACGTTGCAGCGGACGCAGGCCGCCACCATATTCTCCCAGGTGTCGCCGCCGCCGCGCGATCGGGGTATCACATGGTCGAGGGTGAGCCCGTCACCGCTGTAGGCGCAGTACTGGCAGGTGTGGTTGTCGCGCTGGAGCAAATTGCGCCGCGTGAGGGGAATGTCTTTGTAGGGCACTCGCACGTAGTGGCGCAGACGAATCACCGTCGGCAGCGGAAAATCGGCGTAGACAAACTTGCCGTTGTGCTCAACCCGCTCCGCCTTGCCCTTAATAATCAGGACGACAGCCCGACGCCAGCTCGTAATGTTGAGCGGTTCATAGGAGGCATTGAGCACCAGAACCTTACCCATTCGAATGCGTGGATAATTGGCTAAAGAATATTTGGATTGATGTTAGCACAGAAGCTAAATTCAGGTTTTTGCCCTCTGGTAGACTGTCCTGGAGCCAGTACCTTGGTTAACGTCGGCCCATCTGCTGGTCGGTTCGGTTGCTATGATGAGGCGCTAGCCCCGGTGGTGAAGGAGGAACACAATGCTGAGTTGGGATCACACTCCAAGCCTGGCCCCAAGCCTAGAACCCATGCGCTGCTGCCGTGCCTGGGTCGAGATCAACCTAGCGGCGCTGCGCCATAATGTGCGCCAATTTAGGGGGCTACTGCCTGCTACCACCCAACTCATGGCCGTAGTGAAGGCTGATGCCTACGGCCACGGAGCCGTCGCCGTGGCCCAAACGGCGCTACAAGCGGGGGCTACCTGGCTCGGCGTAGCCACCGTCCCGGAGGGGATTGAGCTGCGGGCCGCAGGCATTCAGGCCCCGATTTTGGTGATGGGGGCGGTCAACAGCACCGAAGAAATGCAGGCGATCGCCCACTGGCGACTCCAGCCCACCCTAGTCAATCCCAAGCAGGCTCTAGTCTTTTCTGACACACTCTCTGGACTAGCCGCCGCCCGACCGGTAGGAGTGCACCTCAAGATCGACACCGGTATGAGCCGCCTGGGGTTTCCTTGGGCCGAGGCCGTAGATTTTGCCCAGTTTGTACGGCAGTTGCCCCACCTCAAAATCGATAGTCTTTACTCGCATCTGGCCACCGCCGACAGCCCTGACCCTGCCATTATGCAGCAGCAGCAGCAGCGATTTCGGAGGGCGTTGGGGCACCTTCAACAGCAGCAGTTACTCCCGCCCCGGCTGCACCTGGCCAACACCGCCGCCACCCTGTCTGACCCTGCTCTACACTACGATCTGGTGCGCGTGGGCTTGGGGCTTTATGGCCTCTACCCGGCCCCTCATTTGCGATCGCGGCTCGACCTACAGCCAGTCATGCAGGTCAAAGCCCGCATCACCCATCTCAAGGACGTGCCCGCTGGCACCGGCGTTAGCTATGGCCACCAGTACGTGTGCGATCGCCCCCTGCGCCTGGCAGTGGTCGGCATAGGCTATGCCGACGGGGTGCCGCGAGTGCTCTCCAACCGGCTACAGGTCATGGTTAAAGGCCACCTAGCTCAGCAAATTGGCGCTATCACGATGGATCAGCTCATGCTGGATGTCAGCAATATTCCCAATCTGCAAGAGGGCGATGTTGTCACCCTCCTAGGCCATGATGGGTCACACACCATTGGCCCCGACGATTGGGCTATCATGGCCAACACCATTAGCTGGGAAATTCTCTGTGGCTTTAAGCACCGGCTGCCCCGCATTGCCGTGGAGCAGCCCCTAGCGGCCTCTACCGCCATCCAGAGCTGATGGTTTAGAGTTTACTTAGGGCAGCTAGCAGCGTCTCTGGCGGTGCTGTTGGGTGCAGCAGCGAAAACAGGTGATAGTGGCGCAGTCTGCCCTGAGCGTCTAGCACAAACTGCGCCGACAAGGGTGCCCCCAGCGCTTGCCCAGTGTGGTAAGCCCGAAAGCTCACTCCCGTAGGGTCGCATAGCAACGGCAAGCTTAAGCTCAGATCGTCTATCGCCGCCTGGGCTTGACGCTGGGGCTGATTGCCGATCGCCAACACTTCAGCCCCAGCGTTGCGAAACTGGTCGTAGGCCTGATTGAACGTCACCAGCGAAGCATACCGCTGAGGGCTGTAGGCTATTTCTGCCCAGAGGCGACAAAAGAGCAAGACCACCGGCTGCTTACCGCGCCAGTTGGCCAGGCGCACGGTGCGCTGGTACGTGACATCCCACAGGGCAAAGTCGGGACATATCTGGCCGAGGGGCAAACCTAAGCGAGGGGGCAACGGCAACCAATAGTGCCAGGGGGCTGCCTGGTCTGGTAGTGGCGCGATCGGAGTCATCAAGCTAAAAAATGACAGTACAGCAGCGGCATAGCAGGGGCGCTTCGCGGAGCGTTCGGGAACCGACTCGAAACGAGTATCCGTGCCGGAATCGCTACAGTGTCGCTAGACTTCAGCAAAAAATTCCCGTGCCTTCATCGGGTCAGGGTTCATGGTTTTATCCCCAGGTTGCCAGTCCACGGGGCAAACCTCGTCGGGGTTGGCCTGCACATGCTGAATAGCCTGCAAAACCCGCAGGGTTTCATCTACGTTGCGGCCAAAGGCCAGGTTGTTGATGGTTGCATGCTGAAGCACCCCATCTCGATCGACAATAAACAGTCCCCGCAGAGCAACCCCGCTGTCGGGAACGAGCACGTTATAGGCAGTGCTGATGTCTCTTTTAAGGTCAGACACCAGGGGATAGTTCAGATCGCCCACACCCCCTAGCTTGCGCTCGGTTTGGATCCAGGCTAAGTGAGCGAATTCGCTGTCTACGGAGATACCTAAAATCTCAGCGTTGAGAGCCTTAAACTCATCATGGCGATCGCTAAAGGCCGCAATTTCGGTAGGGCAGACAAAGGTAAAGTCGAGGGGATAAAAAAATAGAACTACGTATCGGCCCCGGTAGTCGGATAGCTTAACAATCTTAAAGTTCTGGTCAACTACGGCGGTGGCACTGAAGTCGGGTGCCATCTGGCCCACCCGCAAACAGTCATCTCTCATCTCAGCCATGGACTCATTCCCTTAAGGTCTTACCGCCGTTGCGTAGTACCATCATAGTACTTTGGCCAGAGAAAACCCCCTGGCAGCCTTTTCCGCTCTTGGCTTTACCGTACATACAGAGAGCTAAAGCCGTTTAACGCGTTACCCCAAACAAACCTCAGCCAGAAAAAAGCTAGACAAAATTGAATAGACTGTTAAACCATTAAGAATGGCTCAGGCGGGATTTGAACCTGCGACCAAGGGCTTATGAGTCCCCTGCTCTACCACTGAGCTACTGAGCCGTAGCATCGATTTTTCCTAACTGGGGCATAACCCTAGTAGTCAACCAACAGTTAATGAATTTATCACAAAATTAGCCAACACACCAAGCTATAACCAGCATTTTTTGATGGAAAACATTCTACAAAAAGCGGGCCAACAGCAATGTCAGCCCGCTTTGCCAAACTATGGCCAAATCATTTAGCGAGCGGGCAGGTATGCCATGGGGTTCACGGTACCGTTACTGGGTAGATGTACCTCAAAGTGAAGGTGAGGCCCAGTGCTATAGCCCGTGCTGCCCATCTCAGCAATCTGCTGCCCCTGGCTCACTTGCTGACCCTCACGCACCAGCAAACGGCTGTTGTGGGCATAGCGAGTCAGGCTACCGTCGGCGTGACGGATATCCACCAGGTTACCGTAGCCGCCAGAATTCCAACCCGATCGCGCAACAACACCCGGCGCTGCCGCCACGATCGGAGTCCCGACTGGGCCAGCAATGTCAACACCGCGGTGCATGCGACCCCAACGCGGGCCGTAGCCAGACGTCAGGGTGCCACGGGCCGGCCAGATATAGCCGTTGGAAAGACGAGGAGCCTCGGGCAAGAACTCGTTGGCACCCGGCATCATCGGCATGCTGGGAGATACGGTCTGTCCTACAGGCATGCTTGGCGCAACCCGATAGGCATCGGCACCTAGGGGAGCAGCTGCTAATAGCTGCCTAGAAGCTGCAACATCTGCCTGCGCAGGCTCATCAACCGCAGTCTCAACGGCTGGGTTCAGAGCAGTAGCGATCGGTTGAACCTGGTCTTTCGCGGCATCGGTCACTGTCCACTCAGCAGCAGTAGTAGTCGATGTAAGGGTTTGGGCACCCTCCCTAGAGGCTAGGGCTGTCGAGCTAGCAGGTTCAGGGCCACCCACTGCGGTAGATGCCACAGCTACAGGCTCGGGACTGTGGTATTCCAGAACGGCAGTTTCTGAGGATGCATTTGTGACACGGCTGCGCTCAAGCTCATGGCGAGCTTCACGAATTCGTGCATTGAGTTCGTCACGGTTAACCTGACTGCTATTTGACTCACGAATGCGGGCCAAGTGGTCACGAATGGCCTGCTCACGGGTTCTAGGAGCAGCCGCCAAACTGCTGGAAGCGGGTGAGCTAACCGCTTCTTCTGTCGCTGAGGCGAGGGGAATGCTTAGGCTGTCGCCGACGGACAGATCTTCAGGCTGGTTAACATCGTTGTTGTGGCTAAGAAGCTCATCTAGGGTAAGGCCGTTGCGAGAGGCAATCGACCATAGTGTGTCACCCGGCTTAACCTGATAAGACCGTATGATACCAACCTCAAGGGTTGAAGTGGCCGCAGCCGCTCTTGGGGGCAGCGCCGCTACGGTGAAATCTTTCTTGGTCTCTACAACTGAGGTGCTGGAAGGTTCTGTAGCGGCTGGGGTGCTAACAGCAGCAACGGGTTGCGGTGTCTGAGCGGTAGCAACCGGCTGTTCGCCTGCCTCGTAGAGTGGCAAACTAGCAAAGGCCCCAACGGGTTCAGCCATTTCATTGGCTGCTTGATGGGCTACCTCGTTGACCTTCGCCAGGGGCTGGCTGGCGGCGACTGGCTGATCGTCGGCAACCGAAGCCGCTTCAGGCTCCTGGAGAGCCTCTTGATCAAGGGTGGGGAGAGCAGCCAGGGGGAGTGAGGAGATGCTGCCGCTATCGCCAATCTCAAGCTCTTCTGAGGAGAGTTTGTCTAGGTTAGCCGCAGCGAGATCTTCTTCAGACAGCTCATCTTCACTCTTGAGCGCCAGAGTATTCTCTAGCTGCCAAGCTTTTTCTAGCTCATCCACTGAAGGTATGTCGCCGGAGGGCAATAGGCTGCCAGCCGTTGCTAAATCACCACCAACGCCCCCAGCAACACCGGCTTTGAGGGCCAGGCGAGAGACATCGGCGTTAGCAGTCAAACTGGCCATTCCTACGGCAGGAACCCGAATAACCTGTCCAACTCGTAATACATCGTCTCCAGCAATACCGTTAGCCACCTTGATGGCTTGAACATCGGCTTCGTGCTGGGCAGCAATCTTCCAGAGACTTTCGCCCGATTCGACGGTGTGGTAGGCCGAGGATGAGGCTGTCTCGGCAAGCACCAACTTAGGCGTTTGAGATTGATCTCGCTTAGCCGCAGGCAAAACCGTCAGGTTGGGGCCATCGACGGCTAGGGCCAACTCGGGCTCTGTGAGAAACGGAGCAGACGCTCCGAAAGATAGGGCTAGGCCCAGCATGGCTGCCGAGGTTTGCACTCGACGATAACCTCCTGAAGTCTCAGATTGAGCGCTGCTCAAACTAGAGGGCAGGCAATCAGCTTCAGACTCTTGGGGAACTACGCGTTTCAAGGAACGACCTCCTGTAAACCAGCGCTTAACAACCTATTGAAAGCCCGACTACCCATCGAGTGGAGGCAGCGCCAGTTGGCAGAAGCTCTATCGATGGAGGAGTGACAAGGCAAGGTGTTAGCAGAAGAACAACAACGGATCGACAGATTAACGCCTTAGCTAGGCAACGATACCTTGCTTTCGGCAACCTAGGCAAGTTTACATGACTTAATACGAAAATCAATACCCAGGTTTTCTTTGTCACTTCCCTGAACACTAGGCTCGTGGTCGGGAAGTTGATAATCACAACATAAACGTTTAACCCCCAAAAAAAGTATTTGGCAAGCGTATTGTTTGGGGCTTGACTGAACCGACTAACTGTAGCGCACCCTTGGTTTTGGAGCCATAAAGCTATTGCAGCTAAGGCTGAAAACCCTTGACTCATAAGGCCGATCGCACCCCTTGCAGATTGTGCAATTAGGCCTCTATAACCAATGGCAGATGCCGAGAGCGAGGCTATGTAGATAAACTATACGAATTTCTTATCTCGACTGCTCCCATTTTGTATCCTGCGAAACCGCTTATTTTTATTGCTGGCTTTTTAAGGCGATTTTGCTCTAAAAAACGCTTGGATAGGGGGTTTCACCCCTTCAGGTTTACGGATTAGAGGTACTACGGACTCTACGGCTCAGTCCAACGATCTAAAGGGATGACATTACTCGATAGCTATCAACCATTGTCGTTGCTGTTCTGGGTTTCCAGAGGCCGCTCTCAGATTCTGGTTAGCTCAGATAGATCTGATGCTCAAGGCTAAGCTGGGTCTTGGTTTTCGGCGCTATTTAGGGGGAGTGTGGATGGAAAAGGTGAAGCTGGCGCAGGGTCTCGAAAAGACCTATGGCGGCGCTCACGGACAGGTTGAGACTGCGCACAGCGGTTCGATCCATTGGAATATATGCGGTTTCGTCGCAGGTGGTCAGAATTGTCTTGGGAAGTCCTGCGGTTTCGCTACCAAATAGGAGCCAGTCATCGGGGCGATAGGTCAATTCTGTATAGCTACATCGCCCAGAGGTACTAAAGCCAATGGTTCGTCCTCCCCGCTGACGCTGTTGGACGGAGAAAGCATCCCAGTCGGTGTGCAAGGTGAGGTCGACTTGAGGCCAATAGTCTAAACCGGCTCGCTTGAGGGCGCGATCGCTGAGGTCAAACCCTAGGGGGCCAACGAGGTGTAGGGGAGTGGTCGTGGCGGCGCAGGTGCGGGCAATATTCCCGGTGTTTGGGGGGATCTGGGGCGTAACTAAAACAATTGCGGGCATGGTCAGGAAAACCAAAATAACGGGCTAGATCAGCAGGTGAGGGGGAATTTAGGACAGCGGTAGAAAAGTCTAGGGGATATAGATTTTATTAATACTTTCCTCAGTAGTCTTACTCTGTTCGAAAACTGATCGAAAAAGCGGGGATCG
>JANPIO010000361.1:0-5484 GCA_031425055.1 Phormidium sp. VAR_61_metabat_6
TTTGCCTATCTGAGAACTGGGCTAAGCAGTAGCACCTTAGGTTATTGTTGATAACCTTTAGCGTTTTAGATATGCTTAAAATGCAGTATCTACCAACGTGCATTTTGTGCCCGGTACAATAATCGAGCATTTCCTTCAAGAGAAGGTCAAGCGAACATTAATAAAAGATTTTTTATAGATTAATCTGAGGTTAAGAAGCCGTTTAAGGATTTTGCCGACAATCCTTAAACGGCTTGCTGTGCCTGATGACAATGGCTAGGCGTTGGCAATACTTGGGCCACGCTCGATTATAGGGTTTGCCGATTCATGCCCGTGAGCTGTGGCAGACCTGTGCGCCTGCAACTCTCTTGAGCTTTCCCTGGGGCAGACTCGCTGGGGCAACTATTCGCCAGGGAGAATGCAGCGGGGATCCCGCAGGGTGGCCGTTTCGGGATGGCGGGGAAACCAGAAGGCGGTGCGCTGGCAAAATTCCACCAGCATGAGCATGACGGGCACTTCGATCAACAGGGCAATGACTGCCACCGGGCTGAGGCATTTGAGAAACACCTGCTCAAACCAGGCCTTACCTCGGTGGCGCAAAATCTAGCTGCGGGAGATGGCCCCGGACAGCAAGGGCAGGCCGACGTAGATCAGCACCGACAGCCCAATGGTCTGCCAGGGCACCGCCAGGTTGTTGGCTGCCAGCAGCCACCGCCCTAGGGGCGCGTAGAGAAACAGCATGGCCAGGGAGTTAATTGCCACCATCACCAGGGTCAACCCCTGATTGCTAAACGACAGATAACCCCACATCAGCACCATGGCGGTGCAGGGGGCAATGCCCAGTAAAATTGTGCCAGCGATATACGAATCGGCCAAGGCAATCTCGCTACCACGAATGATCTCGGTGCCCGCCAGCAGCGACCGAAAAAGCCCGCCGAGGAAAAACTGGGCAAACAGCACCATGGTGAAGGGCTTGATCAACCAGTTCACCACCAGGGTGAGCAGCACGGGGCGAGGGGTTTGGGCTGTCCGCCGTGCCTGAGAAAAATCGATCTTCACCATGATTGGGTACATCATGAAAAAGAGGCAGATGGCGATGGGAATCGACACCTGATAAACGCTCATGGCGTCGAGGGCTACCGCTATTCCCGGCAGCAGCCGTCCTAAAACGATGCCCGCCCCAATGCACAACAGCACCCAGAGGGTGAGGTAGCGCTCAAAGACGTTGAGCTGTTCCCCCGGCATTAGGAGTGGCAGCGGTGGAGCGACTACACATAGGAGGATTGACCTAAGGAAATTGAGACTACTGTATATTTCAAAAAAAATTGATGCATTCAGGATGGGGGTTTATAGAAACCCTAGATTTGATCGCTCAGAGCAGAACGGGCGATCGCCCTAAGTCGCTCCCGGCTTCCCGGTCAACCGCTAGACCATTGACCGATTCCCTTGGCCATGACACCCATCTACACCTCCGCGAATCTGCCCCTAAGCGATCGCATTTTGGCCACCACCACCGGTTTACTCTCCAAAGGAGCCGTTAGGGTTTTCATATATTTTGCCGATATGGTTAGGCATAGCTTTAAGCATTAAGACAGGGCGCTTTTATGCGAGAAAACTTTACTGCTGAGGAATGGTCAGCGCTGCTTCAGGCTCCAATGCAGGCGGTCATGGGTGTTTGCCTGGCCGATCGGGTTGATCCGATTTTGTTTTTGCAGGAGGTTAAGTCTGGGGTCGCCATTGTCGCCGCAGCAATTCAGCCAAGCGATGCCGTGGGCGACCTGGCCCCAGCGCTGATCAGCGGTATTGCCGAACTGGATGCTGCCGACCCGCTGGCTGGGGAACAGCTGCTGCTTAAAAAGCAGTTTGAACTGCTTGGCCTCATGCAAACCTTCAAAAGCTCGAAGGAAGGACGCGACTATGCGATCGCCCATCTGCAAAAGGTCGCGGCCATTCTAGACACCAAAGTTACCGGGGTGCAAGCCAGCGAACTCAAGCAGTGGCTGGTGGGTGTGGCCACCAAGGTCGCCGAAGCCCATCGAGAGGGCGGCCTTTTCGGCATTGGTTCAAGTCGCGTCAGCGATAAAGAAAGCGATGTGCTCAATAAAATGAGCGCTGCCCTAGGGCTAGTTGCTTAGTCAACTCCAGGCTAAAGACAAGTCAACAGCCATCTGGAGGTTCATGGTGTAGACGGCTTTAGATCGAGTGCTCTAGAGGGTCAAAAACCGCCCAAAGGGCTAGTCTAGCTCAGCTTTTCCCCAAATAAAGCAAAAAACCGTAGCAACTGCTACTTGATGACCGATAATTTCAGGTGCATGGGCCAGCAGCCCCTCTGTAACTGCTTTCCTTGTCTGACAAACCCCATCGTTTACCTGCGTGAGGAGAAACGCCAATGCTGATTGGATTTTTAATTAGTGTCGTTGTGCTGGCCATTAGCCTGCTGATTATTTCTAAAATTCCACCCATTGGGGTCGAGATCGATAGCCCCATCAAGGCCCTGCTTGGCGGCGCTATCATCGGTGCCTTCAACGGCATTTGGGGATTTTTCCCGGGCATCATTCGGTCTTTAGCGTTTTGGTTTAGCTTGGGAATTGTTCCACTGATTGGGGCGATCATTGTGTTTGGTTTGGCGGCCTGGCTGATTGAAGGCTTCCGGCTGCGCTACGGCATCTGGAGTGCGGTTCTGGGAGCGATCGCCCTAGCCATTATCAGCTCCATTCTCAACTTCATCCTCAGTTCCGTTGGGCTGGTTGGCGCTTAGGTTAACCAGGCTGCCCGAGTTGCCTAGCAAAATGCCCCGAGTCATAGTGGCTCAGGGCATTTTGCTAGGCAAAAGATCCTTAGCTGATAGGCGTTTGTGCCCTTGGGCCACGCTGGGTAGCCCACCAGGCAAAGGCCCCGCCCGTGACAAACATCAGCAGGCTATAAATCGCCGCCGGAATCGCCAAATTTGGCTGATTGAGCAGGGTGGGGGCGCTGGCAATGGCGATCGCCAGTGTGCCATTCTGAATGCCCACCTCCACCGTAATCGCCGTGGCGCTGGCGCGATCGAGCTTAGCTGCCAGCGCCGCCAAATAGCCCAGCGCCATCGCTAACAGGTTCAACGCCAGCGTAACCAGGCCCACCTGGGCAAAAAAGCCCACCACGCTCGCCCGCTGCTGCACCAGCAGGCCCGCAATAATCAGCCCTAGCAACCCCAATGAAAGCCACTTAACGCCCCGCTCCACCTGGGCAGCAAACCTTGGCCGGTAGTGGTGCAGCGCCATGCCCATCGCCACCGGGATCAGCGTAATCACGGCAATCTGAATCACCGTTGCGCTCACCGGCAGACTTAGGGTAGTAGCTTCGCCCAAAAACGCCTCCATCGCCAGGTTTACCACCAGGGGAATGGTAAACACCGTAATTAAGCTACTAATCGCCGTCAGGGTTATCGATAGGGCTACATTTCCCCGCGCCAAATAGGTAATCAGGTTTGAGGTTGGCCCCCCAGGGCAGGCCGCTAAAATCATCACCCCCACTGCTAACTCTGGAGTCAGCGGGAAAATCGACGCCAGAGCGAACCCCAAAATCGGCAGCATCACCAGCTGAGCCAGCAGCCCAACCACCACCGCCTTGGGGTACACGAGCACCCTTGTAAAATCATCAATGCTTAGCCCTAACCCCATGCCCAACATGACCGCAAACAAGGCCAGGGGCAAAAATACCGCCGTTAAAAAGCTCGACTCCATGATTCCACCCGCTTTTTTCTGCGAGTAGTGTAACCATTTGTGAAACTGCTTTAAAGTAATTGCCCCATTCGGTTGTTGATAACTCTTTTTCTAGGCCGATTTCCTAGGCCACTTCCCTAGGTTAGATAGGTGAACACACTGGCCATAAAACCGAGGGCAGCAAACACCAGTCCAGCGCCAATTAGGTCAGTTTGCAACACCATCAGTCGGTAGGCCGGGCGTAGCCAAAAGCTCAAAATTTGGCTCACATGGGGCATCACCGCCCAGGTCAAAATTGACGAAGTAATCAAATTATTGATCACTAACGAAGTAGCCATGGGCCACGACTGCATAATTCCCAGGGCGCTAAACACCATGCCTTGAATCATTAGCGTGGGGTAGAGCCCGAGCACCACCGCCAGTACTTGCTTCCAGAGCGGTGGCCCTAGACTATGCTGCTCGGCCCCCGCCAACGTGGCTCGAAAACCATCCCTCTAGCCCAGTGGTAAACCACCTTCCGTTACAGGCTAGGCGTGCTGTCGAGGAAGCAACGATCGCTGGCGCAATCTCTTCGAAAGTGCTGGGCCGTTTTCCAAAGACCATCGCACCGTAGGCCAAGCATTGGCTTCTAGACCGGCCACGCTTCACTGGAGTAGACGAATGTGGTCTCATCAGAGGACTACCTACTAACGGTACTATCTCAGGCCAAAGGGCTCAACCGCTGAGGTTAGATGGCTATGACCTGGTGCAAAAATGGACATTTGCTAGATAGAATCCTTAAGATTGTGGGGCAAACTGGGTTTTGGTTCTTAAAAGTACGTAACATTTAGTTAAAGATATTTTTTCTCCCTTGGCACAAAAAACGCTAGACGAGCAGACTACCGAAGACCTGAGCAGCCTGCTAAAGAAGGCTGCTTTGATTGCTGTGGGCTTGGTAACAGCTGTTGTGCTGAGCGTTGTAGCCGTCCGCTATTCTCAGGCCGCCGATCCCTATGTTCACCAGGTACTCTCCTTAGAGGGCAGCGGCAGCCGAGGCGAAGCAATCTTTAAAATGAACTGTGCCGTATGCCACGGTCTTGAAGCTACCGGCGAAGTCGGGCCTAAGTTGGTGGGTGTGTCTGATCACAAAACCAAGGTTGGCTTGATAAAACAGGTCATCAGCGGTCAAACCCCTCCCATGCCTCAGTTTCAGCCCGAGCCTCAAGATATGGCTGATCTATTGATCTACCTAGAGAAGCTGTAACGGCTTTCTACGTCGAGCGATTGTTACAGAGTTTTATGAGAATTATGAGAATTATGAGTAAGCCTTGGCTGAGCTGCGATCGTGACTCAGAATTTTTATTCTAGCCTGACGACCCCGATCAACCCTCTGTAATCAAGGGTTTTGGGCCTTGTGCGAGGCTCTGCAACTTCTCTTCAGCGACCCTGAGGATTAAATTTCGACCGAATGTTTGTTTACAAAACTCCATAACTGCGGTATGGTCTACTCACATGGGTTACAAATCTAAATGGTTTTCCCATGTACCTTGAAATGATAAATACCAAGGACTAATACATCATGACCACAACTCTACAGCGGCGCGAAAGCGCTTCCCTGTGGGAGCAGTTTTGCCAGTGGGTGACCAGCACCGAGAACCGCCTGTATGTGGGCTGGTTCGGCGTACTGATGATTCCCACGCTGCTTGCTGCCACCGCCTGCTTCGTCGTTGCGTTTATCGCAGCGCCTCCCGTTGACATCGACGGCATCCGTGAGCCTGTTGCCGGCTCCCTGATGTACGGCAACAACATCATCTCTGGTGCG
>JANPIO010000362.1:0-5536 GCA_031425055.1 Phormidium sp. VAR_61_metabat_6
GGCGACAGCGATGCGGCGGCGGTCAACACCGCCCACATGGATGTGGATCTGAGCGAGGCCGGGCTGAAAGACCGCGAGGGCAGCATTGAAAAACTGCGGGAGGAGTTTGCCAAACTGCCGGGGGTAGCTCCTAATATTGGCGGGTTTATCTCTCACCGCATGGATGAGGTGCTGTCGGGGGTGAGAAGTGCCATCGCCGTCAAGATTTTCGGCCCTGACCTGGCCCAGCTGCACTCCCTGGGGCAAGAGATAGAAGCGATCATGCAAACCGTAGAGGGCGTGGTGGACTTGCAGCTAGAGCCGCAGATTCCCATCGAGCAAATTCAAATTCAGTTTGATCGGGTGGCGGCAGGCCGCTATGGGCTGACGGTGGGTGAACTCTCCAACACCATTGAAACCGCCCTCAATGGCAGAGTGGTGTCGCAGGTATTAGACCAGCAGCAAACCTTTGACCTACTGGTGTGGTTGGAGCCTGAGGGCAGAAGCGATCTAGCCACCATTGGCAATCTGTTGATTGACACGCCCATGGGGGAGAAAATTCCCCTGGCGCAGGTGGCGCAAATCCGCACCGGTATGGGTCCCAATACGATTAATCGGGAGAATGTGTCGCGGTTGATTGTGGTGGCCGCCAATGTAAATGGCCGGGATGTGCGATCGGTGGTCAATGACATTCGCGCCCAGGTGGCAGAGCGGGTGCAGTTTCCGGCTGGGTACTTCCCGCAATACGGCGGCCAGTTTGAAGCGGAGGCGCGGGCCACGCAAAACATGCTGGTGTTTAGCGTGATCGCCTTTGTGATCATCACCGTAATTATGTATCTCTCGGTCAAATCCGTGGCTTCCACCCTCATGATCATGATCAACTTGCCCCTGGCGCTGGTGGGTGGGGTCTTTTCCGTGGCGCTGACCGGGGGCGTGATTTCGGTCGCGTCGCTGGTGGGCTTTATCACGTTGTTCGGCGTGGCCACCCGCAACGGCCTGCTGCTCGTCGATAACTACAACAGCAAACTTGTCCAAGGTATGCCTCTGCGGCAGGCCTTGGTTAATGGCTCCATGGAGCGCCTGAATGCGATTCTCATGACGGCCTTTACCTCAGCCCTGGGGCTGCTCCCCTTGGTCATTGCGGGAGGCCCCGGCAAAGAAATTTTGCAACCGCTGTCTGTGGTAGTTCTAGGTGGTTTGTTCACATCCACAGCCCTCACCCTGTTGGTGCTGCCTGCCCTCTATGCCCGCTTTGGCCGCTACCTACTGCCGTCGTCCCGAGATGGAGCGCTTCAGGAAACCCCTGAAACCAAAATCCCCATCCCAGAAAGCCAGCCCGTTAGCCCGGCCTAATCCTAGGATGGTCACCGCCCACTATTCTTCTTTCAACTATTTACCTGCTCGGAGATTTACCCCATGCGTTCTCAATTCGTTCAAGCCCTGTTGCTCACTGGTGTGCTGGCGCTAACCGCCTGCGGTGGCTCCGAAACCGCAACGACCCCCGACACCGCCGCTGAGACTCCTATGGCCGAAAGCCCTGTAGCCGAGGCCGAGACTGCTGCTGCCCCCGCCACTGCCAGCAAGGGCGGGCAGGTGGTCGAAAGCGGCCCCTACCACTTTGAGCTGGTACCTGCGCCCGAAGCCGATGGCATTCACCTCGACCTGTACCTGCAAACGGGTGACACCCATGAGGCCATTGCCGATGCGACAGCGATCGCCCAGGTGCAGCTGCCCGACGGCACCCAGCAAGAAATTCCGATGGAGTACGATGCCGAGGGCGAGCATTTCTTTGCCTTTTTACCTAGCCAAGCGGCGGGGGAATATAAGACTGTGATTCAGACCGATATCAAGGGCGAAAAGGTCAATGCCCGGTTTAGCTTCTCGAAGTAAGCCTTCAAAATCGCTCTAATGGTAAACGTCGCGGTGCTGCTGCTGCTGCTGCGACGGGCGAAGCTCTGGCCTAGGGACGATGTGTGTGCCTGAATTGGCAAGGGGGAGCTTAATGGTAAAGGTGCTGCCCTTTGAGATTGCGCTTTTGACGTGAATGCCGCCGCCGTGGGCCTGGGCGATCGCCAGCGCGATCGCCAGACCCAGACCCGACCCGCCGCTCTGGCGAGACCGATCCTTCTCAATGCGGTAAAAGCGATTGAAAATGCGGGCTTGATCGTCGGGGTGAATGCCTGCTCCGGTGTCTTCTACGGTAATTACAGCGTGCTTATCCAAGCATCTAAGGCGGATAATGACTTTACCATCGGCAGGGGTGTGCTGGAGAGCATTGCTGACCACATTCAGCACCAGGCGATAGAGTTGCTCTTCATGGCCAATCACTATCAGCGGCAGAGCCGCAGGCTGATCGAGCGATAGGTAAATGCCCTTAGCGATCGATAGCGCCGCCATCTCCTCCTCAATGTCGCTCAGGATGTCTTGCAGGCAGCAGGCCAGGCCAGGGGCAGCAGTTTGGATATCGAGCCGGGATAAGAGCAGCAAATCGCTGACTAAGCGGGTTAGGCGATGGTTTTGGCGGGCGATCACCTGGAGCGTATCGCGTGCCTCGGCATCTGAGATGTCTGGCAGCCGAATCACCGACTCGGTGGTAGCTTGAACCGCAGCCAGGGGGGTTCTTAGCTCGTGGGCGGCATCCGCCGTAAACTGCTGGATGTTGCGGTACGACATTCGCACCGGCTTGAGCGCCACCCCCGCCAGCCACCACCCAGCGACCGCAGTGAGCGCTAGAACAATGGGTAAACCTAACGCCATATTCCAGCGAACTGTAGCTAAGTAGGCAGCAGAGTCATTAAGCGAACGACCCACTACAACCTGCCCCACTAGCTGCTGATCGTCGAGGGCGTACAGGGGCAGAATGATCTGACGGTAGGGCTGACCGGATGCATCGCGCAAAGTTTGCCAGAGATCGGCAGTATCTGGGTTGGATAGCCCCTGGGGATAGTCGCCAGCGATCGCAATTAGCGCTCCATTGGTGCCTAGAACCTGGATGTAGTAATTGCCGGAGGATAGGTCATCGGGGTGATAGTGGTTCTGATTGTGCTCAAAGGGGGCCAGGCAGGGGTCCCCGGTTAGGCAAAGGCTCGGCAATAGGTCAGAGGAACCGCTCTCAATCTGACCGTTGGCCGTGAGAGATTTTTCTAAGTTGTCGTGAACGGCTTCGGCAACCGACTTTAGCTCTCGATCGGCGGCCACCCGATGGGCATGGGCAATGGCCTCATACATGCCCAACGCACTGATCGCCAGCACGACGGCCATGACGCCGGTATACCAGCCGGTGAGCTGCCAGCGGCTGCGGCGAAACAGTCTATTGAGTTTTGAACCGGTATCCCATGCCATAGACGGTTTCGATCAGGTGGTCATAGCCATGCTGCCCCAGCTTACGGCGCAGCAGCCGCACCTGGGCGGCTACCACGTTGCTAATCGGTTCAGAGCCAAATTCCCACAGTTGGTTGAGCACCTGCTCTTGGGTGAGAATTTGATCGGGGTGCTCCATTAAATATTGCAGGAGCTGAAACTCCTTTTGGGTCAGTTCGATTGCCTGCTCAGATGCGGTGTCACTGTGCAGCAGGGCAATTCTGCGATCGCAGTCTAGCCGCAGTGGCCCAACTTGAATTTGAGCGGGCCTAAAATCAGCGGGGCGGCGTCTCAAGGCCCGCAGTCGGGCCAGCAGTTCGTCCATGCTGAAGGGTTTGACCAGGTAGTCGTCGGCTCCAGCATCGAGCCCCGCGATGCGATCTTCGATGCGATCGTTGGCGGTCAGCATGAGAATTGGCAGCGCATTTTGCCGCGCCCGTAACCAGCGACAAATCTCCAGACCATTTAGCCCTGGCAGCATCCAGTCAAGTACTCCCAACACGTAGGTGACAGTGCTGCTCTCCAAATAGGTCAAGGCTGCATCCCCAGACTGCACCCAGTCCACCACGTAGGCTTCTTGAGTCAGCGTGCGCTTAATCGCCCGCCCCAGGTCTGGCTCGTCTTCAACCAACAAAATACGCATTGTATAATTGCTCAGGCTACCGGAAGACACGATCGCAGCAAGTAGCTGCACCACGTCACTTCCCAAAAAAAATACCACCCGATAATGAAACCACAATGAAATTAATCACGGCATAGCCGTCACTACCATCAATCCCCAGATCAGTCCAAAGCGCATATTCGTTGCTTGCTGAATTCTAAAGCCGGTAGCGTTGAGTAAATGATGAAATTCAGCTTGGGTGTAACACTGCTGATGCGCTGGATCGAAGCGCTGAAGCAAGAAATCACACACCCGACAAATAAAATAATCTTTACACCAATCCAAAATAACTACCCTGCCACCTGGTCTCACAACGCGCTTCATTTCTTTTAGGGCAAGCTCAGGATCATCAAAGTAATGAAACGAGTTAGCAGAAACAACGGTATCAAAGCTGCTGTCAGCAAAGGGTAGGTCTGAAGCAGTAGCTATTTGCAGGGAGATATTGGGATAGGATTTGAGCTTTTGATGAGCGATCGCTAGCATCTGCTCGGAAATGTCTATCCCCGTGATGAACTGGTTTGGGCTGTCTTGCAATAGCAATCGCTCAAACTCTCCCGTCCCACAGGCTAAATCGAGCACCCTGGCTTCCGCTGGAATCATGGCCCATTGCTTGAGAAACAGCAGCGTTTTCGTGATGTAATGCTGCCAGCGGCGATCGTATACTGACGCCAATTCATTGTATTGCTGTCTGACAGTTGATTCACTCATCCATATATCCTCAGCATTACCTTGGGCTTCTTAGAGACATTAGACTTGATAGAAGCCGGGTCATGATATTACTGCTCCAGTAAGTGAATGGACGCTTAAAGAAACCCGGCTCTCTAAACAATTGCCATAGATTAGGCAGCAGCATGGACAGGAGTTTTGCCATTGAGAGAGCCTGCCCCAGGGCGCACCTCAATAGTGCCAAAGTTCATCTTCATGCCGCACATAAACTCGTAATCGCCGGGTTGGGTAGGCGTGAATTCCACTGGCACCGTTTTGCCTTCGGGGAGATCCACCGCAATGCCAAAGTCAGGAATCAGCAGTTCGCTGTAGCAGCCGCTGGGGGTATCGCGCCGAAAGTCGAGCCGCACAGGCCGACCCGCTTCGACAACAATGCGATTGGGTTGATAGCCCTTCGCTGCTATCACCGTAGCCGTTTGAATGCCCTCAGGGGTGATCGTCGCCTCCGTGGCCTCTGACAATAGATCGGGGGCTACCGTGGGGGCAACGGGGGAATAGTGTTGAGGATCGGTAGGTTCGGCTATGGCTCCAGGGAAAACTACGTCTCCGTCCTCAGCCACCACTTCGACGGTGCCGCGAAACATATTCATGCCGCAGGCAAACTCGTAGCGACCGGGCTGGGTGGGGGTGAACTCGATCGCCGTCGTCTGGTTCACCGGCAGCGCCTGGGCAATGCGAAAGTCGGGGAAGCGCACCTCTTCTAAGCAACTGCTGGGGTCTTTGCGATAGAAGTTGAGCCGCACCGGCTGCCCGGCCTGCACCACGATGTGGCTAGGGTCGTAACCGCCATCGACGGTGACGGTCACCTCT
>JANPIO010000363.1:0-1966 GCA_031425055.1 Phormidium sp. VAR_61_metabat_6
CTAAAACATTGAATTTATATTTAATTTATTAATTTTGACTACCATTTTGACCCCGGTAGCTAAGGTTTTTTACGGTTTTGTAGTGTGATAAATGTGGCTAACGGTTAGTATATGCGTAGTGCGACCGTTTAGGGAGTATTATCGCATATACATTGTTCTGCGTTCGTATTTCATTTTAAAATTGCTTTTCAAAAGTCTTACCGTTAAACTTATATATGTTTCCGTCTGCCATTCCAAACCATAATTCCCCTTTATTATCTTCAAAAATGGATAGAGCATTATCATTAGTAAGTCCATCTTTTTTTGTGTAATTAGTCATCGTTATCCCATTATATTTCCAAATTCCCGCATCTCTGTCTCCAAACCAAATATTAGCTTCACTATCTTCTGCAATTGTGAAAATGTGTTCGAGAGTGCCAGGCATTGATTTATCACCTTTTCTTCCACTTGTCGGGTGAATTAATTTATTTTTTTCAGAAAAATTAATGATTGAATCATCTTCCTTCAGTAATACGCCTATTCCATTATTACCAATCCAAAGTCTGCCTTTTGAGTCTCCGAAAATACTTCTTATATGCAGAGGTGCAATATTTCTATCAAAGCCTAATGTCTCATCATTGATGATTGCAAACTCGTTTCCATTATAGCCAAAAACACCTGCGTAAGTAGCAAACCAAATCATATTGTTTTTTCCTTTCGAAATGCTGGTTACAGCAAATAAATTATCATAATGATTAAGGACTTTATGAGGTGGAAACGCTAAATAACTTAATTTTTGCCCATCGTATCTATAAACTCCTTCTTTAATTCCAGCTTCAATCCACAGGTCGTTATCTGATTTCATCCATTGACCTTGTAATGGTTCATTGCTCTGAATTGGGAAATAGTATGTGATTTTTCTATGTCTGCTTTGGTGTGATTCACGATTTTTATCCCATCATAACTACTCACTCCCTGTTGAGTATTAAACCAAATAACACCTTCTTTGTCTTCTTGTATGTTGTGAATTTGGTTGTCCGACAATCCGTCATCATTATTAAAGTATATGAATGATTTACCGTTGTAAACTGCTACTCCTTCTTCAAGACTTCCAAACCAATAATTTCCTTTGCTGTCTTGAAAGATAGCACGAATTCCTGAAGTGAATTTTAAGGTATCGGTTTCTGAAGTCTCTACCAATTCAGGCTTCTGAGTTTCCTTTTCTGTTGATTTCTTTTCAACGCAAGAAAAGTTTAGGGTCAATATGAGTATTAGATAAATCAAATTCAGCTTTTTGTTCATTTTTAGTTTTTACTATATGACGCAGAACTACTCCACTACTGCACCTAACGACTAAGTTAAACCCGAAGTACGGGATAACCTCCAATTCAGCACTTATCCCGCACTTCGCCTTTCACTTAGTCGTTAGGTGCGTTTATGCTCGCTATGTACGACCCGCGCCCCCGCCTCCGACAGTTGAGCCGGAAGCGGGGGCGCGGGTCGTCATTATGGCGCGGGGGTTGTTTCATTAGATTTTATTGTGCGCCGGAAGATAGAGCGGTTGTTTGTCCCATGCAACCAATGAACAAATTAAAACTTTCAGACGTCCAAGTGATTGTCCAGAAAAATAAGACCCAAACCTTTGGCCCTGTCCGGCGGCCGGCCGCACCTTTTGGCAAGGGTATCCACCCGCTTTCCGGCCGACGCCCTGCATTTCCCGCCACTGCTGCGCGTCCTTCACCAGTAGGCGCCCGTACCGGCGGATGCTGTCGGTCCGGTGCGCAGGCTATCGGCGATGCGGTTTTGAGCCGCGGCGTACCGCGTCCAACTCAGACAACACAGCAACGTGAAGGCGAAGGATTTCATAGGCCTCCGCATCCACCGCCGGCGCGAAAAAGAATTGGGAATGGCCTCCGCATCCACCGCCGGCGCGAAAAAAAATTGGGGATGACCTCCGCATCCACCGCCGGCACGAAAAAGAATTGGG
>JANPIO010000364.1:0-10601 GCA_031425055.1 Phormidium sp. VAR_61_metabat_6
CCCATCTACCCATCTACCCATCTACCCATCTACCTATCCACCCAAGCCATGACCGAGGATGCCCAACCCCAGCCCAAATCCCCTGCCCAAGACCCTAGCGACGGCACCCTACTGGCCCTGCTCATAGGGACGTTCTTTACCATTTTCACCCTGCTGCCGGGCAGCAGTACCCTGATAGTGGCTTGGCCCTGGGTCTTTTTGTGGCAGGTGGGGCTGACTCTACCCATGCTCTGGCTGCTGTGGCAGATGTGGCACCGTCCCCTCGAGCGGTTGGGGAACGGGTTCGACTGGGTGGCCCTGCTGGCCGTAGTCGGGCTGGTCGTCTCGACGCTAGGGGCAGAATTTCCGGCCCAGGCGAGGTGGTATGGGTGGGCGGCAGTGGGGGCGATCGCCACCCTCTACGCCCTCGGCAGCTGGCTCCGCCATCCCCACCGTTTCCAAACCCTGCTGCGGTTTCAGGGCTACCTGGCGCTGGCCTTTATCCTGCTCAGCCTGGGGTTGTGGATCACGCAGATCTATCGGCCTGAGCTAGCTCGGTTGGCAACCCTTCAGGGTTACGGTGTCAACCAGACCTTTAACTTTGGCCTCACCAGCCTGCGCAACTGGCAGCCCATTGGCCACCAAAACTACGTGGCGGGCTACCTGGTGCTAGTGCTGCCTTTACTGGCAGGGTTGGCCTGGAGCGATCGCGGCTGGCGACGCTGGCTGTGGCTGGCGGGGATGGCGCTCGGCTGGCTCAACCTCTACACCACCAGTTCGCGCGGCGGCTGGCTGGCGCTCATGGTCACCGGACTGATTGCGGTGGGCATTTCCCTGCTCTACAACCGTTTGCCCCGGCCCCTGGCGCTGGCTATCGGTGGCACCGCCCTGGGGTTAGGCGTTCTGGGAATCATCGCCAACCCCCGACTGCGGCAGGTGCTAAGCAGCCTGGCCCAGGGCAACTTTGGCGGAGGAGAACTGTCCTACCGGGTGGTGACCAACGTTACGGGCTGGCGCATGGGCCTGAGCCATCCCTTGACCGGGGTGGGGCCGGGCAGTGTGCCGCTGGTCTACCAAAAATATCGCCCCCACTGGGCCGGGCGCGATGCCGAGCTACAGTTTCAGCTGCACAGCACCCCGGCGCAACTGTGGGGTGAACTAGGCCTTTGGGGCATCGCCGTAGCTCTGGCGCTAGTGCTGGTGCTGGTGCTGCTGACGGTGCGGTGGATGCGGCGCGGTGCGCAGGATACCCCCAGCGGGCTGTCCCCGGTGCTGGTGTGGAGCCTGCTGGCGGGGCTGTTTGCTTTTGGGCTGATGAGCCTGACCGACTACCAGCTTGATATTCCGGCGATCGCAGGCACCCTCGCCCTCTACCTGACCGTGCTCGCTCGCACCTTTAACCCCGTTTTCACAACTGAGGACATCGGCGCAACCCCGCGACGCCATCGGTTGATAGCTGGGGTCGGCCTCGGCCTGACGCTGGCCATGACCCTCTGGCTGGTGCCCGCCCACCGCGCCTGGGGCACCGCCAGCAGCGGGTTCTCAGCCCTGACGGCAGAACCCGCCGACATCGATCGCTTTGCCAGCCAGCTTGAGCAGGCCCACAATTTGGCTCCCTGGGAGCCCTACTATCCCTACCACCTGGGCTACCACCTGGGCGAGTTTGCCCTGCAATCGGCCAACAACCCGCCCCTGCGTCAGGTTCTGCTTGACGATGCGATCGCCTGGCTTAAAACCGGCAACCAGGTTGCGCCCTACCAGGAGTTTGGCCAGTCGAACCTGGGCTGGCTTCAGGTTGAAAAGGGCCAGCTCGCCGAGGCCCAGACGTCGTTTAGAGGGGCGATCGCCCTGGTGCCCGCCAAAATGGGCGTGTTCTTTGGCCTGGGGTTTGCCTGCCTGCGAACCGGCGACCTCGACTGCGCCACCGAGGCCCTCGCCCTAGAGGCCATCCGCCATCCTGCCTTGGTGACCAGTCCTCTATGGCGAGTGGAGGGCTTTGCCGAGGTCTACCCAGCCGTGCTCGATCGGGTCGAACAGCTCTATGGCGAACTGCTCCAGCAGGCGGGAAAATCTACCTTCAGCAGTTTTCTCCACCAGGCCAGGGGCAGTTTGCGCTGGTGGCAAGGCGACTTGGCCGGGGCGAGTAAAGACTGGCAAATCAGCGGCGGCGACCTTCAGCAGAGCTTTCTCACTCTCGCTGAGGGCCAGCCTGTGGATGTCAACCCCTGGCCCGAAACCCCTGCCAAGTACGCGATTCTCGCCTGGCAAACCCCTGACCAGCGCCAAGCACTGCTGGAGAGAGCCTGGGTCACTCAGCCCGAAGATATTGATGACCTGGCTCTGGCTTTGCCGGAGCCCCAGATGATTACCCAGCTCGTCGCTAGCATGGAGACGGCCACCAATTTCACCGACTGGCTTCAGCGCACGGCACCTAGCTGGCAGCCCCGCAGCCAGCGCCTGGGCTTTGGGGTGCTCAGCCGTCACATCGACGGGCCTAACCCCTCAGACTTTTTGCCTCGGGTAGAGAACATCCCTGTGGTGCAGTTTTTTGAACCGCTGTTTACCTCGCCAGTGTTCTTGCCAGCGTTGGATAAAGCTTTGGAACCGTATCAGGAGAGGATGCGATCGCGGTAGCGGTTTTTGCTGTCGCAGCGCCAGATCTGGCAGCGGGCAAACGCCGTTTGCCCCTACGTTGGGTTTTGGCCTTAGGTGTCAGCGTGGGCGTGGCGGTTGTAGAGGAAGTCGAGGGCTTCATTGCGCAACTCGTAGAATTTGGGGTCTTCCATCATGCGGGCGCGATCGCGGGGGCGGGCGAAGGGCACCTGCATGATTTCGCCAATTTTGGCAGCGGGGCCGTTGGTCATCATCACGACGCGATCGCTCAAAAACAGCGCTTCGTCGATGTCGTGGGTGATCATCAGCACGGTGATCTGGTGGTCTTGCCAAATTTTCAGCAGTTCTTCCTGAAGCTCTTCCCGGGTAATTGGATCTAGCGCGCCGAAGGGTTCGTCGAGAATGAGCACCTTGGGGCGCAGGGCGAGGGCACGGGCAATGCAGACCCGCTGCTTCATGCCGCCAGAGAGGGCGCTGGGCTTTTTGTTGGCCACATCGGCTAGGCCCACCATCTCCAGGTGCTCCATGACGATGTGCTTTTTCGCTGCTTCGGGCTTGTTGGGAAACACCGAGTTAACGCCCAGATAGATGTTCTCGTAGGCGGTCAGCCAGGGTAGCAGAGAGTAGTTTTGAAACACCACCATGCGATCGGGGCCGGGTTCCTGAATGGTTTGGGATTGCAGGCGCACTTCGCCGTTGGTGGGCTGGCGAAACCCGGCCACCATATCTAGCAGGGTCGACTTGCCGCAGCCCGAGTGGCCAATGACGCAGACAAACTCGCCTTCGTTAATGGCCATGTCGATGCCGTCGAGCACCACAAAATCGCCGGTGGGGGTGGGGTAGACCTTAGAAAGGTTGTCGAAAATCAGGAACGGTTCCTGGGTCTGAAGGTGGGTGGTGGATTGGGTAGGAGTGTTTAGCACTTGCATGGTCGGGGGTTGTGAATGGGTGGGGGGTAGGGGTCGAGCACTGCTCAGCCCCTGCGGCGGGTTCGTTGCACAGACAGGGGGAGAGGATTAGCAGGCAGTTACGGCATCCATCGGCACTTCTTCGATGCGCAAATCGCGCTTGATGGCGAACTGATCCAGGTATTTCAGCGGTTCGTCAGGGTCAAAGACAGTGCCGTCGAACAGGTGGATAAGATGGCGATCTCGTCCCGTATCCACCAGCCCCAGCTCGCGGGCAGCCTGGCCAAAGATATCCGCTCGCTTCACTCGCTCGGCCACGGCTAGCCAGTTGCGGGGGAAAGGGGTAATGCCCCAGCGGGCCATCTGGGTCATCATCCACACTGCCTCAGAGACATCGGGATAGTTGGCTTTGCCAGTAAAGAACTGAATGTAGTTGAGCACCTGCTCGGGCTCGCTGCCGTCGCCGCGATCGTAGGGGTCTAAGAAGCCCTGGCGAATGTGGGCCTCCTCGGCCCCAACGTACTCAGGCTTGCAGAGCAGGTCGGCAATTTCTTCGCGGTTGCGGCGGTCATCGCAGTATTCGCAGGCTTCGAGCAGCGCTTTGACCAGGGCCACGTGGGTCTTGGGGTACTGTTCGGCCCAGGCTTCGGTGACACCAAGCACTTTCTCCAGGTGGCCGGGCCAGATGTCGTTGTCGGTTGCCATCACCACCCCCAGCCCTTCGCTGACGGCGCGGGCATTCCAGGGTTCGCCGACGCAGTAGCCGTCGATGGTGCCCGCCTTGAGAGTCGAGACCATCTGCGCTGGAGGAATCACCGTGACGCTGACGTCGCGATCGGGATCGATGCCGCCAGCGGCCAGCCAGTAGCGCAGCAGCAGGTTGTGCATGGAGGTGGGATGCACCGCTGCCAGGGTGTGGACTCGGTCGGGACGGCGATCAATGGCGGCTTTAAAGTCGGCAAGGCTGCGTACCCCGTCGTCAAACAAGCGCTTGCTAAAGGTAATGGCGTTGCCGTTGCGGCTCAGGGTGAGGGCACTGACCATGGGCCGGGGGCGCTGGTTGCCGTAGCCTAGGGTTATGCCCAGGGGCATGCCGGCCACCATCATGGCGGCGTCGAGGCGACCGGTGGCCACGCCATCGGCGATCGCATTCCAGCTGGGCTCCCGGTTCAGCGTCACCTGACTCAGGCCGTGGGCCTCAAACAGGCCCTTTTCTTTGGCCACCACCAGGGGCGCGCAGTCTACCAGGGGAATAAAGCCCAGCTCTAGATTCACCTTCTCTAGGCCGTTAGCGGCCACGGCCACCACGGGCTTGGCCTTGTGCAGCTTGGCCCGCTTCTGCTGGTTGAGGAAGTAGACAATCTCGTTGCGCAGGCTGTAGTAGTTGGGGTGCTTGATTACCTCCATGCGCTCGCGGGGCCGGGGGAAGGGCACATCGACAATCTGACCGACATGGGCTTCGGGGCCGTTGGTCATCAGCACGATGCGATCGCTCAGCAGCAGCGCCTCATCCACATCGTGGGTGACCATGACGCAGGTGACTTCGTTTTCCTGGCAGATCTTCATTAGCTGCTCTTGCAGACCGCCGCGAGTCAGTGCATCCAGCGCGCCAAAGGGCTCATCGAGCAGCAGCAGCTTAGGGCGAATGGCCAGGGCACGGGCGATCGCCACCCGCTGCTTCATGCCGCCAGAGATTTGACCGGGGCGCTTGTCGGCCGCCTTTTGCAGGCCCACCATCTCGATGTGGTGGTCGATCATGCGATCGCGCACCGCCTGGGGATGCTTCTTCATCACCCGGTCTACTGCTAGAGCGATATTTTCGCGCACCGTCAGCCAGGGCAGCAGCGAGTAATTTTGAAACACCACCATGCGATCGGGGCCGGGTTCGGTGACCTGCCGCCCCTCCAGCACAATGCCGCCCGCGCTGGGCTGATCTAGCCCCGAGAGAATGTTTAGCAGGGTCGATTTGCCGCAGCCCGAGTGACCCACCAGAGAGACAAATTCCCCCTTATGAATTTGCAGGTCAATGTTCTTGAGGGCAATGTACTCGCCACCATCGGGCAGCTTAAAGACGCGATCGACGTGGTCAACTTCTACAAAGACAGACATGGTGCGCAGGGAATGAAGGTGCAGGCAGACAGGAATGTTTGAATCTCGTCAGCGATAGGAGTAGGGTGGGTACCGCCCACCAAAAACCTTGGCAAAATCACAAGTTCGGTGAAGTACGTTATGAACGTGGTCTCCCGCATGGGTAGAAAACTGGTGGGCACTGCCCGCCCTACGGGGCTACTGCTTTTCCTCTTCGGGCAGTACCAGGCTACCCACAAACACAATCAGGCGATCGAGTAGCAGACCCACAATGCCCACGTAAATAATGGCGATAATAATCTCGCTGATGCGAGAGCTGTTCCAGGCATCCCAGATAAAGAAGCCGATGCCCACGCCGCCGATCAGCATCTCTGCCGCTACGATCGCCAGCCAAGAGAGGCCAATGCCAATCCGCAGGCCAGTGAAAATATAGGGCACCGTAGCCGGAAAGAGAATTTTGAAAAAGTACTGAGACTTAGAGAGTTGCAGCACCCGCGCCACGTTGTTGTAATCCTGGGGAATCTGGCGTACACCTTCGGTGGTGTTGATGATGATGGGCCAGATCGCCGTAATAAAAATTACAAAAATAGCGGAAGGATTGGCCTGCTGAAAGGCCGCCAGCGAAATCGGCAGCCAGGCCAGAGGTGGCACCGTCCGCAAAATTTGAAACAGAGGGTCGAGGGCGCTATACATCAGCGAGCTGGTGCCAACCAAAATTCCGAGGGCGATACCCACAACAGCGGCCAGGGTAAAGCCCAGAGCTACCCGTTGCAGACTCGTCCACACTTGCCAAAACAAGCCCTTATCGGTGCCGCCGTAGTCAAAGAAGGGGTTGATGATTAGTTCCCAGGTTTCTTGCACCGTGCGCACCGGGGTAGGCAGGTTGGCATCAGGCCCCATGGTGAGCACCTGCCAGATCACCAAGAAAATTAGAATTGCCACCACCGATGGAATCAGTCCCTTGAACCAGTCTAGAGACGCATTGGCGAACTTTTGTAGATTAAAGTGCGATCGCGCCGGGCGAATATCGAGGGGTGCCGTCATTGCAAATATGTCTCCAGGGCTTGTGCGAAGGAACTAGCGGGGCGAATTAAACAGTAAAGATAAAGAGCCTCTCCGGCCCCCTCTCCCACTGGGAGAGGGGTTAGGGGGTTAGGGGATGGTGTCAGTGCCCACCCTACAGAAAGCGTCTACACCCGCTTGATCTTCAGGCTGTCGAGGTACGCTTGGGGATCTTCGGGGTCGAAGGTAATGCCGTCGAAGAAGGTCTCAACTCCACGAGAGGTGCTCTTGGGAATCATGGCTTCTTGGCCCAGGGCGGTAGCCGCTTCGCGCCAGAGGTCTTCGCGGTTGACCGCATCAACCCACGCCTTGGTGTCGGTATCGGCGGGCAGTTTACCCCAGCGGATGTTCTCAGTTAAAAACCACAGGTCGTGGCTCTTAAAGGGATAGGAGGCATTGTCAGCCCAATATTTCTGCATCAGGTCGGGCAGCTCTTCGACGCGACCCGTGCCAAAGTCAAACTTGCCCTGGGAGCGATCGATGATGTCTGCAACGGGCACGTTAAACCAAGCCCGTTCGGAGAGAATTTTGCACATTTCCTCCTTGTTCTCAGGCTGATCGCACCACATCGCCCCTTCTAGCACGCCCATCAGCAGAGCCTTGGCGGCCTTGGGGTTGGCATCAACCCAGTCGGCCCGCATGCCCAGTGCTTTCTCGGGGTGGTCTTTCCAAAGTTCGCCAGTTGTCAGCGCGTTGTAGCCAATTTTCTGGTTCACCAATTGCAGCGGCCAGGGCTCGCCCACGCAGAAGGCATCCATGTTGCCCACTTTGATGTTGGCTACCATCTGCGGCGGGGGCACCACAATGGTCGAAATATCCTGGTCGGGGTCAATGCCGCCTGCGGCTAGCCAGTAGCGCATCCACATATCGTGGGTGCCGCCGGGAAAGGTCACCGCTGCCTTGAGTTCTTTGCCCTCGGCCTTGCGCTTGGCAAACACTTCTTTGAGCGGGGTGATGTCTTTGGTGACCTTAAGGTCGAGGTAGTCGTTGGAGAGTGAAATGCCCTGTCAGTTGGTGTTGAGTCGGGCCAGAATATACATCGGCACCTTTTTGCCGTCGGTGACAATGCCCTCAGAAATTAGGTAGGGCATGGGGGTGAGAATGTGTGCTCCGTCGATGCCGCCGCCGCCGGAGCCCAGCACCAGGTTGTCGCGGGTGGTGCCCCAGGACGCCTGTTTTTCGACCGATACATCGGTCATGCCGTACTTGTCAAAGAACCCCTTGACCTTGGCAATAATCAGCGGCGCAGAGTCGGTAAGCGCGATAAAGCCCAGCTTGGCGGTAGTGGTTTCTGGAGTCTCGACCGAGCCAGCGGTTGCTGTGGCCGGGGTATCGGATGAAGCTGAGTCAGAGCCACCCTGACTGCAAGCATGGAGCAGCACAGTACCGGCGGCTGCGGTGCCGGCGGTCATCAAAAATCTACGGCGATTTACTCGAGTCATGTTGCGCTTACTCCAACGTTAGGCAATGCGGTGAATTGGAAAAAATGATCGGGTAACGGTGTATCACCGTTGTAGTTATTCCCGATAAGCCCTAGGTCTCAGCTAAATTTCTGCTGCACAGAAGCCGGTGTTTAGCTCTCCATAAAATCAGAAGTTGGCTAGGCAAACTGTGACAATGTTGGCAGAACAAATAAGAGATAGGTGGTTGATTAGCAGGCTTTGGGCTAAGATTCGCTCCCCAGGGTAGCAAGGCTCTTGGTTGAACGCTGCCGAAGAGGGAGCGCCTCTGTCGGGTTAAACCGTCTCAGCAAAGCAGTGTTTAGAATTTACAAAGCTGTAGCCCCGTATTTTTTATGTATTAAAATACCGAATGAAAATCCAGCATTTCTGCGGCCTAGCACTGCGGTATTTGAGCTTAAGTTATTCAAACTTTGCAACGTGTTTTGTATTTTTAGTTACGCTTTGTAGCAAGCCATCCTTTTATCGCATGAACAACATGTAGGATTTGCATAATTCGCTGGGTAGGTCATGTCTCAGCCCAGCGCATACCATAACTACAGCCCAAGCTGTGGGTTGAGGGTTGTGTAAAGGGCTACTCTTGGAGCGATCGCAACCCTGGTGCTGCCAGTAAAGTGGCGAATATTGCTACGGTGCTGCCGCTGATGGGCCTGTATGGGCTGGACAAGGTGGCTACACACCGCTTGGGTCGGGAGCCTTGGGCGTTTGACTCACTCACTGGGGCACTGTTGGGCACGCCGACCTTGGCCGCAACAGCACATTAAAAGGGGCCAGATGGTTAAACATGCCACCAACGCTGGCACACGCTCAACCACCCGGCCCCCAAGCCAAAACTCCTTAACTCAGGCGTCTCGCTTTACAAGAATTTGTTGGCCATGCCGATCAGCCCGGCCATTTGCCCTAGGTCAACCTCGCCAGAGAGCACCTTTTGCAGCAGCCCACCGCCCTGGCCGTTCGACCCTTTGACCAAAAATTGAGCGATCAGCGGGGTCACACTTCTGACCATGGCCGGGTCGGCCCCAACTCGCTGAGCGATCGCGCTGATCTGATCGTTGGCCAGCAATCGATCCACGGCACCGGTCGCGGCGACGGTTTGCAGCGTCCCCATCAGACCCCCTGGATTGCCTCTGCCCTGATCTTGCAGCACGCCCTGGAGGCTGCTGGCGATGCCGCCAATTTTGTTGTTGTCTACCGGAGCGTTGTTGAGATTCCCCAGCAGTGAGCCGATCAGGCTACCGTTAGCTTCGGTATCGGAGGCGGCGATCGCCTGGTTGACTATACCCATTAAATCCATTGTTTCACCGTTTGAATTACGTTTTGCACAGGCTAAACCCTTTGCCCAGCAACGGCAAGGCGATTTTGACCCAGAACTAGCCTCTACCGAGCGCTACCGGCGGTCAGGCTAAACCGCTTGGCGCGATCGCTCTTTGCCTCAAAGTCGATCACTGGCCCCAGGGGCACAATCTGGTGCGGGTTCACGCCGGGGTGGCTCATGTAGTAATGGCGCTTGATGTGGTCTAGATTGCAGGTGTTTTTGAAGGCGGGCTGTTGGTACAGATCGCGCAGGTAGCCCCACAGGTTGGGGTAATCGACAATGCGCCGCAGGTTGCACTTGAAATGCACGTAGTAGACCGCATCGAAGCGATAGAGGGTAGTAAACATGCAGATATCGGCCTCGGTCAGGCGATCGCCACACAGGTAGCGCTGGCGATCGAGCACGCCTTCCCAATGGTCGAGGGCGTCGAACAGCTCGGTCACTGCTTCTTCGTAGGCAGACTGCTTGGTGGCAAACCCGGCCCGATACACGCCGTTGTTAATGGGCTGGTAGATGGCGTCGATGGCGCTGTCGATTGTGTCTTGCAGATGGGCGGGGTAGAGGTCAACGTTGTTGTTGGCCACCTCATTCCACTCGGTGTCGAGCATGCGAATGATTTCGCGCGACTCGTTGTTGACGATGGTGTTGGTCTGCTGATCCCACAAAATGGGCACCGTCACCCGGCCAGAAATGTCGGGCTTGGCCTTGACGTAAATCTCCCGCAGATACTGCGCCCCATTCACCGTGTCGGGGATTGCGCCAGGGTAGTCGCTAAAGGCCCAGCCTTCGTCGCCCATGTAAGGATCCACCACCGATACCGAAATGGCGTCAGTCAACCCTTTCAGCTCGCGCATAATTAGCGTGCGGTGTGCCCAGGGGCAGGCCAGCGAGACGTAGAAGTGGTAACGATCGGCCTCTGGCTTAAATTCGCTGCTGCCATCCGCCTTAGTGAAATGGTGAAAGTCGGTTTCGGGACGCACAAAGCGGCCTTTGTCGTCTTCCTGGTTGCGGTCTTTTTGCCACTGACCGTTTACAAGTAGGCCCAATCCCATAGGGTCTCCTTTATTTTTCTTTACATTTTGCTGGCTCTAGCCTAGCGTTTCTCGCCTAAGCCGTCCTCTGGCTTGCGAAAGAATCCCCAGCGGTTGCCTGGGGAATGGCATCGAGGTGACAGGG
>JANPIO010000365.1:0-2456 GCA_031425055.1 Phormidium sp. VAR_61_metabat_6
ATCATCAGCTACTCGCCACCTTACTGAGTCGTTTTTATAGCCTGCAAGACTTGCCAACAGAGTCCCTAAAGTGGACCCAAGCGGTTGATCTGTGCATTTTTGACATCGCCTTTTTGGGGCGCTGTGCTGAACGCATTGCCGAGCAGCGAGAGGCGGCCAGCCCGGTATTTTTGCCCTTTTTGCTGCTGCTCAAGCGCCCACACCTGGCCCTGCTGACGCCATCCCATCGCCAGCAGGTTGACGATGTCATTACCATGCCCGTCGATCAGACCGAGCTACTGCTGCGGATTGAGTCACTGCTGCGAGCTCGGCAGCAGTCGCTTAAGCTTAGCGCCCTGCTGGCCCAAGAGCAGCTCCGCGAGCAGCAGCTTGAAACTGACAATCAGATTCTCCATCAGATGGCGACTCAGGATGGTCTGACCGGTATTGCTAACCGGCGCGCCTTTGACGAAAAGCTGGCCTACGAATGGAAGCTTGGCCGCCGAGAACAAACCCCACTGGCGGTAGTGCTCTGCGACGTGGACTATTTCAAAGCTTACAACGATACCTACGGCCACATTGCGGGCGATCAATGTCTGCGGGAGATTGCAGTCGTGCTCAATACAGCGATTCAACGACCGGCAGACCTGGCTAGCCGCTACGGCGGCGAAGAGTTTGCTCTGATTCTGCCTCAAACTGATTTAGAGGGGGCGCTGCATCTGTTGAAACACATTCGCAATACCCTGCAAGCCCGCGTCATTACCCACCCGAAATCCTCTGTCAGCCCCTACGTTAGTCTGAGCTTTGGCCTAGCTAGTGTAGTTCCCGATTGGCAGTTGCAGCCTGAAGATCTGCTGCGGGCTGCCGATGCGGCTCTGTACCAAGCCAAAGCCGAAGGCCGCGATCGCGTCGTTGCGGCCTCGGCCCTAGCTCCCGCATCGCCACTGACTCAAATCTAGCTGCCCCGATAGGTGCTGTAGGCCCAGGGCGACACCAGCAGCGGCACATGAAAGTTGCCGCTGGGGTCAGCGATCGTAAACCGCACGGGTATTTGGTCTAAAAATGGAGGCTCAGAAAGCGCTGCCCCCGTTTTAGCAAAATAGGCCGCTACATCAAAGGTGATTTCGTAGGTGCCTTTGTGCAGCTCGTCACCCTCTAGCAGGGGTTCATCGGTGCGGCCATCGCTGTTGGTTTCAATAGTTTTGAGCGCCGTTTTGATGTCGGCTTCATTATTGATGGCCCAGACTGTGAGCCGCAGAGAGGCAGCGGGCTTACCCAGGGCTGTGTCAAGAACGTGGGTGGAGAGTCTGCCCATTGTGGTGATAAATCATGCCAGATAACTACAGACAAAGCATATAGTAAGAAACCCTTGGAATGGGGGTGCAACCAAAATTGTTCGGCCTGCTGTGCTCAAGCAGCATCAATTTGTCTCTTCTAGCTGGCTTTTCTGACCGTACCCATCTTGCCCTACCCTGGCTGAGCGGAGGATTGTTCGTTAGCCTGGCTCTAGTGAATCGATCGGCTCTCAGAATTTCTACAGCTATTTGATAGGCGATTTAGACAATATGGCCCATTCTTCAAATTCCCAGTCCAAGCCCAGGTGCCCCAGCCGGCGGCGTCTGCTCAGGTATATGGCCGGGGGCAGTCTAGGGGCGATCGCCATGGTTTTCGCGCGACCCCAACCAGCGGCAGCCCAAGACCTGGAGGAGCTGTGCTCAACGTTTCCGCAAAATTCTCGCTGCCTCGACTATTTGCCGGGGGTGCAGGCGTTGGACGCAGAGGGGGATGCGATCGCCGTCGATGCCTTCTTGACCACTACCACGCCAGGAATTCCCCAGCCGGTGCAGGGATTGCCCAGCGTCACCTATCTAGTGATTGAGGAGGGGCCAGCGATGGCTCCTCAGAGCCGGTCTTTGACCATCGCCCCCTACGGCCTGCGCCCCATCTGCCCTCATCGAGGCTGTGCCGTCATCTGGCAGGCCGACCAAAACCGCTTTGCCTGCCCCTGCCACGGCTCTAAATTTGATGCTGAGGGCCGAGTGCTGCGAGGGCCAGCCCGCAAACCGCTGCCCCTAGTCACGGTGATCGAGCGGCAAAACCAGATTCGCCTGGTCGATCGGGCACCCTCCGTCGATCCGCGCTAGAGAATCCACCGTAGTCTTGGGAAGCTACTTTTCAGATGCGTTCTTGGGGGGCAATGGTTGATAATAGGTGATCTCTGTCGCCATTCCGTTCTAACGCCCCATGTCTAGCGCCTTTCTCGATCGCCTCCATAGCTCCGATCGCCCGGTGATGGTTTTTGACGGTGCCATGGGCACCAACCTCCAGGTGCAAAACCTGACCGCCGACGACTTTGGCGGCCCCGAGTACGAAGGCTGCAATGAATACCTGGTGTTTACCAACCCCAAGGCGGTGGAAATCGTGCACCGGGGGTTCCTCGAAGCCGGGGCCGACGTCATTGAAACCGACACCTTTGG
>JANPIO010000366.1:0-12694 GCA_031425055.1 Phormidium sp. VAR_61_metabat_6
CGCTGTCGCTGCTGCCCTTCTACAACCATTAACCGATCAGCTAGCACATCTGAGACGGCCACCGCCGTAGAAATGATCCCGATGCCGACCAGCAGCTCTACAACGGTGGGCTGCGGCACCAACCCTAACACCGCGAACCCCATGACGACGAGACCATAACACAGGGCCAGGTAGCTTTTAATCCGGTATTTCCCCAGTGCAACCCTATCGGCTAGCAGCGCCCATAGCGGCTTGGCAAACCAGGGCAGCAGCACCGCCGCCTGACAACTAGCCAGCTGTGTTGCCGAAAAGCCCAAGGCATCGGTCAAATAGGCGGCTACAGGTAGGTAGGCCAGCCCTGGATTGCTGCTGGCCGCCTGCACGGCATACAGCAGCGCCATGAATCCCACCAGCGATCGCTCTGTAAGGCGTTGGGAAGTCGGTGGTGCTAGGGGCGATCGCATCGGTCGTCAGGTTTAGTGCAACTAATGTTAATGCAGCTAAACGGTAGCCAACCTAGGGATGGGCTCCACCGTGATCAGATGGAAGCGATAGACCAATTCAACATCAATCTGTCTTTGCCTGAGTGCTGAGGGAGTAGCAAAAGCGATCGGCGCGGGATATGGTGGCCCCGTGCAGCACCGGCTGCTGGTTCCGGGTGTAGGCCGTGTAGCGATACACCATCAGGGCGTGGCCCAGGGGTACCTCCAGGTACCCGCTGAGGTCGTAGTCAGCGTGGGTGCATTCAATCACGCCGTCTAGACGTTCGATCGGGATGTCGTTTTGGGCCAGGGCAGGAAAAGTCATCTGCCGCTTGAACAGATGCACAAAGGGTTCACCCAGTTCAGTGCTCAGGTAAGAAATATCTACCGCCCCCGCTGCGCCATCCATTCGCAGGAGCTTTTTTTGCAGGTACACGTCGGATGTTTCGACCAGGCCCAGTTCTGCGGCGACATTAGCGGGGGCAGGCACCGTTTCAAAGGCCAAATTTTCAAAGGAGAAGGCGACCCCTTGACGGGCCATATCCTGCTCGAGAAACACCAGCGGGCTAGAGAGCGAATAGGTGACTTTTTTTTGCGGGGTGACGAAGACGCCCTTGCCTCGGTAGGCGATCGCCAACCCCTGGCTGACCAAATTTGCCACCGCCTGGCGAGCCGTAATGCGGCTGACGCTGAAGGTTTCCATCAGCTGGTGCTCGCTGGGCAGGCGATCGCCAGACTTGTACACCCCCGACTCGATCTGGTGGCGCAGCTTTTCAGAAATGCTGATGTGTAGCGGAGTAGCCATGGTCAGGGAACCATCAACGGACGGCGGGAATTCTGCAAGACGGCTTGGTCACCCCGAATAATTGTGCTAAGCTCACTTGTTATAACAAGTTGAAGAGGGTCGTTGTGCTGGCCGACCTAGTCAGCGGGTCGTTGTGGGAAAAGTGGTTTGAGCGCCTGGGCGTTTCGCAACTGGGCTGTTTCCCATTTTTAATTATCTGACGTTGCCCAAACATTTTCTACCAGAACGTTAACCATGCTTACGAATACTACACCTGCTGTCGAATCCCGATCGTTACCGCTTCAGCCGCGCCAGGTGCTATCGGCAGCGGCCTTGGCCACCCTCAACCAGCGATCGAACTGGGCCGGGGCCAGACAGTTTTTAGGTCACTTGGCAGTGACGGCCATCAGCGGCTACCTCTGGGCCACCGCTCCCCTAGGACTGGCGCTGCCTGCCCTAGTCATCTATGGGGCCAGTCTGGCGCTGATGTTTTGTGCCATGCACGAGTGCTGCCACCGCACCGCCTTCGCCAACCCCCGTCTCAATGATGGAGCTGCCTGGCTGGCAGGGCTGCTGTCGTTTTATAACAGCACATTTTACCGGCGCTACCACAAGTGGCACCACCGCTACACCCAGATCCCTGGCAAAGACCCTGAGCTAGAAGACCACAAGCCTAACAGCTTAAGCAACTACGTCTGGCAGATGAGCGGCATTCCCTGGTGGATTGGTAAGGTGCGCTGCCACAGCAAAGTTGCCCTTAGGCAACTAGACGGTCTGTACTATCTAGCCGAAAGCGGCCACGCTGAGGTAGTCCATTCGGTGTGGCTTCAGCTGCTGACCTATGCGACGGTGGTGATGGTCTCTACCCTGCTGGGCCAGCCGTGGTTTTTGTTCACCTACTGGGTGCTGCCACTGGCGGTGGGTCAACCTTTGCTGCGGGTCGTGCTGCTGGCTGAGCATACGGGCTGCCCCAATGACGCCAACCCGCTGATCAACACCCGCACTACGCTCACCCTCTGGCCCCTACGCTGGCTGATGTGGAACATGCCCTACCACGCTGAGCACCACCTCTATCCGTCAATTCCGTTTCAGGCGCTGCCGGCAGCCCACGGGCAGCTCAAGCCCTACTTTGCCTGTATAGATGCTGGCTATGTGCGAGCCCATCGCAGCATTGCGGCGGATTTTAGTTAATGGATATGGCTACACCGGGGCGGTTTACGCTTCAGGAATTTCCTCTCCAGTGCGGTGTTGTACTGCCCCAAGTGGAGGTGGTGTATCAGGTCTATGGAGAGCTGAATAGTCACCGCAGCAACGCCATTCTCTACCCCACGTCCTACGGAGCCCAGCACACCGATGTTGACTGGCTGGTGCACCCCGGTGGAATTCTTGACCCCGATCGCTGGTGCGTGGTGATGGTCAATATGTTGGGCAATGGCCTCTCAACCTCGCCAAGCAATGATCCGGCTGTGGCCCAGCCCGGTGTCTACTTCACCCACTACGACAACGTGCGGGCCCAGTTTGCCCTCACGCAAGCGCTGGGGATTGAGCAACTGGCTTTGGTCTACGGCTGGTCGATGGGGGCGCAGCAGGGCTACCACTGGGCGGCCCTCTACCCCGATCGCGTACAGCGCCTAGCGGCGCTCTGCGGTACCGCCAAAACCACTGATCACAACAAAATCTTTCTCTACAGCCTGCGGGCCGCCCTCACCAGCGACCCAACTTGGAACGGCAGACGGTTTGAGGGCACCCCCGATCGCGGCTTTCACACCTTTGCCCAGATCTATGCCAGCTGGGCCGCGAGCCAGGCCTACTACCGGGCCAAGCCCTACCTGGACTGGGGGTATGAGTCGCTGGAAGACTACATTTTGCGCGGTTGGGAGGCGGGCTACCGCCAGCGCGATCCCCACAACCTGCTGGCGATGATTGACACCTGGCTGCGCTGCGATGTCAGCAATAACCCCTTTTACGAGGGCGAATACGCTAAAGCAATGGGGTCAATCACCGCCAAAACTCTGGTTATGCCTGCCACCACCGATCTCTACTTCACTCCTGAGGATTGCGAAGCCGAGGCGGCACTGATCCCCAACGCTGAGTATCGGCCTATCCCCTCAATCTGGGGCCATCGGGCGGGCAACCCCTACCAAAACCCTGAGGATGAGGCGTTTATTCGCGGGGCGATCGCCAGCCTGTTGAGCCAGTAACCCCCCAGATTTGGACTAGGAAAATCGAGGGCTTAGGGTTCAAGCTGCACCGACGGTTCGCACTGCACCGGAAAGTTCACCGAGTTAGCAATAAAGCATTTTTGATGGGCCTGCCCGTGGAGCTGTGCCGCCAGCTCTGAGTCGCTCTCCGGCATGATCGTCACGATGGGCCGGAGCAAAACCTTAGAGAACTGCCCGCTGCCATCCTCCGTTTCCATCATCGTGCCGATCGGATAGTCGACGTAGCGGGTGACAATCACCTGGGCCTCGGCACACAAATGCAGGTACCACAGCATGTGGCAGCTCGATAGCGAGGCAACCAGCAGCTCTTCGGGATTGTATTTGGTTTTGTCGCCTCGAAAGACTGGGTCGGCAGAGGCCGCGATCGCCGGTTTGTCGGCAGCGACAATGGTATGGGCGCGATCGTAGGTGCCGTAGCTCTGGGTGCCCGACCCGGGGTTGCCCGTCCAGGTCACTTCTACCCGGTAGAGATGGGGCTTTGATTTGGTCATCCTAGTCCTCTGGAAATTAAGGCAGGCTACAGATCTAAGGTAAGAATGACACGATCGCGGCACCAAATGCCGTTTTCATAAATTGGCTCGGGGTAGTGGCGCACAAAGTAGTCGCGATCGATCGACTCTAGCCGAAAGCCCATTTTTTGGTAAAACGCCAGCTGGGAAATGCTAGAGCTACCGGTGCCCACGAGCATGTGCTTGGTGCCCTGATGGCGCGATCGCTCCACGGCTGCCGCCAGCAGCAACTTCCCCAACTTTTTGCCCTGGTGGCTGGGGGCAACGGCAATATTCATCACTTCGACTACTTGGCGATCGCGCGGCAGCAGCACCACTACTGCAATCACAGCATCCCCCTCCATCAACCCCATCACCGTAGATTGATGAATATAGCTGTCGATCAGCGATCGCAACGGATCGGCATCCAGCAGCAGGGGCCAGGGCCATTCTGCTGGGGTTAAATCCTTTACCTGCATAGCCTTACAAGCATCTGTGGCTAGTGTACATAGCAAACGTGAAGCACGAAACCCCTAGGATTGCCCCCAGCAAAAAGGGCGTCCCACGGGACGCCCTTTTTCACAACTACTGTTGAGACTAATACCGTTGAGCCTGAGGCCCTAAGCACCACAGACTCAGAAGACTAGTTCTCTAGAATGACCTTGGCTACCATGCCAGCGCCACGGTGAGGAGCGCAGTAGTAGGTGTAGGTACCAGCAGGCATGTCGCCGGTAAAGGTGGTGGCGTAGTTTTCGCCGGGGGCAAAGGTCAGCTGAGTGTGGGAAATGCTGTCGGCCAGAGCCTTGTCGCCAGGCACACCAGCAGCGTCAAACACGACGTTGTGAGGGGCCATTTTGTTGTTCACCCAGGTCACGGTGTCGCCGGGTTTAACGGTGACGGTGCTAGGTTCAAACACCAGCAGACCCGCATCAGAACCCATTTTCACATCATAGTTGGTGGCCGCAGCGGGGGCAGAGGCCAGGGTGAGCGTACCCACCACTAACAGAGCAGACAGAATAACCAAGCCCAAACGCTGGGCGGCGCGAAATACACGTTGCATAACTACCTCTAAAGCTCGTATCTCTAGTTCAATCAGTCAGGGGGCTGTTGAACAGCCTTCCTATGGCATATTACCTGCTTTGCGCGGTAACTTGGGGCCTCAGCCCTGGAGTAATTGCCGTCCCCGGCCACCTGCGCAACTCTGTGACAAGGAAATCTCAGGTGCCAACTCCAGGGCTTAATCCATCGAACGATGGGGAAGCTCCTAAGTAACCTGTACCGCCCCTAGACTTGAGGAGCGGAGAAGCGGGTTTTACCGGCTCCCCACATGTCGCCAATCACCTTGGGCTGAAGCAGAATATGGCCTGAGATCGCCACGAGATCTTCCTCGGTCAAACTACGCATTTTGGGGAAGATGTCAGCACTTTTTTTGCTGGGGTGAACCTGAGAAATGTCGGTTAGACCGTCGTAGGTCATCGGCTCTTTCAGGTAGGCCACCAGAGATTCAAGGTTATCGCGGGCAGGCAAGGAACCGGCTAGGGAGTCCGGATCAAGACCAACGGTGGGGTTGGTTTTGGTGATCCCCCCGACGTGGCAGGTGCCACAGGCGTAGTTAAACTGGCGACGGCCACGGGTCACCTGCTCCAGAGACAGCACATAGGTGTCTCCTGCGGAATTGAGCTGTACGGTACGGGTGGCTTCATCTAGCTCAGCCGCGACAGCGTCTCCCATGACCAGGTGGCTGACAAAGAAGAGTGCGACCGCAACTAGCCAAATGCATCTCTTCAACATGGTTCTCCTCGAATGTATAGGGCTTGGGTATGAAATCAACACAGCTATGTTAAATCCAACTCAGGTTCTGAAGTTTCCCATCAGGCAAAACTCCACGCCTGGGTTTGGATTTAGATGTAATTCGACGGAGTTTTCCCCATCAAATCATTCACGTAATGTCTATCATGCCACCGAAGGGGCCATTCCCAATGTTTCGCCGCTATAAATCGACGCCAATGTGGGTTGGCTCTGCGGCGCTGAGGCCGTTGGCCCAGGGGGTATGTCCATCGACAGCGGCAGGGACAGCGACCGGCTGGTGCAGCCGAATCAGCTGAGCCAGGGTCTGCTTGAGCTGGGTGCGCGGCACGATCGCATCAACAAAGCCGTGTTCGCGCAGGTATTCAGCGGTTTGAAAGTTGTCGGGCAGTTTTTCGCGCAGGGTTTGCTCGACCACGCGGCGACCGGCAAAGCCGATGGTAGCCTTGGGCTCAGCCAAAATGATGTCGCCCAGCATGGCAAAGCTGGCGGTGACGCCGCCCGTAGTGGGGTGGGTGAGCACCGGCATATAGAGCAATCTGGCGGACTGATGCTGCTGGAGCGCGCCCGAAATTTTGGCCATCTGCATCAGGCTGAGCATGCCCTCCTGCATACGGGCTCCACCGGAGGCGCAGACGATAATCACCGGGCGGCTAGTAGCGGTGCCGCGCTCGATCATGCGGGTAAGTTTTTCGCCGACCACCGAGCCCATGCTGCCGCCCATGAAGCGAAAGTCCATGACGCCGAGGGCGATGGGTAGACCATCGAGGTCACCCAGGCCGGTTTGCACCGCGTCGGTAAGTTTGGTTTTGGCTTGGGTATCGCGCAAGCGATCGCCGTAGCCCTTACGATCTTTAAATTTCAGCGGATCTTGGGGCTGAATGTGGGCGTCAAGGGGCTGCCAGGTATTGGCGTCGATCAGCTGGCGAATGCGCTCGTCGCTAAAGATGCGGTGGTGGTGGCCACAGTCGCCGCACACCCACTGGTTGGTGCGCAAATCTTTGGTATAGGTGAGGACGTCGCAGTGTTCACACTTCGTCCAGAGACCGTCGGCAATTTCTCGCTCCTGGCGGTCTTCGCTAATGGGGCCTGACTTACGGCGATTGGCAAACCAGTCGAACAGAGACATGCGCGGGCTCAACGGCGACAGAACGACCTAAAGTGTTCGTTTTGAACACAACCTCCATCCTACCGGGTTTGCTCCTTCTCCGATAGATGGGCTCCGATAGATGGGGCTGAGTCAGATGTACTCTTGGGGCCGCTGCCCCACCGATCTGAGCCATGACAAAACTAGGGCCAAGTCGGCTTTGCAGCCCGTTCGTTACTTGGTCGTCATGACGTAAACCCCGTCCCAATCTTCGGGGGGCGGCTGCACCAGGTATTGCCGAGCGCGACTCAGGTGAACGGTCACGGCTTTGTCGTCGGGGCGCATCTGCTGGGCCTGCTCGAATAGGCTCAGAGCTTGCTCAAACTGCATGGCCGTGTAGGCGCTGCGAGCCTGGGCGTAGAGGTCGAGAAAGGCTTCGGTATCGGCGGTGAGCGGGGTGTCGCGCTGGTCGATGAGTTCGTAGATGCCCACGGCCCGCTGTTTGCCTTTGACCTGGGTGCGGTCTAGCTCTCTTGCCCAAATGCGGTCGGCGCAGAGGGCGTAGGTGTACTCGCTGATCACAATGTCACAGCCGTACTCTTTGGTCACTCCCTCCAGGCGCGAGCTGAGGTTAACGCCATCGCCAATCACGGTGTATTCCATTTTGCGCTGGGAGCCGATGTTGCCCGAGACCACTTCTCCAGAGCTGACGCCAATGCCAATCCGAATTTTGGGTTGCCCTAGAGCCCCGCGCTCGGCATTAAACTTAGCCAGCCGTCGCCGCATGTCGAGGGCGCTCTGCACAGCGGCCCAGGCGTGGTTGGTCAGGGGCAGTGGAGCACCAAACACCGCCATCAGCGCATCGCCAATGAACTTGTCGAGGGTGCCCTCAAAGTGAAACACCGACTCCACCATGGTTTCGAAGTAGGCGTTGAGCATTTCGACGACTTTGTCGGCTTCCAGGTCTTCGGTCAGCGTGGTGTAGCCGCGAATATCTGAAAAGAGCACCGTGACATCTTTGCGCTCGCCCTTCATCAGCAGATCGTCGCCCAGGGCCATGACTCGCTCAGCGACGCCGGGGGTCATGTAGCGGTAGAGAGTGCTCTTCATCCGCTTTTCCTGGCTGATGTCTTCGAGCACAAGCAGGCCGCCCAGCACACCGCCCTCGGGGTTGGTGAGGGGGTTAACGGTGAGGTTGATGCTGCGCTCGAAAATCTGCACCACCTCTTTGGGTACCGGAGCTGCGATCGGATCGCCCCAGGGGCGGTAGAGATCGGGGTTGTCGCCGTCGGGCAGGGCCAGCTCAGAGACAGGGTCTAGCTCGGTGCCGGGGCCGGGGGCGATCGCCACCCGCAAACTCTGCTCCGGCACGTAGTGGCGCGCCCCGTGTTTCAAACTATCCTCCAGCCGGAACCGCAGGCTCTCGATCGGGATCGTCTCCCACACAGGACGGTGGAGTAGGGCGGTTTGCCAGCGATCGCGAATCGTGCGGCTGTGGTCGGTGTCTTCGGGGCAGCCAATCAGCTGTAGGGCAGCATCGTTGATGGTGATAATTCGCCCCTCCATGTCGGTGGAAATCACCGCGTCGGAGAGGCTTTGCAGAATGTCTTTTTGGTACTGCTTTTCGACCAAGACGCTCTCAAACAGCTTGGCATTCTCTAGGGCGACGCCTGCCTGAATGTTGAAGGCCCGCATGAAGGCCTCGTCAGAGGTGGTAAAGGTGCCCTGGGCCTTATTGATCAGCTGGGTGACAGCAATCAGCTTGCCGCCCGAGTCAAATACCGGCATGCAGAGGATATTGCGGGTGCGGTAGCCGGTGCGCTTGTCAGCATCGGGGTTAAAGCGCGGATCTTGGTAGGCATCAGGGATGTTGAGCACCTCCCCTGTGGTGGCCACGTGGCCGACAATGCCGCTACTGATAGGAATGCGTAGCTCCACCAGCGATTTGCCGTCGCCCGACTTTACCTTTGACCACAGATCGCCGCTGTCATCGTCGATCAGCCACAGGGTGCTGCGATCGGCCTGCATCAGCTGACGGGCTTCGCCCATCACCGATTGCAGGGTTTTCTCGAGATCTAAGCTCTGCTCCAGCGACGAGATTGCCTTCAGCAAAGCGGCTACGCCTTTCTGGTTGCGGGCCGCGATATAAAACGAGTTACAGCTTTCGAGAATCACCCCCAGGGACTCGGCAAATTCTTTAAAGTGGCGTTCGTCTTGCTCGTCGAAGGGATGGTGGTTGAGCTTGTTGAGCAGCTGCACCACCGCCACGATGTTGTCGGTCTTTTTGCTGAGCACCGGCATGCAAAGAATGCTGCGGGTGCGGTAGCCCGTCTTTTTGTCGTGGGTGGGGTCAAAGCGATCGTCGGCGTAGGCGTCAGGGATATTCAGCGGCAGTACATGGGTGGCTACGTGGCCTGAGATGCCCTTGCCCATGGGCACGCGAATTTCGAGCGATCGCTCCCCATCCCCCTGGGCAATTTTCGACCACAGCTCCTGCTTTTCTTGATCCACCATAAAAATGGTGGTGCGCTCAGCCTGAAGAATCTGGCCGATCTTGAGGGTAAACGCCTCCAAAATTTGCTCCAGCATGACCTCCAACGACTCGTTGTTAATCATGTCGATGGCGCGCAGAAAATGCTCAAACTCTGCCGTAATTTGGTCGAGCAGACTGATGAACTGCGGCGTGGGCAGATCGCGCACCCGATTGGTGAGAGAACTGGTTTGGTTAGCCAGAGACAGCGCGGTGATCATGCTGCGTTGGTTGAAGACCGGCCCCGAAAGGCCATCGATCTGAGGTGCCATGGGAACCCTATTCAAGCGTGGCAGATGGAAAAACAATGGGCGCAGTCAGCCGCCTGGATAAATTGAGGATTGGGCAGGCTCATTCCAGAAGCGGCAAATCGAAAAGGAAACTCTTCCCCACGAAACCCTCTCGCCGAGGTATTAGTGAACCTGCTAAACACCTCTTACTCTAACCGTATACCCAAGGTCGTAGGACAGAAAGTTGCGATTTGCACAGAATGCCCGCCCCTCAGCCATGACCTAACATACCCAGGCCCTCAAGAATGCGGCGCGGCGGTGCCGAAACTATGGGCCAAAAAGGTTGCCACCTCCCTCCAGGCGGCGTCAGTGGCAGCGGGGTCGTAGCGGTAGCCATCGTCGCGCATAAAGGTGTGATTGGCGGGGTAGATCAGGGTTTTGTGGTCAACGCCCGCTGTGGTCAGGGCGTTGAAAATCGTATCGCGTCCCTCGGCGGGCACGTGGGGGTCTTGATCCCCAAAGATCAGCAGCAGACGGGCGGTAATTTCGCCCAGGCGATCCAGGGTGTCAGCTCTATCTTTCCCGAGCTTGCCGCTGTGGATACCGGTCGGATAGCAGCACACCGCCGCATTAACGATAGGGTTTAGCGCCGCGCGACAGGACAGATGGCCACCGATACAAAAGCCCACTGTCCCCAGTTGTCCAGAGGCAACGGCGTCTGAGGTCTGAAGCCAGTGCAGCGCTGCGATCGCATCAGCGTCGTATTCGGCAACCTCCGTGCGGCTAGCGACATCGTTGCCCCGCAGGCGGCCCAGGTCATTGGGCTCAATCACGGTGCCTATGGGCTCTAGTCGATGAAAGATCTCTGGAGCCGCCACCACGTAGCCGTACCCCGCTAGGCGATCGGCCAGGCGCAGTATCGGCCCACCCAGCTGGTAAATATCTGAGTAAAACAAAATGCCGGGATATTGGCCAGGAACAACCGGTTCCGCCACATAAAGCCGCATCAGGCTGTCGTCGACAGTCAACCCCACCTCGCGGCGTCTGATTTGCACAACCAACCTCCCATAGAACGATCTGTACACCAAGCCAGGATGAATTTGAGAAGGGTAAAGAGTAGGGCATAGGCGATCCGGCATGCCACCCATCCACCCTCGTACCCGCCAACCCCTACACCCATCCCCCCTCACCCATACCCCGCTATGGTGAAGGAAGATTTAATCAACAAGCGGTTACCCAGAACACAAGCACTGGCATGACGACATTTTTTGCCCCCAATCCTGACCTGCAAACGGCCCTCGAACAAGTGTTAGAGCAGGTGCGGGCCGAGTTTGCCTTGACACCGACCCAAATCGCTGTGACCTGGGTGGTCTATGACCCGCCCTACATTGTCAATACCGGCGGGGCTTTGAGTGCCGATGATTTTTGGCAGTGCCGCCCTCGGGGGGCCAGCTACCGGGGGGTCGAGCTGATCTATCCGGCCAGCGTGGTGAAGCTGTTTTACTTAGTAGCCGCCCAGGAGTGGGTGGAGCAGGGGATGATCCCACCGGCGGCGGAGCTAGATCGAGCGCTCAAGGACATGATTGTGGACTCTAGCAACGACGCGACTTCGCTAGTTGTCGATCTGCTCAGCGGCACCACCAGCGGCCCGGAACTGCCCCCTGGCCCCGTTGAAACCTGGTGTTACCAGCGCAATATTATCAATCGCTTCTTTCAGTCATTGCCGTGGCCTGAATTGGTAGGAGTAAATCTGAATCAAAAGACCTGGAGCGATGGCCCCTACGGTCGCGAGCGGGCCTTTGTGGGCGAACACTACGAAAACCGCAATCGGCTCACCACAAACGCCGTAGCCCGGTTGATTCACAGCATTGCTGGCGGAGTGGCGGTGGCGGCGGCGCGATCGCAGACCATGCTCTCCCTGATGGCGCGCCACCAACCCACTACCCCGCCAGCACCCGGCGAAGAAGACCAGTTCACCGGCTTTTTAGGAGAAGGCCTACCCCAGGGCACTCGGCTCTATTCGAAGGCAGGGTATACCAGCAGGGTGCGCCACGACGCCGCCTACTTTGAGCTACCCAGCGGCGACCCCGGCCTGCTGGTAGCTTTTACCGAAGGTTCTGAGCACAGCAAAAATCAACAAATTTTACCTCGGTTGGCCAGTCTCATAGTTCAGCACATGGTCAGTCCGTAGAGGTAGGGTTAATGTTCCAAAATACGGGCCGCCCTTCGATATTGATCTGCCCTAATGTAGAGTCCCGTCTATCCAAAGTAGGTGCAGAATGTTGTCAACATAGCCTCGCTCCTAGGCTGGAGATGGTACAATTCAGCCAATTTCAGAGGCACATGTTGTGTGTGAATCTGTAGCGATGGGAATAGTTTTAACTTTCCTGAATCTCACTACGGCATTGCGATTTTAAGAGCGATTAATCATTGGCATTTAGCCGATGAGCCTTGACGGTTAAAAATCTGAGGAGTGAACGAATTATGGCGTATCTCAAGCAAGTTTCCCTGGCTCTGAGCCTGGCGGCGGTAGCCGGGATGGCTGCCCCTGCCCTAGCCCACAACCACCTAGCCGAGCTAGAGCTAGCTCACAACCATCTAGCGGAAGACGTAGAAGTCACCCCCCAAGTCATCGCTGAGCCTGTTACAGCTGACGAAGCTGCTGCCGTTGAAGTGCCCGTCGCTGAGGCGATCGCCCCGGTAGAGCCGATGGAGTCTGACGCCAGCCTGCTAGCTCTACCCGAGGCTGAATCGCTAACCGCTGACCAAAGCCTGTTCGATACCGCCGACATTGAGTCGGCTCTGCTGGCTGCCACCATTGAAACTGCTCCCGCCGCTAGCGATTCTATTGACCTGGCCCAAAGCACCCGTGCCGCCTACGAAATCTCTCCCGCCTATTTGGGCGTGGGCGGCAACATCGGCATCGGCAATCGCGGTGACAGTGCGCTGGCTAGCTTTGGTTTTAACGTCATCAGCAAAATTTCCCTTGGGCCTCGCTTCTCAGTGCGGCCTGGGGCTACTATCACCAACGACCGGTCGAGCTTTACGATTCCGGTGACCTACAACTTCAGCACGGTGAGCTACGG
>JANPIO010000367.1:0-11499 GCA_031425055.1 Phormidium sp. VAR_61_metabat_6
TGGCAGACCGCTCCAGCCACCGATGCCAATGGGTTCGCTCCCAATGATCTGGTGCGGCTCATTCCAACCCAGGGATCTTGAGGGACTAACTTACTGCCGGAGACTGCATTTGCAGACTGCCGAGGGTGGCATCCATTGTCACTGGGCCGCCGATGGGCAGCGTCCACATTGGTTCTACATGGCCAATCCAGGCTCCCGCGTAGGCGGGAATGCCCAGGGGTTTGATGTGGTCTTGCAGAATCTCCTCCAGGGTGAGCGAGCCATAGCCCTCGCCGGGGCCGCAGGCGGTGCATTGGCCAAACACAAACCCCGCCAGCCCGTCGAGCACTCCAGCCAGCTTGAGCTGGGTCAGCATGCGATCGATGCTGTAGGGAGCTTCACCCACGTCTTCTAAAAACAAGATTGCCCCAGTTGTGTCAGGCATATAGGGCGACCCCACAATGCCCGAAATCACCGAGAGATTGCCTCCCAACAGTGGCCCGGTGGCCCGGCCCGGTGTAACAGTCTGAATGCGGCCCTGGTCGCGCATTAGTCGATCTTGGTCAGCCCCCAGCAGCGGGTTGGTGTAGGTGAGCGTTTCACCGTTGATCAAAATGCGGCGCAGGGGCTCTACCTGGTCGTCGCGCCAGGCGGTCAAGCCGTGGGGGCCGTGGAAGGTGACCAGCCCAGTCTGGGCGTAGAGGCCCAGCAGCAGCGCTGAGATATCGCTAAAACCAATCACGACCTTAGGGTTGGCGCGAATCAGGTCGTAGTCGAGGTAGGGCAGAATGCGGGCGCTGCCCCAGTCACCGCGCACGGGCAGCAGTGCTTTTACTGCCGGGTCGGCGAATAGGGCATTCACATCGGCGGCTCGCTCGGCGTCGGTGCCTGCTAGATAGCCGTAGCGGGCCAGGGCGTGGGGAGCCACGCGGGGGACGAAGCCCAGGGCCTTGACAGCGTCGATCACCAGATCGAGGCGATCGCGCTCAAAGGTGGCCCCCGCCGGGCTGACAATGCCCACCACATCCCCCGCCCGCAGGCGCGGCGGCAATAGGGTAGATTGCCCTTGAGCCTGAACCGCCCGCATTCTCAGCACTGCCCCTGCTGTCGCCACCCCCAGCCCGCCCAATAGCTGCCGCCGCCGCATACGCGCTACCTTTAAAGACTCAAACACCACTGCCGAGCATACACCGGAGCTGCCGTGACCGCACAATCCTCGTCATCCCCCCTGCCACCCCTTAGTGCCGACGCCTGGGAACAGCGCTACCAAGGCGGCACCCCCCGCTGGGATTTGGGTCAGCCCGCCCCCGCCTTTCAATCGCTGCTGAGTGGGATGGATGTGCCCCAGCCGGGTCGTGCGATCGCCCTCGGTGCCGGGCGCGGTCACGATGCCCTCTTCTTTGCCCAGCAAGGGTTTGAGGTCACCGCCGTAGACTTTGCCCCTTCGCCCATTCAGTCACTCAGAGAGCAAGCCCAGGCGCAGCAGCTTTCCCTAAACCTGCTGCAAAAGGATATTTTTGACCTCACCCCCGACCTGGCAGGCCAGTTTGACTATGCGATCGAACACACCTGCTTTTGTGCGATCGATCCCGCCCTGCGCCCTGCCTACGTGGCTTTGGTAGCCGAGTTGCTGGTTCCTGGGGGCGAACTGCTAGCCATCTTCTTCACCCATGGGCGCTCCGGTGGCCCTCCCTTTGGCACTACTACTGCTGAAGTGCGCCAGTTGTTTGAACCCCACTTTGAGATTTTGACCCTTGAGCCAGTGACGAACTCTATACCCTCGCGGCAGGGGGAGGAGCATTTTGGGCGATTGCGGCGACGGTAACGTGGAGCGGATGAATTCAAAATTAAAAATTGAGAATTCAAAATTTTGAATTTTGCACTCTCCCTTCCCCATCCTCCTCACCTGCCCCATCTTTCTCATCTCCTTATACTGAAGAGGACCGTTCACCCCGAACCTTTCCCATGGATTTAGAGCAGATTTCTGCCCAGCTTAAAAGCGAAGACTCGAAAGACCGCATGCTGGCTTTGGCTTCGCTGCGGGATGTGCCTGCGGCTCAGGCGGCCCCGCTGATTCGGCAGGCGCTCAATGACAAAAACCTGCAAATTCGCTCGATGGCGGTGTTTGCCCTGGGCATCAAGCCTGACGAAGAGTCTTACGACATTTTGATCAATCTGCTCACCTCTGACCCCGACTATGGCATTCGCGCTGACGCGGCGGGGGCGCTGGGATATTTGGAAGACCCCCGAGCATTTGAGACTCTGGTGCGAGCTTTTTACGAAGACACTGACTGGCTGGTGCGCTTTAGTGCGGCAGTTTCTTTGGGCAATCTCAAAGACCCTCGCGCCCACGATGTGCTGATGCAGGCGTTGCAGAGTGACGAGGTTGTGATGCAGCAGGCGGCGATCGCAGCGGTCGGCGAGATCGGCGACCTGGAAGCGGTCGATGAAATTCTCAAGTTTGCCCAGTCGGAAGACTGGCTGGTGCGCCAGCGCTTGGCCGAGGCCCTGGGCTATTTGCCCACGCCAAAAACCGAGCCAGCTCTGCGCTACCTCGAAAAAGACTCTCAGTTTCAGGTGGCTGAGTCGGCGAGAATTTCGCTCACCCGACTGCACAAGCGTAAGGACGGTTAGCGCCCATCAATGCTGCTGGGGTAAATTACTAAGTTGCGATCGCAGTGGGCTTGATTTTGGCGATCGCAGCCCCCGACAGCCATGGGTAGGCTATCGGGGGCGGGGGCTTTACTCAATCAGCACGGTTTTGGTGGCGATTCCGGCACGGAACGCTTCGCGAACGCCATCTAGATGGTGCCTGCTGGGGAGGTGGTGCTAGGGGTGTCTCTGGTGGGCGGCACGGGGATGGGATCGCGACCGTCGTTGGGGTCGGTGTAGCCGAGGGCGTGGAGGATTTTGATGGTGCGGTCTATGCCTGCAAGGCTGCCGTAGAGCATGTGGCGCACCCGCTCTGGGCGAATTTGGGGGGTGCTGTGTGAAGACGGCGGAAGATTAGATGCGCCGCTGGCATCGGGTTCGAGATATTCAAACATCGGTTCTGTTTCCTGGTTGTGGGTACGGAAGAAACAGAATGCGAAAACCCCAGCCACCCGCAGTTGAAGTGCAAACTGTGGGGGCTAGGGTACGATGGGCCTAGCCTCGCAATCTGCGGTGTAGATTTGCGGGGTTAGCTGTCTGTTGGTGTTGACGCACCTTCAGACAGCGCTAAGATTTTCGAGTTCTGTGCGGTCACCGCTCTGCTGAACGGCTTAATGGATGATGATAGTGGTGCGAGCGATCGCCGTCAACCGTGAGGCGGGAAGTAGATATAAACTAGGGGCATTACACAAATGTACAGAAATACCTAATTTATAGCGCCTGATGAGGTCAGCCGAAAAAATGCTTGAAGTTATGCTCTCAGTCTCTGTTTAATCATTGACCCTAGAAATTAGGGCCTACTTGTCCGTATTATCATTTTACAGATTGTAGAGAGGTAAACTCTGCACCCTGGACTGTTTTCAATTCTTTGGCCTATATTTCTTTTCAGCCTTTCAGCAAAGCAAGCTTTAAAAATGTTCCAAAGAGCCTAGTTAGACAAAAATGATAATGAGTTCTAAATCATGAAGATTGTTTCCATAAGAATTAAAAATTATCGTGCTTTTGAAGCACTGGAAATCAAGTCAATACCAGCCTTTTGTGTAATTATCGGAGCCAACGGCACAGGCAAATCGACGCTTTTCGATATTTTTGGTTTTTTGCGTGACTCCTTAAAAAACAATATTCGTCAGGCTCTTCAGATCCGAGGCGGGTTCAATGAAGTTATTACTAGGGGGAAAGAGCAAGAAGATATTGAAATAGAGCTAAAGTTCCGCATGAATATTCTGGATAAAGAGCGCCTCGTCACCTATCTCTTGGTCGTTGGGCAAGACATAGGTCGGCCTGTAGTAAAAAGGGAAGTTTTAAGGTATAAACGTGGCGAGCACGGTTCTCCTTATCACTTTTTAGACTTTCAAAAAGGCAAAGGCTATGCCATTACCAATGAAGAAGATTTTGAGCAAACTGATGAGGAACTAAATCGTGAAGAACAACAACTCGAATCTCAAGATATTTTAGCTATAAAAGGATTAGGTCAATTTCAGCGATTCAAAGCAGCCAGTGCTTTCCGCTCCTTAATTGAAAACTGGCACGTTTCCGACTTTCATATCAGTGACGCTAGGGGCAGCAAAGACGCACTCTATGCCGAGCATCTTTCTCACACAGGGGATAACATGGCAGTAGTGGCTCAATATGTTTATCAAAACCACTATGACATTTTTCAGGTTATTCTTAAAAAAATGAGGGAAAGGGTTCCTGGTGTTTCTCAAGTAGAAGCAAAAGAGACTGAAGACGGAAGATTGATTCTAAAATTCCAAGATCAAGCCTTTAAAGATCCTTTCATTGATCGTTACGTTTCTGACGGCACAATGAAAATGTTTGCTTACTTGATTCTACTCTTTGATCCTCAACCTCACCCTCTGCTTTGCGTTGAGGAACCCGAAAATCAACTTTACCCCAGTCTACTGCATGAGCTTGCTGAAGAATTTGCTAGTTATGCTGATAGAGGTGGGCAAGTCTTTGTGTCGACACATTCTCCAGATTTTCTTAATGCTGTCCCATTGGATAGTATTTTTTGGCTAGCAAAAGAGCAAGGCATCACTAAGATTTTTCGGGCTGCTGACAATGAAATATTGAAAAGATTAGTTCGAGAAGGAGATTTGCCCGGATACCTTTGGAATCAAGGCTGGTTTGAAGGAGTCGCTCCCTAATGAGTTATGACTTAATTTTTTTGCTAGAGGAACAATCTACTAAAGCTGTCCTAGAGGCCATACTCCCCAAGCTTATCCCTGAGCACATAATCTATATTTGCATCGCTCACCAAGGAAAACAAGATCTCGCCAAATCAATTCCTAATAAGATTAAAGCCTTCCGTTTTAACCCTGAAACAAAATTTGTGATTGTCCATGACCAAGACTCTCATGATTGCAAAAAGCTAAAAAATAAACTACTTGATCTTTGTGAAGATGCTGGAGAATCAGAGGTAATAGTTCGCATTGTTTGTCGCGAATTAGAATCATGGTTTCTTGGTGATCTTTCTGCCGTTGAGCAAGCTTATAAACTTAATCCTGAAAGTTTGAGTCAAAAACAAGACCAAAGTAAGTTCCGTAACCCTGATCAATTGAACTCCGCCAAAGAAGAGCTTAGAAAGTTAGTTCCAGAATATTATCCAGGTACTCACTCAAGAGCAATTGCTCCGTATTTATCATTGTCTAAAAATAAGTCTCGTAGCTTTCAAAGTTTCCTTAATGGAATTCAAAAAATCTTAAATTAGTTCGATCGCAGATCTCCTGTAGGTTGGGTTGGCGAAGGAAACCCAACAATCCCAGAAAGATTTTATTCCCACCTACGTCTACTCAATATTTGCGATCGCCGTAAAGACTATACTGCAAGGCAACCTCAGCCATAGCAGCTCTAGCAAAAGCCCTATGTTAAGCCTGACCTATCCCCACATCGAAAAAATCGAGCACCAGCCCGCAAGATTGCAGCGCATCCCCCGCATTCGCGTTGCCCAAATTGTATTGGATTACCTCGCCTACGGTTGGTCAGTCAAAGAACTCTACCGCCAGCACCCCTACCAAACCCCAGCCGAAGCCCATACTGCCATAGGCGACTACTATCTACTTTCATGTTGCATAATTAGTATGAAATGGTTGTAGAGGCTTTGGGGTGAGGATTCCAAAAGATGCAATTATTCCAGACGATAAAATAACCCGTTACCTACTGGTACAGAAAGCTAGGAATGATAAGTCAAAGTTTCTAGCAAAGGCTGGATTTACGACGGAGAATCCAGAAGCACTGAGAGCCGCAATTCAATCGCTTTTAGAAACGGGTGAGGCTGTTGAAGATAGAAACAACGAATATGGAACCCTCTATCAAGTTACAGGAGAACTAGTTGGCATAAATGGTGTAACCCTATTGGTTGTTACGGTTTGGATACAACGACAAATCGATGGAAAGTTTCAGTTCGTGACGCTCAAACCGCTTAAGGAGACTTGAACATGAACTTAGAACTGTATCAAGAAGTAGCTTTAACCCGTGATCTGCCAGAGTATGAACTCAGAGCAGGAGACATTGCGATGCTGGTTGATTTTGTTTCTCATCCTAGTGGCAACGAAGAGGGTTGTGTTCTAGAAGTATTTAATGCTGTAGGTGAGTCTCTTACAGTGATTGCTGTCCCAATATCTGTAGTAGAAGCTTTACGTTCTGACGAAATCCTAACAGTTCGTTCTTGGGCAAAAGCAAGTTGATATTGGCTACAACGATAAGATTAACAGTGCGATCGCATCGCTCCTGTAGATTGGGTGAAACAAAGTAAAAACCCAACAGAATCAGGGTTTGTTGAGTTTCGCAGGGTCAACACCAACCTACATCTTTAGCCCAGACGAGCTACTACTTTGGCTGGGCCTGAGGCCACCTTGAGCAGGGCTAGGCAGTCGTTAGTATTAAAGAGATCTAGAATTTTGAGGATAAACCTGTAAATGGCTGAAGCGGCTGATCTGCCCGATCGCCAGGCAGTGATTGACCAGGCTCTAGCCCTGGGGTTTCATCTAGTGGGCATTGTTGCGGTGGAGCCTGAGCCAGACCCGGCTGAAACCGCCGCCGTGGGTCACCTGCAAACCTGGCTCGACCAGGGCCACCAGGCCGATATGGACTGGATGGCAAACCCCAGACGGCAAGACATTCGACAGGTGCTGCCGGGGGCGCGATCGCTCGTCTGCGTCGCCCTCAACTACTACACCCCCCACCGCCACTCCCCAGACCCAAGCCACGGCAAAATCTCGCGCTACGCCTGGGGTCGCGACTACCACCGGGTGCTGCACAAGCGCCTCAAGGCTTTGGCCGACTGGCTAATAACGGCTGGGCAGGGAACCATTCAGGTGCGCTACTACGCCGACACTGGCCCAGTGCAAGACAAGGCCTGGGCCCAGCAGGCGGGCCTGGGGTGGATAGCTAAAAATGGCAACCTGATCACCCGCCAATACGGCTCCTGGGTGTTTTTGGGGGAGTTGATCACTACTCTAACCCTGGCTCCCGACCCGCCCCATACCGCCCACTGCGGCACCTGCACTCGCTGCCTGGAAGCCTGCCCCACCGGAGCGATCACCCAACCCTACGTGGTTGACGCCAACCGCTGCATCGCCTATCACACCATCGAAAACTGCAATGAAGCGCTGCCGGAGGCGATCGCGCCCCACCTGCAAAACTGGGTGGCGGGCTGCGATATTTGCCAAGACGTCTGCCCCTGGAACCAGCGCTTTGCCCAACCCACTACCGTCGATGACTTTCAGCCCCGGCCCGAGAACCTGGCCCCAAACCTAGACGATTTAGCTAACCTATCAGAAGCGGATTGGGACAGTCGATTTCAGGCTTCGGCCCTGCGGCGCATCAAACCGGCCATGTGGCGGCGCAATGCCCAGGCCGCTCAGAAGTGGTCGGGTGGCCCTAACGCTGACCCGTAACCAACGTACACTCTATATTGTTCTGCTACCTGCGAATGCCGTGCTAAAACGCTCTCTCCTGCCCCTGCTCACTCTCTGTGGATTGCTCGGCGCTGCACTGCCGGCCCACTCCCAGGCATTGACCCCCTACGTGTTGCCCCTCGACTACGACCTGATGACTGAGCAGGGGCTATTTCTGGCTAACGAGGCCCAGCAGCTGGCGGAGTTTCAGCAGTTTGGGCGAGCGCTGGCCCTGGCGCAGCTGGCGGCGCAGCTAGCCCCCAATGACGGCCAGGTGCTGGCCCTGCTGGGCGGGCTCTACCTGCAAAGCAGCGAGGTTGACAAGGCGCTGCCGCTGCTAGAGCAGGCCCGTAGCCTGCTGCCTGACAATGCGCGGGTGCTGTTTGCCCTAGGTTCGGCCTACCTCCAGCAAGACAACCCTCAGGTGGCCTCCAGCTACCTGGAGCAGGGATTGCAGCTTGAGCCCAACAACCCCAGCGCTCTATTTGACTTGGGCAACACCTACTTCAAACTGGGCCAATATCCCCAGGCGATCGCCCGGTTTGAGCAGTCGGTGGCAGCAGAACCCGACTTTTGGCCCTCGGTAAACAACATTGGCCTGGTGCTCTACGAGCAGGGCGAGGCGCAACGGGCCGTGGAATACTGGCGCTCTAGCCTGGAGCTGGCGGCCAATGAGCCTGAGCCCAAACTGGCGATCGCATCAGCCCTGCACGCCCAGGAAAACTGTGGCGTAGCGGTGGTCAGAGCTAGCAGCGCCGCCTGCCAAGAAGCAGTGCGCCTGGGCACCGAAGCCCTAGAACAAGACAGCCGCTACGCCGACCTCGAGTTTTTGAAGACCAACCTCTGGGGCGATCGCCTGCTCACCTCCACTACCGCCTTCTTTGAGGTGCCCGACATCAAGGCCCTGATTGCTGAACTGTAGCCCTTGACGGTAGGTTGCCGACTGCTCAGTAGCGCTGGGGCACAAAAAACTGCTCGTTGATCGGGGGGCGCTCGTAGTCATCCGGTGCGCTGCGGCGTGGGGTCAGCTCTGGGGGCTCGGGGGTCATATCGACATAGTCAATTTTGCTGAGAACGTGGCTGATGCAGTTGAGCCGCGCCCGCTTTTTGTCGTCGGCTTCGACCGTAAACCAGGGCGCTTCGGGAATGTTGGTGTGGGCAAACATGGCATCTTTGGCCTGGGAATACTCCACCCAGCGATCGCGCGACTCTAGATCCATCGGGCTGAGCTTCCAGCGGCGGGCCGGGTCGGTGATGCGCGACTGAAACCGCCGCTCCTGCTCGTCATCGCTCACCGAAAACCAGTACTTCAGCAAAATGACGCCCGATCGCACCAGCATGCGCTCAAACTCGGGGCAGGTGTGCATAAATTCGTCGTACTGCTTGTTGGTACAGAAGCCCATGACATGCTCGACCCCAGCCCGGTTGTACCAGCTGCGGTCAAAGCAGACAATTTCGCCAGCGGCGGGTAGGTGGGCCACATAGCGCTGAAAGTACCACTCGGTTTTTTCGCGATCGCTCGGCATCCCCAGAGCCACCACCCGACAGCCGCGCGGGTTGAGCGGCTCGGTGAGGCGCTTAATGGTGCCGCCCTTGCCCGCCGCGTCGCGGCCCTCAAACAAGATGACGATCCGAGTGCCGGTGTGCTTGACCCAATACTGCATTTTTACCAGCTCCACCTGAAGGCGAGCCAGCTCTTTCTCATAGAATTTGCTCTTGAGTTTAGAGCTGCCTTCCGACTCAGAAATGTAGTGAAAGACAGGTGGCTCTAAGCCTTTAGCACGATCCTTTTTGCGCTGCTGCTTGGCTTTCTTTTTGGCTTTTTTCGTCTTTTTTGGGGAGTCAGAGTCCTCGGTGGTTCCGAGGTCGGCTGCGGTTTTGCGATCGCCCATGGGTGTTGACCTAATAGACTGCCGCTATGAGCTTAGCGCTAGACCAACGTCTCTAGCAGCTGCGCCTTAGCACTTTCTAACGCCTCGGGGAGTTTGCTGGCGTCGCGCCCGCCCGCCTGGGCCAGGTTGGGCCGTCCACCACCGCCGCCCCCGCAGATCTTGGCGATGCCGCCAATGAACTTGCCCGCCTGTAGCTTCTGCTCGATCACCTCGGGGCTGAAAGCGGCGACTAAGCTAACTTTTTCGGGTTCGGGAACGGAGCCCAGAACAACGGCTCCAGCTCCCAGCTTTTGCAGCAGACGCTCGGCGGCGGTTTTGAGCGCTTCGGCGCTAACGCCTTCCAGTTCAGCGACGATGATTTTGACGGTACCTACGGCTTCGGCACCGTCGAGCAGTTGGTCAGACTTCAGCACGGCCAGCTCAGACTTGAGCGCCTCCAGTTCCTTCTGCGCGGTTTTGAGGTCGGTTTGCAGAGTGGTGACGCGATCGCTCAGTTCCTCAGGCTTGGCCTTAAAGCGATCGCTCAGATCCCGCACCACGGCATCGCGCACGTTGAGGTACTCCAGCACGGCGGGGCCAGCGACGGCCTCAATGCGGCGAGTGCCCGAGGCCACCCCAGCCTCAGAAATAATTTTGAACAGGCCAATCTCAGCGGTGTTGCTGACGTGGGTGCCGCCGCACAGCTCCATCGACACACCGGAGAAGTCGATCACCCGCACCTCGGCGCTATACTTCTCGCCAAACATGGCGATCGCGCCCTTAGCCTTGGCCTCTTCCAGCGCCATCACGGTGATCTCCCCCTGGTGGCCCTCGGCGATCCAGCTATTTACCTGTTCTTCGACCTGCTGCACCTCGTCAGCGGTGAGGGCGCGGGGGCAGTTAAAGTCAAACCGCAGGCGATCAAAGGCCACCAGCGAACCCGCCTGGGAAATATCAGGGTCAACCAGCTTTTTCAGCGCCGCTTGCAGTAGGTGGGTGGCGGTGTGGTTGGCCTGGGCACGGCGACGGCAGGCGCGATCGATCTGAGCGGTGACTTGATCGCCAACTTTCAGGGAACCCCGCTCGACCTTGCCAAAGTGGACAAAGAAATCGCCGTCTTTTTTGACATCGTGGATGCGAATTAGCAGGTCATCGCCCGAGAGGTAGCCGCGATCGCCCACCTGACCACCCGACTCGGCATAGAAGGGCGTCTGGTTGAGTACTACCTGCGCCTCTTGCCCAGCCTCAATCTGCTCCACCGACTTGCCAGCGACCAGCAGCGCCTCAACTTTGCTGGTGCTGCTGATGTCTTTGTAGCCCAAAAACTCCGTCGAGTGAATGTGCTCGGCCAGGCTATCCAGGCTGCCCTGCACCGTCAGGTCAATAGTTTCGTGGGCGTCCTTAGAGCGCTGGCGCTGTTCTTCCATCGCCGTTTCAAACCCGGCGGCGTCTACTGTTAGGCCCTGCTCTTCGGCAATTTCTTGGGTCAGCTCTAGGGGGAATCCGTAGGTGTCGTAGAGCACGAAGGCGTCGGTGCCCGAAATTTGACGGGTTTTCGACTGGCTTTCCCGGTTGAGTAGGTCAGTCAGCAGCTTTTCGCCCCGCTCTAGGGTTTCGAGAAAGCGGGCTTCTTCGCGATCGAGTTCGGCTTTGATCTGGACTTCGCGCTGCCGTGTGTTAGGAAAGGGTTCCTCCGCTAGCTGAATGGCACTTTCCGCCACCTTGCTCATAAACGCGCCCTCAATGCCGATCAGCCGCCCGTGGCGCACCACCCGACGAATCAGCCGCCGTAGAATGTAGCCCCGGCCCACGTTGGAGGCGGTAATGCCGTCGGCAATCATATGGACGACGGCCCGCACGTGGTCGCCGATCACCTTCAACGACACCTTGGTCTTCTCGTCAGATTTCCCGTAGTCCAACTTGGCTAGCCCTGCCGCCGCTTCAATGATGGGGAGGATTAGGTCGGTTTCGTAGTTGTTGGGCACCTGCTGCAAAATCTGGGCCATGCGCTCTAGACCCAGGCCAGTGTCAATGTTCTGGTTTTGCAGCGGGGTGAGGTTGCCCTCGGCATCCCGGTTGTACTGCATAAACACCAGGTT
>JANPIO010000368.1:0-16004 GCA_031425055.1 Phormidium sp. VAR_61_metabat_6
GCAAAGGTGACGACGCTGACGTAGTTGCCCGAGTTAATCTGCCCAGCGGCGACCCGCAGACCATCCTTGAGGGCTTGAATCCGCTCCCCCTCCATGGAGCCGCTGGTGTCGATCACCAGGGCCATGTAGACGGTGCGGCCCCCGTCTTTGCGCAGCTTCCAGTTCGACTGGGCGGCCAGCAGGGTTTCGCCACTGGGGAAGGGGGGCACCTGGTTAGCCTTGAGGTAATCGGTTTCGACAAAGCCCTGCTGCTGGGCTAGGGTCTGCATTTCGGCAGACTGGGCAAACTGGGCGAATTTTTGCAGGCTGGCCTGCTGCTGGGGCGTGTTCCAATCAAAGCCCACTAGGGGATTGTTGTGGGGCACGCCAAAGGGCACAAACTCGGTATCGCTAAAACCGGGCACCTCCCGCAGGGCCAGGTAGTTTTGGTATTCCAACGGAAAGGCTTGTAGGTTGCTCTGGTCGCGCAGGAATAGCTCTTGCAGGTCGAGGGTGGTGGGGGTGGTGATCAGCACCTGCTGCTGAAACTGGTCGAAAACCGAGTTGACTTGGGGGGTTTGCAGCTCGGCCACAGTCAGCTGGCCGCCATTGTCCTGGTGCCCTGCGGCCCGCCAATAGAGGGTGTAGAGCAGGTTGAGCGCGGTGGAGCTGCTGTAGGGGTTGGGGTAGGCCACGGTGACTTCGCCTGAGGCGATCGCATTTAGCAGTCGGTCAAAGCTGACGGTGCCATTTCCGGCGCTACCCTCGGCCAGGCTGTCGTAGACGGGCTTGGGAATCACCCACCCGGCAGTATTGGGTACCAGGCGAGCGGCCACGGGTACAGTATCGACCCCCTGACTCTGCGCTATGGCCACCCAGAGGTCATTAGACGGGCTATAGCCCTGGGGCTTGGCGGTCCCAGCCACCAGCAGCCGAGCGGCGGTGCCCGAGGCCACCTTGCGCACCCCCACCTGAATCACTTCCCCAGAGGGCAGGGTTTCTTGGCGCTGGTTAAAGGCTTCAGCGACTTCCACCAGCCAGCGCTCGTTTTGGCGATCGGCGTTGGCCTTTTCAGAAGAACTATAGATCTCGATGTAGGTCGTGTTGCTGCCGCCCGGTTGAGCCGCGTACAGCGGGAAGGTGTTGACATCGGGTAGCGGATCAACGATCTGGTCGGTGGCGTAGCGGCTGGCCACCTCATCGGCGATCAGCTCTTCGCCAACGGTGATTTTAGGCAAGACCGACTGCTCTAGGGCCTGCCGAGCGCTTTCCGCAGAATCAACGTTGGGAGTGCCGTTGAAAACGTCCGGCGTGCAGTTCCACAGCAGCACGGCGCAGAGGCTGATGAGGAAGGGGATTAGGGGGAGGCGGCGCATTGCGGGGATGGGGGAGGTGAGGAGGGTAGAGGAGTGAATACACGACAGGGTGCGTGTTTTCCTGAGGGTTTTTGTAGGTAGGGGTTAGGCGGAGTCTTGGTTGTTTTGGAGGATGGTTTTGTTGGCCTCAATTAGGGATTGCAGGCTGTGGGGTAGGGTGCTGTCGCTGGCGGTGTCGAGGGTGGAGAGGGCGACTTGGTCTTGGAGTTGTTGCAGCTGGGAGTGGGTGGCCTGGAGGCGATCGCGGCTATCGGCCAGGCGCTGCTGGGCCATCTGTTGGTAGGCGGGGGTTTCGATCTGGTCGAGCACGGCTAGGCCATCGGCCACCTGGCCCGAGAGGTCGAGTATGGTGTGCAGAGCTTCGAGCAGTTCCACTTGCAGGAGGGGGTCGCGATCGAAAATGCGGGCGGCAAAGCGTTGCGATTCGGTAGACCAGTCCTGCACTTCGCGCCAGGCTTTTTGGGCTTTGGGCGGCACCCGTCGCCCTAGGGTACCCAGCTGGCTGGCAAAGGTTTGGGCATCGAGCAGGTCGCCGCTGTTGTCCGTCGCCTCACTGGGGCGAAAGCCTGCCGCCCAACTGGTCACCATGGCCGCCGCCACTCCAGAGCCCGCTACCACAGCCACGGGCTTTGGCCCTGCCAAAAAAATCATCAGGGCATATCCTAGGGCAGTGCCTCCCAGTAGTAGATAGGTCTGGGGCAGCCCCCACAAGGTCGATCGGCGCATACCCATAGCCTGCTTAATCCCTATAATTAACGCTACTGTAGCCTATGGCACCGTTAGCGTCCCCCCCAGGGCATTGATAGCGTCAGACAGCTGGGGCTCGGCGGCACTGGTGGCTGCTACCAGCAACAAAAACGCTTCTTCGCCACGCTGACGGGCAAAGATTTTGCCGGTAATGGGCTGGGGCGGAGCGGCTCCCTGGCTGAGGCGACCCGTCCAGTTAATGCGGATGCCGCCACCGGGGATGGGCTGCACGTCATCGCCTGCCACAAAGCCTTCCCCAGAGCCAAAGGTGCTCTCGGCTACGGCCACCAAAGCCGCTTCGGGAGTTGCTGCCGAGGGCAAGGGAGCAACTGCCACGGTGTAGGCCAAACTGCCATCCGCCGCTTGAAACAGTGGGCTACCGCCCGCCGAGCTGACGCTGTAGCCGTCTAAAATGCCGATCTGAAACCGGCCCTGGGGGTCTGCAAAACTGCCGCTGACCATGGGCAGGGCCGGGGCTAGGGCTGGCGGTGGGGCATTATTCTGTGCAATCGCATTCCGATTACTTCCGTCGCCAAGGTGCATTCCCTGGGTTAGTAAGATGCTCACGACTAGGGCGATCGCCGCGATCGCTAGCCCCCTAAACCGCCGAAACAGCTGCCCCATGGTGAAATCCTCGTTATCTAACCGCCAAGCATAGCAACTCCGCCGCCCGAGGACTCTCTCTATTAAAGAAGTTAATCTTGGGCATCCCCTAAGCAAACCCGTTTGCCCCAGTAAACAGCCGCCGCCAACGCAGAGCCCCCCAGAAGAAAAGAGGACAACTCAACCCATCCACCCGCCTACCCACCTACCCGCCCACCCATCTACTCCCCAAAATACGCTTCCACACAGCGCACAAACATCTCCACCCCCAGCCCCAGCGCCGTTTCGTCAAAGTCAAAGCGGGGGTGGTGGTGGGGGTAGGCCAGCGCCTTGTCAGAATTGGCAGAGCCTAAAAAGAAGTAGCACCCCGGCACTTCCTGCAAGAAGAAGGCCATATCTTCGCCGCCCATGGTGTGGCAGTCGGGCACCACTCCCGCCGGAGTCTCGACCACCGCCAAAGCCACCGATCGCACCAAATCTGCCATGCCCGCATCGTTGATCACGGGTGGATATAGCGCTCTGTAGTCAAAGCTGTAGCTAGCCCCGTGGGCCTGACAAACGCCCGCAATCATCTGCTCCATGCGAGGGGCAAAATAGTCGGCATAGGCGGGGTCAAAGTAGCGCACGGTGCCGCCAAAGGTGGCGGTGTCGGCAATCACGTTTTGGGCCTTACCGGCGTGAAACTGACCTACGGTGACCACCGCTGCCTTGGTGGGGTCGATGTTGCGGGCCACAATAGTTTGCAAAGCATTGACAATCTGCGACCCGACCACAATAGAATCGACGGTTTGATGGGGCAGCGCCCCGTGGCCCCCCTTGCCCTGCACCGTGCAGGTAAAAAACTCTGACGCCGCCATCAGTGCCCCGGTACGCACGCCCACGGTGCCCAGGGGCAGGTTATTCCACAGATGCAGGCCGATCATGGCCTCTACGTCGGGATTCTTCAGCACCCCGGCTTCAATCATGGGTTTGGCTCCTCCCGGCCCCTCTTCGGCAGGCTGAAAGATGATTTTGACGGTGCCCGCAAAGTCGCGGTGGGTAGAGAGATAGTAAGCAGTGCCCAGGGCGATCGCCACGTGGCCGTCGTGCCCGCAGGCGTGCATCACCCCATCGTGCTGCGAGCAGTAGGGCACGGGGTTTTCTTCTTGAATAGGCAGGGCATCCATATCAGCGCGAATGCCCAGCACCGGGCCGGGACGACTACCCTCAATCACCGCTGCCACGCCGGTTTGAGCGATGTTGCGCTGGTAGTCAATGCCCCACTCGCTGAGCTTTTCGCAGATAAAGTCGGCGGTCAGCCATTCTTTAAACCCCAGCTCGGGCCGCTGGTGCAGGCCGCGCCGCCAGGTGACCAACTGATCTTGCAAAGATTGAATGGCGGGGCGAATGCGATCGCGGTTGACAGGCAGCGGCGGGGCAGTGGTGGCAAACATGGTGCAACAACAGAGAAATAGGGCTAAACAGATCTCCCCAACAGACGAGAGGTCTATCTATCAGGATAAACCAGTCGCCTTGACCCCCTAAGGCTGCCGCCGCCGACAAAACCCGACCCAGCATTTGCAGTTTAATAGAAGAGTTCAACCCGCACCCATGCTCATATCTATGACGCTCCAGGAACTACAAGATCAGGTTCTGCAACTCTCTGTCGAGGATCGTTGGCAGCTTGTGAATACGGTTTTGGCCTCGCTGCAAAAAGAAACCCATTGCGCCCTAATGGAACCCGACCCTGCCTTTCCCGATATTGCCTTTCGCTCCGATGCCGAGAATAGCTGGGTGCCGGTGGTGCACGGCACCAGCATTCATGTGCGAACCGTGGTGATAGCGGCCACCGAGTGGGACTGGTCAACGGAGCAGATTGCCGAAGAGTACGGCCTTTCTGAAGTTCAGGTGAAGGCGGCCCTAGTGTTTTACGAGGCCCACGGCGATGGGGCTGCTGTGGCTGTCACTGAGCAGATACCCGTGCCAGCACCAGAGAAGGTAGCCGAGAAACCAATCGAAGCCGCCAAGGCCTAACCTCGCCCTACCCCTTTCTACAGACCCCTCAAAATCGAAGCAGCGTTAAACTGTCAATAACGCTGTTACAAAAGTTAACCATGCTTCCCGATTTGATGGGTGCCACCCGAGACTACTGGCGCAAGCTGGATGAGGTCGAAGCCGCCTACCGCCGCAACGAGCTGACCGCTAAAGAAGTTGATGCCAAAGTGAAGGCGCTGATGGTTGAACTGGGCCAAACCCGGCGGCAACTGCTGCGGGATAGTTGGGCGATCGCGCAAACCTTTATCAACCAGCAGGGCGAGGCGCTGGCTGGGGTGGCGGCCCTGGGTGTGCTGGCCTACGTGTGGTTAGTGGCCAACGGCCAGGCTTAAAAATTTCCACCCGCTACTACTGTCTGGGCTGGGTATCAGCATTGTTTGAATACAATGGGGCTAGAAGTTGTCTTACTCTGCCTAAACTTCTTGCCACGGCGTAGAAATATTGGTCTGATGGTTGCAATTAACCCCAAAATTAACCAGGCAATTGGGTTTGAGGACTACCTAACCCACCATGACGGCAGCGATCGCCCCCAAGAGCTAGTAGACGGAACGCTGGTTGACATGCCGCCCCCGACCTGGATGCACATGCTGAGTGCCAAGTTTTTGGTGCAGGTGCTAGATCAGGCGATTGTAGATAGCAGGCGGGATAATGATTGGACAACTCTAGCGGTGCCGGGGCAGCGCACTGGAGAGTTGACCTCTCGTTTGCCGGATGTGGCGATCGTGCCGTTCAGCACTATTGATGATGTGCTGGCCTCTGCGGTGTTGATGGCTCCAGCCCCGCTGGTAATTGAGATTGTTAGCCAAAACTGGCAAGACGATTACTTAATCAAACTCGCTGAGCTGCAGCCAAGCCTATAGGAGGGTTATCGCTTGCCCGAGGGTTATGATTGAGACCATATAGCTCAGGCCTCCTTTCATGCAAATTACCCTTGATTTACCTGACGACTTGGCTGCTCAGCTTGGTGCTGTTCAGAACAAGTTGCCTGAAATCTTAAAGTTGGGTCTGCGAGAGCTGAATGCTAGCCCTGGAGAAGGCTTTTCTGGTGTTGCCGATATTTTGGAGTTTTTAGCTGAACTTCCGACTCCAGAGGAGATTCTGACATTGCGTCCTGTCCCTGAATTGCAGACTCAGGTCAGCGAACTCCTGGAGAAAAACCGCTCTACTGGGTTAGATGCAGAGGAAGAACAGCTTTGGCAAAGCTATGAATATCTTGAGCACATTGTACGGATGGCAAAGGCTAAAGCCTACATTAAGCTTCAAGCTAGCCAAGCCTGATGACTTATATTTCTGTGGCGCTAAGGCAACTAGTTTATGCTAGAGCAAACGAATATTGTGAGTATTGCTTAATTCCAGAGGCCTTCACGCTAGCTCCCCACGAAATTGACCACATCATTGCTGAAAAGCATGGCGGACAAACCGTAGAGGAGAATCTAGCTCTTTCCTGTTCGCTTTGCAACAAGTACAAAGGCAGTGATATCGCCTCTGTCGATCCTGATTCCCAATCGATCGTAAGGCTCTACCATCCACGTCAGGATAAATGGAGTAACCACTTTTTTATTCAGAGTGGGGCTATTATTGGGTTAACCTCAGTCGGTAGTGTCACGGCTCGACTGTTGAGATTAAATCGGCGCGATCGCATTCAAGAAAGACAGCTTCTACTGACAGCAGGATTGGTTAAAATTCCTGAAAATTTATGATTTTAATTTGATTGAGTATGTGCATTGTAATGGCTGCACATGCACCTGCTTACAATCGTTTTCAGTAACTCTTCACCCTATAGAGACATCTCGATCGTTGTCATCTCTATGGAGTGTTGCCTAAATATAGCCGAACAAACTCAGCAGCAGCTTCTAGGTTGATCTGCTTCAAAGCTTCCTTAATTTCAAAAATGACGTCTCCAGCCGGGTCGCGGAGTTCTTTCACCCAGCGGTTCACATTGGCGCGATCTGTGCCCATTGTCACCGCCAATTTGTTTTGGCTGATGCCGTAAGTCTCTAATACCTGCCGTAGTGCGTTGCCTGCCTTTCCCATGGCCAAATTTTGACAGAGGGGGCTAGGCTCGTCCATGTTGCCAAACTGTCAGCGTTCGTTTATGCTGCCAAAGCGTCAACATTGTTTTTGCTATGTCACAAGCTGACCGTTCGATTACCAACGCAACTGCCCACCTCCGCTACTCTGCTTTCCTCGCCGCTGCTGCTATGCCACAATCCACTGATTCGCCTGTTGAAGGTCGTGAGCCTGTGCAGCTGATGGTGATCGGCAGCGCTCAGGGCATCGAAACCATTGTGCAAACGCTGCATTTGCGGGGCTTTGCCCACGTCAGCGAGTGGAGCATCGTCATGCCCCACAGCTCAGGCAAACTCATGCGAGTGCTCACCCGCTGGGTGCAAGAGATTTGCTGATGCGCTTGGTGCTAGCCCTGTTTGTGTCCAATATGTGCAAAAAAGATGAATCGCTATCGCGCTATCCAGAATTTGCAGATTACGAGGCGCGATCGGGGCTGTTGCTGCCACAGTTATTTGGGGGTGCTGGTGCCTATTCTCGCCCCATGTCTGTTGAGCGACCATAACCCTACGCTGCCCCAGATGTTAGCGATTGTTGAGATAATGCAAGTAGATTTCGCAGATATACTGCCATGAATGCCTACAAAGTGGAAGCTATCGTTACAGAAAACGGCACGATTGTGCTGCATGGGTTGCCGTTTCAAACGGGAGATACTGTCGAAGTCATTGTTTTGGAGCACGCAGATGCTGCTTCAGCCGAGGCATCTAGGAGCATTACTGAGTCTCGTGATGCGATCGAGGCAGAGTATCTAACTGGGGTTTCGCGGCAGATGACTGAGTGGGCTTCTGCCGAGGATGAGGCGGCTTACCATGACCTATGAGCAGTTTGATGTGGTAGTGGTGCCTTTTCCTTTGACGTTATTTACCCTTGATCACAAGTTGGTGCTAAACGCTATCGGACGATTGGGTGATGACGATCAGGATGCAGTCAAAGCTGCCTTACGAGATCTGCTGAATCTTAGTCATGGAAGGTAGAGTTGTGAAGGTGGTTTGACCCACACTCAATTTAAAACCTGGTTTTCCTGCTGTTCCCACTTTCTTATGACCTTATTCACTCTGCGCTCTGCCACCAAAGACTTCGGCATCAAAGAAATTCTTCGCGATGCCAGCTTTAGCCTGGATGAGGGCGACAAGGTGGGCCTGATTGGCACCAACGGCTCGGGCAAGTCGACCCTGCTAAAAATGATTGCGGGGCTAGAGCCCTTCGACGGCGGCGACTTTTGGGTCAACCCTGGGGCGAAGATTGTCTACCTGCCCCAGCAGCCCGACTTTGAGGCCGATCGCACCGTTCTAGAGCAAGTCTTTGCCGATGCGGGCGAGCAGATGGCGCTGATTCGCGAGTACGAAGATATCTCGCACCACATGGCCCAGGGCACGGGCGACGCCGATGCCCTGATGGCCAAGCTCTCAACGGTCTCTGAAAAAATTGCCGCCGCTGACGCCTGGGATCTAGAGAGCAGCGCCAAGGCCATTCTCAGCCGGTTGGGCATTGACGACTTTGATGCCAGGGTAGGCGACCTGTCGGGAGGGTATCGGAAACGGGTGGCGATCGCCGCTGCCCTGCTCGCTGACCCCGACGCCCTGCTGATGGACGAGCCCACTAACCACCTTGATGCCGAATCGGTGGAGTGGCTGCAAAGCTACCTGAGCGGCTTTCGCGGCGCACTGCTGCTAATCACCCACGATCGCTACTTCCTGGATCAAGTCACCAACCGTATTCTGGAGATCGATCGCGGCGACCTCTACGGCTACGCGGGTAACTACGCCTATTACCTGGAGAAAAAAGCCCTAGCTGAAGCCGCCGACCAGAGCACCCAAAAGAAGCACGCTGGAGTCCTCCGCCGCGAGCTGGAATGGCTGAAGCGCGGCCCCAAAGCCCGCAGCACCAAGCAAAAAGCCCGCATCGATCGCATCGGCGATATGCAAAACCGCGAGTTTAAAGAATCTCTCGGCAGGGTGGATATCTCCACCGTCGGTCGCCGCATCGGCAAGAAGGTGATCGAGCTAGAGAATGTCTCTAAAAGCTACGAAGACCGGCTTTTATTCAAGGATTTCACCTACGATTTTGCCCCCGACGATCGCATCGGCATCATCGGCCCCAACGGCGTCGGCAAATCGACCCTGATGAACGTGATCACCGGGCGGCTCCAACCCGACACGGGCACCGTCGATATTGGCACCACCATCCACGTCGGCTACTTCGACCAGCACTCCGAAGACCTGTTTGCCAACCCCAGCCAACGGGTGATCGAATACCTGAAAGAAACCGCTGAGCTAGTCACCACCAACGACGGCAGCGTGATCACTGCCTCCCAGATGCTGGAGCGGTTTTTGTTCACCTCTAACCAGCAATATTCTCCCTTAGAGAAGCTCTCTGGCGGCGAACGGCGGCGGCTGTTTTTGCTGCGGGTGCTGCTGTCGGCCCCCAACCTACTGATTCTCGACGAGCCCACCAACGACCTCGATGTGCAAACCCTCGGCGTGCTCGAAGAATACCTAGAAGAGTTCAACGGCTGTGTGATTGTGGTCTCCCACGATCGCTACTTTCTCGATCGCACTGTCAATACCATTTTTGCCTTTGAGGGCAACGGTATGCTGCGCAACTATCCCGGCAACTACTCGGTCTATTTAGACTACAAAAAAGCCGCCTCAGATACCGAGAAACAGAATGAAAAGCAGGCAGCGGCCAGCAAATCCCAGGCTACATCTACTCAGACGGTAGCTAAGGCAGAGCCAATCCCCGAGGCCAAGACTAAAAAGCTCTCCTATAAAGAAAAGCGAGAATATGAGCAGTTAGAGACTCAAATTCCGGCCATGGAGGCTGAAAAAAAGGCGCTAGAAAAGCAGCTCTATGGCAACCCGCCCAGCGACTATAGCGAGGTGGCAAAGTTGTCTGCGCGCCTAGGAGAACTCACTGCCACCATTGACACCTCCACCGAACGCTGGATGGAGCTAGCGGAGCGGATCGAGTAAGCCTCAGCGCATGTTACGGCAACCAAGGGCCACTTGTAGAGGCGCAAGGTTTGCGCCCGATGCAACATCTAAATTTTCCATAGGGATTTGTGCCCCTTGGAGGGCGTTTGAAAAGTGAGTTGCTGTAGTTTGAGTCACCGGCTGATCCCCCCTGCCCCATTAAAAAGGGTGGTAAAATTTCCCCTTTTTAAGAGAGATTTAGGGGAATCTCCACTCTTGCCACAAGAAGTAGGACTTTTCAAACACCCTTTTACAAAGAGTACGAATTTTGCATTTGCTAGATCTAATCCATAGCGGCAGTTCTGGTTGGGCAAACGCCGTTTGCCCCTACATTCTAGAAGGAGGCAGGGAAGAATTAGCGTTCATCTCTTGCTGTACGGCGAGACCAATGTTGAGCGCTTCCTGCAAAAATTGTCGATACTCGCTGGCTTGGTGGTTGACGTGGAGGGTTTGCAACGTCACCAGGTTGGTTTCGAGGGTGCTAAACAACTCCTGCTGTCGCTGCATCAGTGCGCGATGGCGGCGCAAAATTTTCTCGGTCATGAGGGCCGAAATTAGGCTGTCGCGGGTGGCTTGGAGGGCAGTCAGGATCTCACTGTTCTGCAACCCTTGACCTGTACCCTGCGCCGCATCCAACTCCTCCATAACTTGCAGCGCCTGAATGATGTCGTTGTGGCGATCGCATTCATCTAGCAGGCGCGCCAGGGTGATGAAGGTTTTAGAGCGCCGCCACTGGTAGACGTGCCAGACTACGGCTCCGATCGCGATCGCCCCCGCAATCCCCAGCAGCAGTGCGCCAAATTGGTCAAAGCCCTCCTGCTGACTCACCAGCAACAGTCCTAGCCCCAGGCAAACTACAAATATCATCCCCAGCACCAAGCATTCTGTAATAAAAAGGGAGAGCAGCTGTCGCCGCGATCGCCACACCGAAGGGCGAATCATTCTGCCCATAAAGACCGAGTCAATGTCTAGCCCCGTGAGCTGATCGAGTTCAGACTGGGTAATGCGTAGTGCCTGCAAATCAGAGGTCATCGTCTGTGCAAAATCAGAAATGGCCAGTTAAAAATATGTCTTAGCAATACGGTGTTTTTGATAGGGGCAAATGGCTATTTTCCTATACCCATGCAGTCGCGATCAATTAATTGCCAAACAGCAGTGAGGCAATGCTGCGAATTACCTGAGAATAAAAGTTGCCTTCCACCTCACGGAAGAGTTGAAAGGGTTGGCCAGGGGAGCCAAAAAAAGGTCTGAGCGTCCACCCTAGCTGGCTACCCACCAGGCCGTAGAGCGTCAGCCAAAACAGCAGCAGTCGGTTGCGAATCTGCGGGGTATCTTCGGTAAAATTCATTACTGAGCGAATGCCCGAATAAAATAGCCTCACCCCAATAAAGCCAGTAAGGCCAAAAATGGCGACGTTGAGCAATAAAAAGAAGTGATAACTGCGAATAGACACTAAAAAGAACAGCGTCACTGGCGCAAAGCTGAACAGCAGCACGCTAATTACCGAAACGGTGGTGAGGCTGAGCACCGCATACTGGCGAAAGTCGGCCTTAGACCCAAACAAAATGTCAAAAAAGTACAGGGTTGGCAGGCAAATCAGCAGGGTCAGCAGGTAAAGGGCGGGCAGCTTGACCATCGATACCAACAGCTGTTGCCAGCCGCTCGATGAGCCAATAATGGCCCCATAGATAGCAAAAAATAGCGAGCTGACCACCAGCAGCGACAAAATTTTGGACTCAATCTTTTTGCCCTGGCGAACTTCTTCTAGAAAGGTGGGGCGATCGCGCAGCAACAAAATCAGGGTTGAAAAGTGGTCCATAATCTTACCTCAAGCAACAGCAGTAAAGGCTTATCTGGAGCGTAACTATGGCTCAGGGTGGAATAGGTCGGAAAAAGTCGGCGCTTTTTGTTTCTCTGAAAAAATGAGTGGTCAGGGGGCAAGGTATTGTCCTGGGGCACTAGGGGGCAGACCGTGGGGCGATCGCCTGCGTGAATGACGGTTATTGCAGCCCAGTTTTCCCTAATTCAATCAACCGCTACCAAACACCCCCCACAGGGCTGCCTGGGGGGGTGTTTGCAATAATCTGTATTGAATAGCCCGCGCCGGGTTTAGCTCAGAACCTCACCTAAAAAGTTCATCAGGGTCTGCCATGAGCGGCGATCGGCCATGCCATCGTAGCGATTGGCGTCGCTCCACACGGTGAAAGCGTGGTCAACGCCACCGTAGATTTCCATGCTGAAGTCAACCTCAGCGGTGTCGAGTTCGGTGGCGAGCTGGGCCACGTCGGTCATGGGGGCCGAGCCATCGTCAGAGCCGTGCAGAATTAAAATCCGCCCTTGGGTTTGGCTATAGTCTTGCCCCTCAGGGGTTTCAAAGCTGCCGTGGAACGACACAAACCCATCCACATCCATACCGGCGCGAGCCATTTCAAGCACGGCGGCCCCGCCAAAGCAGTAGCCGATCGCCACCACCTGGCTACCATCTACGCCCGTTTGGGTCTGAGCCTGGGTGAGACCCGCCATCAGTCGGGCACGCATCGTAGCGCGATCGCTGTATAGCGCGCCGCTTTGTGCCCGTGACTCGTCAGGGCTAGTGGGGCGCACCCCCTGGCCGTAGAGGTCTACCGCAAAGGCCGCATAGCCCTGCTCGGCCAGCATTTGGGTGCGGCGCTTTTCGTAGTCATCTAGGCCATTCCAGTCGTGGATGAGCAGTACTAGGGGTTGGGTTTCGCCAAAGTTTTGGTTGAAGGCAAAGTAGCCCTCAAAGGGCTGTCCATCAACGCTGTAGACCACCGGCTCAGCCACAATATTGGCTTTAGCCTGGGGGGAGAGGCCCACGGCCACTAGCGTGGTCACCACGGCGGCTAGGATGACGAGTAAGAGTTTCCTGAGCACTGCGATCTCCTTGATTCTCGACAAAACACGATCAGATAGTTAGAGCTAAAACTCTCTGTTGGGAGGATTTTAGAGTCTAATGTCCCCCTCATGAGGGAAACCTGCGGCGGATGGGGCACGGGTTATGGCCCTATCGTTGCAAAATTAGACTTTGGGTTAGAGATGTCTCTATCCCCTGATATCGTAAAGAAGTTTGAAGCTCTACGCAAAATTACGCCTCTACCTATGGAATGGACTGCTGACGCTGAAGCTCGACTCAAAGAGATTCCCTTCTTTGTGCGCCCTGCTGCCCGCAAAAAAATCGAGAAGTTTGCCCAAGAGCAGGGTACGAGTCAGATTACCGTCGAGGTTTACGAAGCGGCCAAGAAGCAGTTTGGCTAAGGGCGATCGCACGGCGATAACCTCTGCAATCCCAAATTCCTGCTTGTGCGGCTGAAAAGTATCCGGTCTTAATCCATTGGTCGGCGATTGAACGAGCGTAATTTTCGGTCTGCAAATAGGCGATTTGCGCAGCCACAAATATACAAAAACCTGCCAGCCGCTAAGCAGACAGGTCTTTTGTTATGAAGGGGGATAGGCCATACGATCCATCCCCCTTTTTTCGCACTAGTCCCTAGGAACCGGCCTTTGCAGATATACCGCTAGGGCATCGGCCATCACCTGGGCCATCGGTCGTCCCTCTTTGTCGGCAGTGGATTGCAGGGTCATGAACAAATCGTGGGAAATGCTCAGCCGGTGCCGCCCTTCCTTGGTATGACGAGGGGTGTATTGATCGGCGTTGTAGGTGGCAGAAAACTGCCGCAGGGCCTCAAAGCCGACGCGATCGCAGAAATCCCCAAAGCTTTCGTCCTTTTTGCGCCCGTCGCGAAAGAACACAAACAATGGCTCTAGGGTGGTGTCGACATCGTTGTCGTGGAGGCGCTCCAGGTAGGGGCGAGCCAGTCGAGTTTGGTTAGGCGACCCACCCAGCCAAACCTGGTATGACTCGGGGGCGCTGCCCACTAGGCCCAGCTCGGCCATATAGGGGCGGGCGCAGCCGTTGGGGCAGCCGGTCATGCGCACCACAAAGTGCTCATCTTCGAGACCCAGCTTGGTGAGCAGGGCGCGCAGGCGACCCAGCACCGTAGGCATGATCCGCTCTGACTCGGTCACCGCTAGGCCGCAGAGGGGCAGAGCGGGGCAGGCCATGGCGTAGCGCACCAGGGGGTCGATCTCAGTTTCATTTGCGATGCCGCAGCGGGTGAGAATGGCCTGAATTTCAGCCCGGTCTTCCGGCTTGACTTCGTAGAACAGCACGCTTTGGTTAGGGGTAATCAGCATCGGCAGATTAAATCGCTGCACGATTTCCTTTAGCGCTGTTTTGAGCTGAATGCCCTCGCGGCGGTCAATAATCCGACCGTTCTCAACGGGGATGCCGACGAACAGATTGCCGTCGCCCTGCTCATGCCAGCCCAGGTAGTCATAAAACGTCCACTTGGGCAGCTTTTTGAAGGGCTTGAGGGGCTTGCCCAGGTAGGTTTCGACCTGCTGACGAAAGCGATCGACGCCCCAGTCGTTGATCAGATATTTCATGCGGGCGTGGCGGCGATCGTGGCGATCGCCATAATCCCGCTGAGTCGCAACAATTGCCTTCATCAGATCGTAGACATCGGCTTTGTCAACGTAGCCAATTTCGTCGGCCACGCGGGCAAAGGTTTCGTCTTTGCCGTGGGTGCGGCCTAGACCGCCGCCCGCCAGCACGTTAAAGCCCTTCAGCTGCCCAGAGCGATCGGTGATCACCACCAGGGTGACGTCGTGGGTGTAGGCATCAATGGAGTTGTCGCCGGGCACCGTGACCGCGCATTTGAACTTGCGGGGCATGTAGTGAGTGCCGTAGATCGGCTCTTCGCTGTTGTGCACGACGGTGCCGTTGCCGTTGCGCTGACGGGCTGCCACCACGTCAGGGTGCTCTTCGACGGAGACCGCCTTCTCACCATCCAGCCAAATTTCGTAGTAGGCCTCGGTTTGAGGTCGCAGCAGGTCGGCGATATTGTTGGCATACTCCTGGGCCAGCCGATACTCGGGCCGGTTTTTGTAGGGGGCCGGGGGAGCCATGATGTTGCGGTTGAGGTCGCCGCAGGCCCCTAGGGTCGAGCCCAGGCTGCGCACGATCGCCCCAATGGTGGCCTTGAGGTTTTGCTTTAGCACACCGTGGAGCTGGATGCCCTGGCGGGTGGTGGCCCGCAGGGTGCCGTTGCCGTACTCATCGGACAGGCGATCGAGGGTGAGATATAGCTCGGGAGACAGGTACCCGCCGGGGTTGCGGGTGCGCAGCATCATCTGGTAGTCCTTCTCTTGGCCCTTGGCGCGGTGGTCGCGGTTGTCTTGCTGATACGAGCCGTGGAACTTGAGAATTTGAATGGCCGGTTCAGAGAAGTGCGTGGTGTCTTGCAGCAGCTCGCTGGCCACGGGCTCGCGCAAAAAGCGGCTGTTTTCTTTAATGCCCTCCATTTTGGAGGGGGTCGGCCCAGGGGCGGCGGAGTTGGGTTTGATAGGAGTCTGAACCATAGCGGCAGGCAAATAACCGTTAAAACAGAAAAATCCAGGCAATGGCACCGCAGAGCAGCCTATTCCCGGAAAGCTCGGACAGTGACAAAACCGAAAATTCACCGGTAATCCGGTCGGGATTTCGGTGAATGCTTTATTATCCTACCATCGGATCCAAAGATTCGGGCGATTTGCCCACGGAAATTCACAGTTTTCTCAAGAACTTCTGCCCGCTTCTGAAGCGTTTGAGGCTGAAGGGTTTGGGGAGGGGTGGACAAACGCGATCGCCACCGCTACTTAAGGGAGCCAACCCGTTTAGGATCAAACTAAATTTCCCAGGAGCAACACTATGCCCGATGCCATTATGTACCAGGAAGAGATGTTTGTCGTGCTGATGCCCGGTGCCGCCGAAGAATTTCTCTCCCCGGAGGAGCTGCTAGAGCGGTTGACGGAGCTGCTGGGCGTTGGCGCAGCCTCTCCAGCGGAGAATCGTCAGCCTGACCTGCCCCGCGATCTCCAGCGCTTTACCACCCCCGCCGAGCAGGCTCTCCACCTGCGCGATACTGCCTGCGAGCTAGAACTCAGCCCCGGTGAAGCCATGCAGTGGTACGTCGTGCGATTAGAAAAATAGCTGCAACGAGGTTTCCTCGTTGCAGCTATGTAGCCTCAACAGCAAGCGCCAGAATAACTACACAGCGATTCTGCCGCCATCGTTGCGGGTGATCACCACCGTCGCCGAGCGGGGGCGAGCGTTGCCGCCATCGGGCCAGTGACTGGTGAACAGCGCCGGGTCAGTGACCGACTC
>JANPIO010000369.1:0-2076 GCA_031425055.1 Phormidium sp. VAR_61_metabat_6
TCGGCTCAATAGGTCAGTACCTTGGCATCTCTACAGATCCACAGCACCGTATCGCGGCAGTTAGGCGCGTTGTCGATGATCATGCCGGTTCAGCCCGCCACGGGGGATCGTGGTCGATTCCACCGGCATCAAAGTTACGGGAAAGGGGAATGGAAAGCCCGGCAGAATGGCGTGAGCAAGCGGCGTACCTTGCGCAAGCTCCATCTCGGTGTCGATGAAGCCACGGGTGAGATCGGGGTCGCTGAGGTCACCACCAACGACTATCACGACAGCGAGATCTTGCCCAGTTTGCTCAATGGCATTGACGGTGAAATCGCTCAGGTCTCCGACGATGGGGCCTACGACACCTTCGTTGGCTATGAGGCGATTGCCCAGCGTGCCGCTGTGGCAACGATTCCCCACCGCCATGACGCCCAACCTTATCGCATTGGGGAGACGGTTCCGACCCACCCAAGAGACCAAATCTTGCAACGTATTGACCAAGTTGGCCGTTCGGCTTGGAAGCAAGAGAGCGGCTATCCCCGTCGCTCGCTCGCTGAAACCACAATGTTTCGCCTCAAAGTTACCTTTGCCGGGCATATTCGCTCGCGGAGCTTTGACAACTAGGCCGTCGAACTCTTCTTGCAGCGTGCAGCGCTCAACCGCATGATTCAACTAGCCAAGCCCGAGAGCTATCCTGTTGAGGCTTAGTTCACGGTTCCTGCCACAGAATCCCTGACTCTCGCACTATTTATGCAACAAAGCCGCAGCAAGCTAAAAGCCCCCAGAAAGCAACGCCGATTGCAAGCCCATCGACACCCTGCAACGGCTCTCGCGCAAATTCTGAAGCATTACAACATCAACCATACCGGCTCGCAGCAATTCTGGGTATTAGACTTGTTGGGAAATAAGCATCGAAATCCTTGAACACCTCTCCTAGCAAGCATTGCAGGGATGATCGTTCAAAATCCTTAAAACCCAGTTTGCATAAGCATTTCAGCGCTTTTTATCCTTGAAATTACAACAGGTCTATTCACCATATAGGTGTCTACCGTTGATCCCGGAGCAAAATCAGACCCTACCGGCGACACCTTTCTGGAAATCGTTCGCGGCCTCAAAACAATGAGCCCAAGAGCCGCAGAGGCTTTTGTCAATCAATACATCAGCAACGAATTAGACGAATAGCATGCCACTAGCAGCTCAACCCTAGCGCTCTAGGTTCCTGCCGAGAAGTGGCATTCGCTGTGATTGCCCCATCTGGAGCGCCTGAATCGCCTGCACCTGGGCCACCGTACCTCGGGCATACTGCCCCACAGTCTGAAGTGATGTACCCTGAACATCCTGCTGAAAACGAGAGTATGGCCCCTGAAGCAGGAGCGCCGCAACGCCATCTCCCGATTCCCCTGCACCCAGTGCCGCCGCCGTCACTTTTTGATCCAGCTGAATCGCTGACAGGTCACTGCTCACATAGTCTCGGTAGAGGTCTGGGTAGCTCTGAATTTTCCCCGTCACCGAGCAGGCATATTCCAGATAGCGCTGCTGCTGGAGCCCATCCACGGTTTTCTGGGCGTACTGAAGCAGCTTAGGTAGTGCCTCTTTCTTCTGGTCATCAGATAATCCCAAAATCTGCTGCTGGGTAAACGGCCCCTGGGCCAGCAGTTGGATCACTTGTCGCGGCGATTTGCCGGTTTGTAGCGCCGCTCTAGCTACCTCTTGATCCAGCCCCTGGGCAGACGTAGGGTTATCGCCATAGCGGATGTAGAGGCTGTCGTAGTCCTTAGCATCCTTGAGCGAAGCCTTAGCCAATGCCAGGTATTGCTGACGCATCAAACGCCCTTTCTCGGTCTCTGGCTCCTTCGGCAACAGCGGTTCGGTCATAGGGCATCGGTGAACTCGTCGAGCAAGTCAGCCGGAGCTGCAACCGTCATCGGCTGCACTAAGGCGGATCCACTAATCATTTCGGCCTGTGAGTTTTCTGTCTCAGGGACTCCCACCAGTTCAGTCGTGTCGGGCCGAGCTAGGCCCAGCTCAAATTCCTCGCGGAGGTGTTGAATCTGAGCTTCCATCTGCCAGATCGATTGCTGGGCCAGATCGCGC
>JANPIO010000370.1:0-20439 GCA_031425055.1 Phormidium sp. VAR_61_metabat_6
TGCGTTTTAAGCAATACGTAGATGATTCAGGGTCAAGCTCTATAACCAAAGTATTGCTAAGCTTAGTACTTGCTTACCCAATGATTCGTTTTGATCTAGAGAAAAAGCTGGGCTACTTGTACCGTTTTTTTGAAGAAAAAAGCCTGAAGTCGGTGGCTTGGGTGGTGAATTTCTTTGAGCACGTTAACCTGGCCCTAGTGATGAATGCCAGGCGAATTGGCTATTTCTCAGTAGTGACTCAGCTACCCAACCTAGATTCAATGTAACCGACTCAGGGCTTATTTTGTCCTCAGTTGAACTAAATCGTTCACCTGCATGAAATATAGCTTTAGCTCCATGAACTTATCCTTTTACAGCTTCTTAAAAGCAATAGTCTGGAAACTTTTCTAAGCAAGTACTAAAATTTTTGATTTCTCGTTGCTCAGAGTATTGTTGAACGAGGGCCTTAGTGGTGCAGAAAACTCCACAAATTCCTTGGCCTTTTCGACGCCGATGAAATCTACCCGCTGGTCTTTGGAAAAACTGCATTAGCCTCGTTCCTAGTGCTCCGTACTTCTCCAGTGTCCTGGTGTCTACCTCCTTGGCTTTGTAATCCATAAACCGATGAAAGAAATCCACCACGGATTCGCCCTGTGCCTTGATCTGTGCATCTATATTCGTCGGTCGAACCTGAGCGCGGTACCTTTCCATCGTCGGGTCGTAAGTCCCTTCCGCCAGGTCAATCTCAATCTGCTTGCCAGCAGTTCTGCTTTTTTGCGATTAGAACGAGTGTCAGGCAACCCCAGGTACAACAACGGTCTTTTTTCTACCCCCTCTAGTCGCCACCGCAGGCGCAGCAGCCCTTTCTGACTCAAAACCGAAACTGTGCCCTTGTGAGATTTCTGGCTCTTGCTTGCCATGATGGGTACCTACCCGAAGTGTCTGGCACCTCTTACGGACATAGTACTTTTGCATCAGGACAGCCTTAAAATCACTTAACCACAAGGGTTTTCGAGAGTGCCCAAGAGTGCCCAAACGAGTTCCCAAAGTGCCTAAAACAGTCTAAATCGATCCAAAAATGGCCAAAATACAAAAACCGCAACAAAGACTGCATCCCTTGTTGCGTAATGGTTTGAGGTGATTTTGAGAATGGAGAATAGGAGATTCGAACTCCTGACCTCTGCGGTGCGATCGCAGCGCTCTACCAACTGAGCTAATTCCCCTTGTTTTGTGTGCGATGCACCGTTACGGTGCGATTGGCCTGCGGCCACCCTGCGGGAACGCAGCGCTCTACCAACTGAGCTAATTCCCCTGAACTTGCCAGTATTCTACCAAACCCCCTGGCTACTTCTTACCGCGACCTTTAGCCGATCGCCCCTTATTCCCCGGCTGCGTCTGATGCGCACCAAAATATTTCTCGCTGCGGTAGCGCAGCCACACCCGCAGGGTCTGGGGAATCTGGTCTTTTTGCTCCTTGGTCAACGTGTTGTAAAGGGCCAGCACCTTTTCTCGCTCGCCCCGGCAGGCAGCGTTGTTGTGGGCATCCCAGTAGCTGCGAGCCAGCCGAATGCGGCGGCACACTTCCTTGACCAGAGCTTTGCCCTCTGGTTGTGAATTTGAGGAAGATTCTGGTGGCACTGTTGCGATCCTTTGGGCGCGATCTTTTTGGGCGGTCAACCCCTTAAGCTAGAACGTTGTGACCCTACTCGTTTAGCTTAACCCCGTCTATGAAAGTTGCCACCTGGAACGTCAACTCTGTGCGATCGCGCCTCGACCACGCGACCCAGTGGATACAAACCAACCCAGTAGATGTGCTGTGCCTGCAAGAGACCAAGGTCATCAACGAGACGTTCCCGACCGCAGCCTTTTCAGAGCTAGGCTATACCGCTTATATCCACGGACAAAAGTCCTATAACGGGGTAGCCTTGCTCAGTCGTCAGCCCCTAGAGAAGGTGAAATACGGTTTCGCGACCGTGCTAGGGGAAGATCGCGCCGGCGACTTAGATGACCAAAAGCGGGTGATCGCTGGGCTGTGGAACGATATTTATATAGTGAATCTCTACGTGCCCAACGGCAGCTCTGTTGGCAGCGAAAAGTACGAGTACAAGCTACGCTGGCTAGCCTGCCTAAAAGAATATTTAGCGGCCCTACTCACCGAGTATCCCAACCTAAACGTTTGTGGTGATTTCAACATTGCCCTCGAAGACAAAGATATCTATAACCCCGAAGGCAAAGAGAAACACATTATGTCCTCGCCCACCGAGCGAGAGGCGCTCAAGGAGGTGATGGCGGTAGGGCTTAAGGATGGCTTTCGCCTATTTAATGATGAGGGTGGTCACTTCAGCTGGTGGGACTACCGAACCGCCTCGTTTCAGCGGAACATGGGCTGGCGCATTGACCACCACTACCTGTCGGCAGGGTTGAGCGATCGCGCCCTTAGCTGCACCATTGACCTCGAACCCCGCCGTTGGGAAAAACCCAGCGACCATACCCCAGTCACAATGGAATATGCCTAAAGGGTCAGGAGAATGCCCAGTCAGGGCCAGCCTGAGAGAGTAAGATAGGCAAATTAAGCAGGTTTTCTGCACACTAGGCGTAACCGGGGACGGGGCTTTGGGGATGGGCTTACCCGCCGGTACTCACTGGCGTTTTACCCGCCACTGGGGGCAACTGGCCCGATCTGCCTGCTCTCAACCCATGCCAAACTTTTGAGCGAGTCGTAGATACAGGGCTAATGGCAATACTACACGTCAGTTGGGTTCCCCAGGCGCAGCAGTTCTTTCTCTGGGCCGAGGCCTGGCAGCCCTTGCCGCCGGAGAGATTGGCCCCCTGGGATGGCCTACATTCTCACCCCTATGCCCTGGGCCAACCTGAGCTGACCCAGGTGCTCACCACCATGCAAAAGCAGCTAATTGGTCGGTCAACCGGTGCTGGAGAGCTATTTCCAGCGGCGTTAACCGAGGCCGTGGGCAGTGGCAAAAGGGCCAAAAAATCATCCGAGGGCGGCAGTCGGCGAGGGTCATCACGCGGGACAAAAGCAGCGCCTCCCATTGGCCCGGTCTGGGGAGATCTGCCCCTGCTGTTGCCCGCCCAGATGACGCCATCGGCCCTCATGCCAGTCCATTCGGCCCGAGTCGATGCTCAAACCGACAATTCGGCCCAGGTCAACACCGTGCTCCACCCCTGGCTCGTACAGGGCTGGCACCTGGGCGTAGCCGATTTTTTGCCGATGCTGCTGGCCCTGCCCCTGGGTCAACACACCCTCACCGGCCCCGGCGAGATCGGGGCCGACCTGCGCTACTGGGGCCACATCGCTCGCTGGGGGCTCAACCTACTGGCTCGGGGCAAGTTTCTGCCGGGTCTAGAGCTCACCAGCCAAACCCTGGCAGCGGGCTGGCATCCCCTACTCGACAGCGCCCCAGACCAGGAGCGACTGCGCAATTTTGCGCGGGCCATGCCCCTGATCAGTCGCACCCATCTGCCAACCGTTGCCAAGGGCGAGGCTCCCCTGGGCTGTGGAGTTCCCCTACTCGACCCGCAGCCGCTGCTGCTCACCTTTTTAGCCGCCGTGGTCGACCACCAAGTGCGCCAGGCTGCCCAGACACAGTCCCTCAGTGGTTTGGCCAATCTCAGCAAGGAGCTACCGCTTCAGCCTTGGCTCCAGGCTCTAAGTCAGCCAGGGGGAATGTTAGAGGCCAGCGCCGCCGCCAGTGCCCGTCTGCAAGAGGCCCTCACCACTTGGACCACGCCGCTACAGACCCTGGCGGAAGACCCCGCCACCCAGTTTCGCCTGCGGCTAGTGTTACAGCCCCCAGCCCAACTCGAACTGCCCTGGCAGCTTCTATACCAGCTTCAGTCAGCCGCTAACCCCGATTGGCGGATGAGGGCGGATCTGATTTGGCAGCATCCCGTAGACGAGCTGCATCACCAGGGGGCGACCCTCAAATCACCCCAAGAGACCCTGCTCGGAGCCTTAGGGCGCGCCGCCCGGCTCTACGACCCCATTCGCGAGAGTCTGCGCCAGCAGCATCCGGCCCACTGCGATCTCGATCCGATCCAAGCCTACCAGTTTATTAAAGCGTCGGCCTGGCAGCTGCAAGACAACGGCGTCGAGGTGCAACTTCCCCCTGGTTTGGCCCAAACTGCCGAAGACGGGGCCGGGCGACTGGGTCTTAAGGTGCAGGCGGAGGTGCCGCCCCAAAACCAGCGGCAGCGGCTCGGCCTCAAGAGCCTGCTCAACTTTCGCTGGGAGCTGTCGATCGCAGGGGAAACCCTTTCTGCCGCCGAGTTCGAGCAGTTGATCAACCAAGGCTCACCGCTAGTCGAAATCAATGGGCGCTGGGTCGAGTTGAAGCCTCAGGATGTAAAAGCAGCGCGGCAGTTTTTGGCGGGCCAAAAGACCGCTACGCCCCTCTCGGTGGAAGACGCCCTGCGCATCAGCACCGGCGACACCCAGCTGATCGACCGGCTGCCGGTGGTCAGCTTTGAGGCCACCGGGGCGTTGCAAACCCTGATTGAAACCCTCACCACCGGCAATCAAACCCTCGAAGAAATGGAGGCCCCCAGCGGCTTTAAAGGCACCCTGCGGCCATACCAAGCGCGCGGGGTGTCATGGCTGGCATTTTTAGAACAGTGGGGCCTAGGGGCCTGCCTAGCCGACGACATGGGCTTGGGCAAGACCATTCAGCTAATTGCCTTTTTGCTCTACCTGCAAGACAACGGCTGGCTTGAGACCCCGGTGCTGCTGGTGTGCCCCACCTCGGTGCTGGGCAACTGGGAAAAGGAGGTCAAACGGTTTGCGCCGAAGCTAAAGGTGCTGCTGCACCACGGCGATCGCCGCCCCAAGGGGGCCAGCTTTGCCAAAGCTGTGCAGGGCAAACACCTGGTGATCACCAGCTACGCACTGATTTACCGCGATCTCAAACCCCTGCAGTCGGTGAGCTGGCCCTGCCTAGTGCTCGACGAAGCCCAAAATATCAAAAACTCCGACGCCAAGCAGTCTAAGGCAGCTCGCCAGATCGAGGCCCAGTTTCGAGTAGCGCTAACCGGCACCCCGGTAGAAAACCGCCTGGGTGAGCTGTGGTCGATCATGGACTTTCTTAACCCCGGCTACCTGGGGCCGAAGAATTTCTTTCAGCGGCGCTTTGCCACCCCGATCGAGCGCTATGGCGATGTGGCCTCCCTCAAGGCGCTGAAGGGTCTGGTGCAGCCGTTTATTTTGCGCCGCCTCAAGACCGATCGCAGCATCATTCAAGACCTGCCCGAAAAGCAGGAAATGAGCGTGTACTGCGGTCTCTCCGCCGAGCAGGCCAACCTCTACCAGCAGACCGTCGATGCGGCCCTCGAAACCCTAGACGACGCCACCGGGGTGCAGCGCAAGGGGCAGATTCTCGCTCTCTTGACCCGGTTGAAGCAGATCTGCAACCACCCGGCCCAGTTTTTGCAGGAGTCGAGCCTGGGGCTGAAGGGGCGATCGGGCAAGCTCCAGCGGCTCGACGAAATGCTGGAGGAAGTGATTGCTGAGGGCGATCGCGCCCTAATCTTTACCCAGTTTGCCGAGTGGGGCAAGCTACTCCAGCGCCATCTGCAATCCTACCTGGGTCAAGAGGCGCTGTTTCTCTACGGCAGCAGCACCAAAAACCAGCGAGAGGCCATGGTCGACCGCTTTCAGAATGACCCCGCTGCGCCGCGCCTGTTTATTCTCTCCCTCAAAGCGGGCGGCGTTGGCCTCAACCTCACCCGCGCCAACCACGTCTTCCACTACGATCGCTGGTGGAACCCGGCGATCGAAAACCAGGCCACCGATCGCGCCTTTCGCATTGGCCAGACCCGCAACGTGCAGGTGCACAAATTTGTCACCACCGGCACCCTAGAGGAACGCATCCACGAGATGATCGAAAGCAAAAAAGCTCTCTCTGAGCAGGTGGTCAGCGCGGGCGAGGGCTGGCTCACTGAGTTCGACACCGACCAGCTGCGCAACCTACTGCTGCTCGATCGCAATGCCATCATCGACGACGACGGCGAGTAGCCGCGACGGCAAGTCTTAAGCAACAAAGGCTGAATGGTAGGATTAGGAGCGGGTTTAAGAGCTAATTCCCTGGGAATTCCCCGATATCAGCAGCCCGGTTGCACCACTGGCACAGACGGAGTGTGCCTTTAGGCTCCGTAGAGCTATTGTGGTGGGTGGCCTAGATTGGTTGCCCCAAGCTACCCGGCCAGACAGTTTTCATTGGAGGTACACCATGATATCCCTTAAGAAATTGCTTAAGTTGGCCGCCCTGGGGCTGGTCGCTGTGGCCACAGCGGTCGGCCTCAGCACCGCGCTGCCCCAGCCGACTCAGGCCCAGAGCGGCTTGACTATCTTTGGCGGCGTTGAGGTTGAGTATCGCCTCAGATACATGATCGATTTCAACTATCCCTTCAGCACCAACTCCCGCTATTACCTCAACATCATGCGCACCAAGCTGCCGCGCGATGTGATTTCTCTAGAAATTGACTACCCCGACACCTTTACCGAAGTGGGCGGTCGGTTTGACCCCAACGCCATTGAGATTCGCAAGGGTGACTGGCGCGGTGGCGAAGTCATTCCGCTCAAAGCCGTCGACTGGATTCAAGACGAAAACCGGATTGAGATCATTCCTGAGCAGCCAATTGAGGCCAACACCGACCTAGTGGTGGTGTTCTCCAACGTGCGCAACCCCCGCCGCTATGGCTACCACTACTTCAACCTGAGAATGATGTACCAGGGCGACGTGGTCAATCAGTACGCCGGCACCTGGCCGATGGAAATTGCCTCTGACAGCAACCACAGCCGCTAGGAGCCAGCGGGTGCTATTATATGAGACCGTGACTTTTTAGCAGAAACAGGCAGAGACTAAGCCATGAGCAAGCGCACCCTAGAGGGCACCAACCGAAAGCAAAAGCGAACCTCCGGATTTCGCGCTCGTATGCGCTCCTACACCGGCCAGGAGGTAATTAAAGCTCGCCGCCGCAAGGGTCGGGCCAAGCTCGCAGTCTAGCGCTGGCTGGGGTTTACCTCATTCATCGTTTGTAGATCATTGCATAGCTCTGGGGCTACCTTAAGCTCCAGGGCTATTGTTGCGCGTGGAGGATCGGTAGTGCTGCCTAAAGGCCATCGGCTGCGGCGATCGCGAGACTTTTCCCAAGTCTATCGGCAGGGCAAAAAAGCAGCCTCTGCCCACCTGTTGGTGCGAGTGTGGTCGCTACCCCCTACGGCCAGCGTCAAACCTGTAGTGTCTGGCGACTCTGCCCCACCCATTGACCCGCGCATCGGCATTGTTGTGAGCCTCAAGGTGCACAAGCGAGCCGTAGTGCGCAACCGCCTCAAGCGGCGAGTGCGCGCCGCCCTCCGCACCCTGCTGCCTCGCCTGCGTCCTAATCAGTGGATCATCATCAGCCTGAAGCCCGAGGCGGCTGAGTGCGAATATGGCGAATTTTTGCGAGAATTAGAGCAGTTGTTTACCAAGCTAGAGGTATTCCATGGGCATTCGTGAGGATGTGTTCTACGAGGGCGGCCCCCATATTGGCGATTTGATTTTCAATATTTTGCTGGGTTTTACGATTATCTGCCTTCCCCTCACGGTTGGAGCCATTACCCGCGCCCTGTGGCTGCGCTACCGCATCACCAGTCGGCGGCTGTCGGTGACCGGCGGCTGGATGGGGCGCGAGCGCACTGACTTGATCTACAACGAAATTACTAAAATTGTCACGGTGCCCCGGGGGCTGGGCCTCTGGGGCGATATGGTCGTCACCCTCAAGGATGGCAGTCGCCTAGAACTGCGCTCTATGCCGCGTTTTCGGGAGGTATACGATTACATCAACGAGCGCATCTCTCCCGCAGCCCAAACCGTCAGCAGCACCCTTGGCAAAAGCTAACTTACGGCAATCCCAACCCGTTGGGGCGGCTTGCCCCCCCAACGATGGGGTAGATTAGGTAACTGAGCAGTTAACGTCGTATCCCCTGTAGCAGGGTTCAGGTGCCCATGGATTTTGGAATTGGATTTCTGACTAACAACATCATGTTGCCGATCCTAGATTTTTTCTATGGAATCGTGCCCAGCTACGGGTTAGCCATTGTGGCCCTCACCCTGGTAATTCGCTTCGCCCTGTACCCCCTCAACGCGGGCTCCATTCGCAACATGCGGCGCATGAAGGTGGCCCAGCCCCTGATGCAAAAGCGCGTTAAAGAGATCCAAGAGCGCTACAAAGACAACCCCACCAAACTGCAAGAGGAGATGAGCGGGGTTTACAAAGAGTTTGGCAACCCCCTGGCGGGCTGCTTTCCGGTGCTGCTGCAAATGCCCATTCTCTTTGCCCTGTTTGCTACCCTGCGGGGGTCGCCGTTCTCTGACATCAACTACGACGTTAACGTTCAGGTCTTTCCCCAAGAAAAGATTGAGCAGATTCAGCCCCAGGTGTTTACCACGCCTCCCAAAGCCATCTACGTGTCTGACGGGTCTCACTTCCCCATCTCGGCGGTGATGCCCGGTGGCAACAAGCTCGTGGTGGGTGAAAAAACCGACGTGCGCCTGCAAACTGCTGAAGGCGAATCTATCGAAACCCTGGTCGCCGAGTACAACGAAGACGTAGACAGCTTCCAGCCCAAGTGGGAAATCACTAAGGGTGAGGATGTCGTTGCGATCGATGCCGAAGGCCACATCACCGCGCTGGCCCCTGGTGAAGCGACCGTGCGAGTGCAGGCTCCGGGCCTAGCCGCCAATAAAGGGTTTTTGTTTATCAAAGCCTTGGGCCGCATTGGTGTAACCGGTGAAGACGGTGCCATCCACTGGGATATTTTGATCATGATTCTGGGCTTTGGGGCCAGCCTGTACCTCAACCAGGTGCTCTCAGGCCAGGGGTCTACCAGTAGCGAAAACTCTCAGCAGGCTGCCGTCAACAAGTTCACGCCAATCATCTTCTCCGGCATGTTTCTGTTCTTTCCCCTGCCCGCCGGGGTGCTGATGTATATGTTGATTGCCAACATTTTCCAGACCCTGCAAACGTTTATTCTCTCGCGGGAGCCCCTGCCCGAGAATCTGCAAAAAATCGTCGATGCCGAAACCAAGGTTGAGGAAGATCGGCAAACCCTGCCCTTTGAACCCGGACGTAGCAAGAAGAAAAAGGCATAGCCCATGGTCACCGATGCTGCCACCGCTGGCGTCAACTGGTTAACCACCCTGCTCACCATGCAGGGGCTGACTAGCACTGTCACCGCCCACCCGGTCGAAGACGAGTCTGGGGAAAGTTGCTGGCTCACCATTGCCGAAGAGGCTTTGTCGCCCGAGCAGGTGCAGGCACTGATTGGCGACGGCGGCACGGTGCTCGACTCAATTCAGTATTTGGCCAATACCACCCTCAATTTGGGCAAAGAGCAAGCGGAGCAGCAGGCCTTTACTATCGAGTTAGCAGGCTACCGAGCTCAGCGGCTTGAAGAACTTAAAGCCATGGCTGCCGCAGCCGCTGAGCGCGTGCTCGCCAGCGGTGAAAAGTATGAAATGCAGGGGCTCTCATCCGCCGAGCGGCGGCAAATGCACCACTTTATGTCGGCCCACGAAGGACTGGCCACCTTCAGCCGGGGCCGCGAGCCCGATCGCCGCCTCGTAGTCTGTCTAGCCGGTCAGCAGGACGACGAGGCTACAGACGGCTAGGTCGCACAGAGACAGCGCGAGCCATGGGAGGCAAAACCAATGGAGAAAGTCTATATTCCCCAACTGCTACAGCGGCCTGAGAAAACCCTCACGGTTGAGCTTGACCAGCACCTAGGGGAGCTGGAAACCCTCACCCCCGTGCGGGGCGAGATGACGATTACCCACCAGGGCACCTACCTAGAGGTCAAGGCTAGAGCCGATACGATTGTGACGCTGACCTGCGATCGCTGCCTCCAGGCCTACAATCACCGCGTAGCGCTGTCGGCCCAAGAGCTGATTTGGCTGGAACCTGACCCCAACCCCGCCACCCTGCCGCTAGAACGGGAGGTGGCCGTGGAAGATCTGTTCGAGACTCTACCTCCCAACGGCCATTTCTACCCCGAAACCTGGCTCTACGAGCAGATTTGCCTGGCGTTGCCCGTGCCCCAGATCTGCGACGAAGACTGCCCCGGCATTGAGCTGGGAGGATCGAGAACTGCGGCCCAACCCGCAGACCACCGCTGGGCCGCCCTGACTCAGCTTCAGCAGCAGCTCAACCAGCCCGATCGCTAAAGCGCAAATCTACAGCTTCATGCTCACGGAGGGATCAGGGACTCCTTAAAATCCGATAGGCTGGAAACATTGACCGAGCACTGTGGGATCACTGAGTCGTGCTGACATGGGTTTTACCGACGAACTGGGCCTGCTGATTCGCGCCCGCTACCCGATTATCTACATCGCCACCGCCGAAGAGGAGCGGGCCGAGGCTGACGTTGCCACCTGTGCCGCTGCCCAGGGCAACCGCGCCCTCTACACCTGGGATTTTGTCGATGGCTACCAAGGCAACCTCAACGACGCGGGCTTTGGCAAGCGCAACCCCCTACAAGCGCTAGAACTGGTGGAAAAGCTGCCCGCTACGGCTCCAGCTATCTTTGTGCTGCGCGATTTTCATCGGTTTTTAGACGACGTGGCGATCTCCCGCAAGCTGCGCAACCTGGCCCGTCGGCTGAAGGCTCAGCCCAAGACGCTGATCATTCTCTCGACCCAGCTCACTATTCCCGACGAGCTGAGCGAGACGGTAACAGTCCTAGAGTTTACCCTGCCCGATGCCGCCGCCATTCGTCAGGAGGTGCGGCAGCTCTTGGGTTCGACCGGCACCGATCTGCCGATCGCCATGCTGGAGGAGGTGGTGCGCACCTGCCAAGGGCTGTCTCTAGAGCGGATTCGGCGGGTGCTGGCTCGAGCGATCGCCGCCCACGGGGCCTTTGACCCTAACGACCTCGACCTGATTCTCGACGAAAAGCGCCAGAGCATTCGCCAGACCCAAATTCTCGACTACTACCCCGCCAGGGAGCAGATCTCTGACATCGGTGGCCTCGACAACCTCAAAGACTGGCTGCTAAAACGGGGGGCGGCCTTCTCCGAAAAAGCGCGCCAGTATGGCCTGCCCCATCCGCGCGGGCTGCTGTTGCTGGGCATTCAGGGCACGGGCAAGTCACTGACCGCCAAGGCGATCGCCCACCACTGGCACCTGCCCCTGCTGCGCCTCGATGTCGGGCGACTGTTTGGCGGCCTAGTGGGCGAGTCAGAAGCTCGCACCCGCCAAATGATTCAGCTGGCGGAGGCTCTGGCCCCCTGCGTGCTGTGGATTGACGAAATCGATAAGGCCTTTGCGGGCATGGATGGCCGGGGCGACTCGGGCACCGCCAGCCGGGTCTTTGGCACCTTCATCACCTGGATGGCGGAGAAAACCTCTCCGGTATTTGTGGTGGCCACCGCCAACAACATTCAGGCTCTGCCGCCGGAGCTGCTGCGCCGGGGTCGCTTCGACGAAATTTTCTTCGTCGGGCTGCCCAGCCAGGGCGATCGCCAGGCGATTTTTGAAGTGCATCTCTCGCGACTGCGGCCCCACACCCTCAAGACCTTCGACACCACTCGCCTGGCCTACGAAACGCCAGACTTTTCGGGGGCTGAAATCGAGCAGGCAATCGTCGAGGCCATGCACCTGGGCTTTAGCCAAAACCGTGACTTCACTACCGACGACATTCTCACCGCCGCCAGCGAAATGGTGCCCCTGGCTCGTACTGCCCAAGAGCAGATTGAGGCGCTGCAAGCCTGGGCAGCGGCGGGTAAAGCTCGCATGGCCTCCCGCAGCGGCATTGACCCTCGATTTCGCCCAACTCTTCCTAGTGACGATTAGCTTGCCGATGCCGATTGCCAAGAGGTGCTGTACCATTAGCAAGCTGTAGACCCTACCTCCGGCCCGCTGCCCCCATGAAAGGATTTTTCATTGGCCTATCAAAATTAATTTTGGGCGTGGCGATCGCCCTCATCCTGCTGTCGATGGCGGGGGTGGCCACCGCCCGCTACTTCATGGGTCGCCTGTCGGTGCTGCCGTCCAAGCCCCTGTACGGCGATGAAATGCCGACCCCAGCGCCCGAAGCTGCTCCAGAAGCCCCTGCCGAGCCGGTAGTCGAAACCCCACCCACCCCAGCGGAGCCGCCAGCAGAACCCGCCCTAGAACCCGGTACCTACAATGCCACGGTGGTTCAGCCCATTGGTTTAGTTATGCGCGAAGGTCCTGGCGTCGAGTTTCCTCAGGTGGGGGGTGTGGATGTCAACGAAGCGGTGGTGGTGCTCGAAGAACCCGCCGACCAGTCATGGGTCAAGGTACGCGTGGTGTCTAACGGGCAGGAAGGCTGGGTCAAGGCAGGCAATACCCGCCGCGCCGAATAGCCTCACCCCCTTACCTCAGGCTGATTTTGCCGTTGGGCCTGCTACTTCTATGGGAGGAATGTTAACTAATCTAACCAAGCCTTAAGCTTGGTATCAGTTCCCCAATGCGGTTTCACTTGGCACCGGCCAGGGTGATAGCGTGAGGTCTGAACAGCTCTAGGGTTGGGTACGTAGTCTTCATACACAACTGCTGCCCTATTCTTCTGCGTCATACCCCACTTTTAAGAACCCATGCATAACCTACAAAAAGACTGGATTGGCTCCGTTGCGATCGCGGCTCTAGGGGCTGGCGTGATTACGACCTTTGCGGTTGCTCAGGGGCAAAACCCGCTAGTGGGCTTGGCAATCACAGTGTTTGCGGCTGTTTCGGCAGTAGCGATCGATCACTTTTTGTAGGGCCTGCCTTAAATTTTGTAGAACCGACTAAACCACTCTTTTAACCTCAACCAATACCCCCGATAGTCGCAGAGCGCCTGCTGACTATCGGGGGTATCGGTATGGAGGGACACAGGTATAGATCAAAACTGCAACGTCTCTCGTGGGGGCAAACGGCGTTTGCCCCTACCCCAATTCAGGCTTCAATTTAGCAACACCACTAATTCTCCTAGCCTCCCTCGGTAAGAGGTTGCCACCTGCCGTTAGTTCAAACCCTGCGAAATCAGCCACAGCAGGGCCAGATGGACGGGATAGAAGGCATAAAACCATCGCGCCTTAGGCCCCCGCTCCCCATTGACCAGCCAAAAGATCAGGGGGACTGCGATCGCCGGTAGTTGAAATGGCCCCTCTAGCCAGGCCCAAAATAGGTGAAACCCAACCCAGGCCACCCCCCACGGCACGGTGGGGCGGTAGTAGCGGGTGAGCGCAATTAGCCCGATGCCGTAGCTGCTGTAGCCCATAGCCAGCAGTTCACTCAGGCCCGCTCCCCCGATCCAGATAGGCAGCTGAAATCGGGGAAACCCCCGCGCCAGCCGGAGGCAGACCAACCCCAAAAGCAGCTCAAACAAAATATTGGGCCGGGCCGTATCAAAGGTGAGTTGGTAGATGGGCTGAGACACCGCGCCTAGCAGTGCCAACCGCAAACCATAGCGCCTCACATGCTGGGTGTGAGCCTCGCCTTGCACTAGCAACCAGACAAACAGCGGAAAGCTAATTCGTCCGACCATACGAAACCCAATCGCCTCAGGGAAAAACACCACGCCGATGTGATCCACCAGCATGGTCACCGCCGCTAAGACTTTGATCTGGTAGCTGGTTAGCCCCTTGGGGAAAGCGCTGGGTCGTGACTGCAATCGCTAAAACCTGTCTGGAGTGGTGATCGATATCCTTGATCTAACACAGGGAGAAGCGGCCGTTTACTCCGAACAGCGGTAGATTTAGGGCAGTCTCTGAAGCGACCCTATGCCCATCGTTCTGCCGCTGTTTGCCAAAGCCTTTTTAACCCTGTTTGTGGTGATTGACCCGGTGGGGCTAGCGCCCTTGTATCTGGCGCTGGTGAGCGATCGCACCGAGACCGAGCAAACCCAGATCGCCACTCGGGCGGTGGCAGTATCAGCGGCCATTCTTCTTGCCTTTGGGTTGACGGGGGCCTACGTGCTGCACAATTTGGGCATTAGCCTGCAAGCCTTTCAAATTGCGGCGGGTTTTTTGCTGTTCAAGATCGCCCTCGATATGATCTTTGTGCATCAGGAGCGCGAAACCGAGGCCGAGGTGGAGGAAGCCGGCACCAAACAAGATGTCAGCGTGTTTCCGTTAGCGATTCCGTTGATTGCGGGGCCAGGGAGCTTGGCTAGCATATTGGTGCTATCGCGGGAGTCAGCCAACTACTACTTGGGGCTGAGCGTAGTGCTGGCGGCGGCGGCGGTGGTGCTGCTGCTGTGCTATCTGTTTTTGCTGCTGTCGCGGCCTCTGGCCAAGGTGCTGGGCCAAATTGGCATCAACGTTGTGACCCGAGTGCTGGGGGTGCTGCTGGCGGCCTTGGCCGTGCAGTACATGCTGGATGGCTTACTCAGCCTGCTTCAGTTGCCCCCCGCCCAAGCCTTTGGCATCGACACCCCCACTCCTGATTCTTAAGCGCAAAAAAAGACGCCCCGCAGGGCGTCTGGTAACACTTATAAGGACAGAGAACGTAGATTAGCGATTGCCGGGGGTGCGACCACCCTCGTCATTGCTGCCCCCGTGGGGACGGGAGTTGCCAGGGTCACAGCCTTCGGCACCATTGCCGATGCCCTGGTTGCAGTTCTGCCGGCGATCGTCGTCGTCATCGTCGTCGTCGTCATCACCCATATCCACTTCGCCGGTCTCGGTGGTGGTTTCGGTGGTGGTGGTGATGGTTTCAGTCAGACTAGAGACGTTGCTGCTGTTGACAATGTAGGCCGACTCAATGGTTTCAACTTTGCCCATGTAGGCCAGAGCCTGATAGACAAAGCTACAGGCCTCAGAGCGAGAAACCACCCCAAACAGGTTGAGTTCGGTGATGGTGGGATAGTTCACCAAAATGCCGCGCTCCACCAGAGCCGCGATAATGACGCGATACTCACTGGGGATTTGGTTGGCATCGCTAAAGATGCTCAACAGGCTATCGACCGACTGCCCAGAGGTGACTTGGGTAATGTTCAACCCTCGGGCCAGCATCACAAACATATCGAGACGGGTCATGGTGCCGTTGGTGTCAAACAGCCCGTTGGAGACCTCTACAAAGCCCATGGAGTAGGCTTTTTGAATGGCGCTGTAGGCCCAGTAGCTGCTGGATACGTTGCGCAGGGTGACGGTTTGGCGAGAAGCAGGCATGTCAAAGGCCTGGGCAATCATCGCCGCATACTGGGCTTTGGTGAGACTGTTGCTCGGCAAGAAGTTTCCATTAGGAAAACCGCTGACGACGTTAATAGCGGAGAGACGATAGACAAAGTCGCTCGCCCAGTAATTGGTAGAAATATCGCTAAAGCTGACCTGGTTGACGTTGGTGGTCGTAGTGGTGGTGGTGCGACGCTGGTAGATGACTTCGCCCGATTCTACGTCATCATCGTCATCGTCGTCATCATCTTTGGTGTGGGCCGCATCGAGGGCCTGGTCGAGCAGGGCTTCGTCTTTGAGCCAGTTGAAATTTTGGATGGGGCCTTCAGCGGCCAGGGCGATCGCAGCCCCACTGCCAACGGTCAAGGTGGCCAAAATTGCCGAAAGCGGTGCTAAGCGCAGTAGCTTAGCCCAGTTAGTTTGAGTCATTCTCGTTCATTCCCCGTAGAGTCTTTGAAGTGTAATGGTGATGAGGTAGATAGACACTTCCGCAGTGCCGCCTAAACTAGGCGACTTCCGCAGTCTGCCCAACCCATCGGTCGAAATCACAATGCTCCTCATTGCTGAGCTTCAATGACGGGCCGAAAACCCGCATGTTGCGGAGCCAGAGGCACTTTATGGAATTTCTACAGAACCTTTACGATTCTTTGATAAACAGCCAAATTTTGCTTTTATGGCAGATTTTCTCGCTAATGCATTGAGAATGCTTTTGTCAACTGGGTTTTCACTCGTTTTGTAGCGCGCTGCAAAAAACTCGTTTCCCCAAGTTCACTCTGGCAAGACCTAGCAGTGGTTGTAGAACAGGTCTACTAGCAAAAATTATTTTCTAAACAGAACCAATTGACAAAAATAGCTGATAGCAATCTTGACCAGTCGGGTATGTTGAAAATGCGGATCTGGCAGGGCTGAAAGATAATGAACAGCCATGTTGTCTGCCGTATTGAATAAAGCTTTGATGAAATCGACAGAAAATTTACCGATACCTTCATCTGCATTCGGTACGACTAAAGTAAAGCCCAATAAAAAACATGAGCCTAGAACAAGTTCTAAGAGATCTTCCTGGTGACGCAACAGAAGCTGTTGTAGAACACAACTTTTCTAAAGTGTTTCTAAATGCTTTGGGATTCGAGAATTTAGAAATTCTACCTCAATTTCCTGTGGGCAGAAGATTTGTAGATCAAGCCGCCCGAAAAAATCCTAGCGAGGAAGATATTTTCTTAAGCACCAGAAAAAATCCATATCTTTACATGGAGGTTAAAGGTCGTGGAGAAAATCTCTCTAATGAGAATCATCCAAATTACCGCAGGGCTGCTTTTCAGTTAAAGCAATATCTCCTACATCCAGATTCAAAAACAGTTAAGTGGGGGATTATTACGAATGCCAATCACGTTCAACTATTTCGCAAGCACGGCAAAGTCATTCATCCAATCACGCCATGCCTTTCTCTCGAGGAAGACTTTAATCATGCTGTAAGTGAAATCAAGGGTCGGATAGAATCCCCAGCTAGAGCGTTAATGGTAGCAGTTTACAACAACAAAGGTGGCGTTGGAAAAACAACGACAACTCTCAACTTAGCTGCCGCTTTAACTCTATATAGAAAGCGGGTATTGATAGTTGATTTTGATCCAAATCAGAGTGACTTAGGAGATGCTCTAAATCTTAAGCCATTGAACGGAAAAGTTTTTGAAGCACTTACCAACAAAGATGCTGATATTAAAAGCATTATCTCTACCTACAGATTTGAACATCCCAGAATTAAAGAACCTCCAACATTTGATGTTATTCTGGCCGACGAGCAACTTGTGAGTGATATAGATGAAGCAAGTCTACGACAGCAGATAAAATTTCATGCTCTACGCCGTCTACTGGAATCTATTCAGCATGAATATGACTATATTTTGATTGATGCTCCGCCTAACTGGCGTATTTTTGCCCAGAAGGCTCTTTATGCTGCTGATGTTGTTTTGATTCCTGCACGCCACGACAATCTTCACTCGTTGCAAAACGCTGGAACGGCAATTACACGATTTATTCCGGAAACTCAGATTGAACGAAGAAAGTTCGGAGATGCAGGGCCAATAGCATTACCGATTTTTCTGAATAATGCTTTTCGGGTGACGCCTGCACAGGTAGAGCTAATGCATCAAGCGATCGAAAGCATCATCAAAGATGCAAAAAGAAATTGTTCAGGATTTGATCTGAAGCCCTATTTCTAGCCCAAGGATACGCAAGCTCATAGAAATCGAAAAATGATTGGCATTCCCTATATGGCCTTTATCTCTAGGGCCGATTTTATGCACATGCCAGCCGCATTTGCTTTTAAGCAAGCCCGCGAGCAATACCAAAACCTTGTTAAGGAGTACTTTCTATAATGAGCTTTTCAGATACTGGAAACTTAATGTACCTGCCTTTTGACGAAATTGAGCCGGGAAAACCTACCGAAATTCATGAATATTTAATTCAGTCAGCAGCAAATCTATTAGGTTCGAATGGTCGCAACTGGGTTCCAGTGATCGTTAAAGAAATCTCTCCTGAGCAGTATCAAGTAATTGGCAACAGCTTTGTATACGCCGTAGCAGCTGAGGCTGGGCTATCTAAGGTTTGGTGCATTATTGCAGACAACGCACCAGAGACGATAGCAACTACTCAGGCGTTAACTCAAGAAGTTCTGCCCAAAACCAATCTATCTACCGCCGGTCGGGAAGAAATTTCTGTTGCTGTAGATTATCTGCTGAGCCAGCCCACAGCTCCGCTTAAAGGGGTAAAACCCGCTTCGCTGATAGCCCGGCTTGATGAGGCTCCTCGGCAGTATTGGAAAAACTTCGAACCAGTCAAAAAACTAGGCTGTGGTATCACTACTAAGGCAAAACTTAAGGCGCTGGAGGAAGTATTTTATCTAACACCTGAACCGATGCCAGAGGTGATTACAGACCGCAAGATTCTGGAGACTCTGACCACTCAGCAGCTCAAAGACATGGCCAAAAAGCGCGATGTCAAGGGCCTTTCTAAGCTCAAAAAAGCTGATTTGGTAGAGTTGCTAGCCGCCGCTTGAGATCATGTTTAAGAAACACTCTCTCCGGTGATGGGCAGTGCCCACCCGGCTTAATTAACTGTGGCTGTAGGCCAACGGTTGATTTAAGCTGGCGGCTTGGAGCCGCAACTCATTTAGCTTGGCCATTGCGCCACCTGTGGCGATGATGTCTTGAGCTTGGGCCAGCCCCGCCTCTAGCGAGTCAGCTATCTCCCCCTGCCAGAGGTAAAATCCGGCATTCCAGAGGGCGGTTTTGGCCAACTCAGAAGAATTGCCGGAGAGGACATCTAGCAGGCGATCGCCCAGCGTCCCCTCATCCCCCAGATCTACATCATCACCCTCACAGCCATAGTCGCGGGGGTGCAGCAGCAGGCGATCGGTCTGCCCGGGGTGGTTGACCCCCACGATCGCCGTTCTGCCCCGCGCCAGATCGCAGCTGCCCTCCAGCCCCTTGACCGTAATCCAGTCGGTTTGGCCGCGCAGAGCAAAGGTGCCCTTGGCAAACTCCTCGGTGGGCGGGTGCACAAACCCCATCGCCAGGGTGTGGGGGCCAGCATAGGGCGACCACAGCAGCTCGACCGTGGCAAAAGGGGGGCGTTTGCCAATTTGCTCGCGGTAGGGCACCAGCCCATGGGCCAGCGGAAAGTGCTGAGGCAGGTAGACAAAGCCGATGCCGGTGCGATTGAGCAGAGTGTGGGCTTGCTCAAGGCTGTGGGGGCGCAGATCCACGCCCAGCTGTCCCCAGAGTTCAATTAACGGAATGCCTTCTTTGGTGGGCATGCGATCGCCCCCGTGCATCACCACCGGCACCCCCGCTGCCGCCAGCACCAGGGCGGTGATGGGGGTGACAGGGGCCGTGCGCGATCGCCCGTCGTAGGGGCAGCTCAGCACCAGAGCACGGCGGCTGTAGGCGCTATCGGGGGCGATCGCGGGCATAGTCGGCCCCAGCGCCTCGTAGGCATCGAGGGTGCCCGCCAGCTCATCGACGGTGGGGCGCTTGATGCGGTGGGCAATCATAAACGCGCCGATCTGGGCCGGGGTAGCGGTTTGGGTCAGCATCATGCGGGTGGCGGCTTCGGCTTCGGCGCGGGTCAGCGCCCTAGAGGTGTGGCTGCCGCTACCAACTTGCTTGAGCAAATCCCGAAACTCATGGCTCATAGAGACTGCTGACCCTGAGAACAAGGGGTTCGTAAAGGATGATTAACTAACTGTAAGACACCGCTGCGGGTCTAGGGCGAATGGGGGTGGCCAGGCTCTGCACCAGATCGTGAAACCGCTGAATGGGAGGAATCACCAGGCGATCGCGGGTGGTCACCAGCACCACCGAGCGAGTCAGCACTGGCGCTTCGGTAGGGCGCACCGCTAGGGTGGGGTCATCGTAGCAGTCGGCTAGGGCCGACTGGGGCAGCAGCGCGACAAAGTTGCCCTGGCGAATCACCCCGCGAAAGGCATCGAGGGTGTTGAGCTCCATCGCCGGGTTAAACACCTCGCCCCGGTCTTGAAACTGCTGCTGCACCAGCCGCGCCATGCCGTAGCCGTCTTTGAAAATGATTTGCGGAAACCGAGCCAGCATCTCCCAGGAAATGGCGGGCTGGCAGGCCAGGTCGTGGTTGCCCGCCATCAGCACCTCAATCGGTTCAGTAAACAGCGGGGTAACTACCATTTCAGGCTGGGTGGTGAGGCGGGGATTATCCATCACAATGGCCAGATCCACCAGGCCATCGCGCAGCACCTTGAGAGAGCGATCGCTGCCCAGGGCCGTCACCCGCAGCTGCACCTGGGGATATTCAGCACAAAACTGCTGAAGCACCGGTGGCAGCACCGTGGCACACACCGACTGAATCGCCGCCACGCAGAGTTCGGGCTGCTTCCCGGCCATCAGGTCAGCAATGTCTTTAGAAACCTGCATCCAGTCTTGGTAGATGCGCCGGGCCTTGGGCAACAGGCGTTCTCCAGCCACCGTGAGTTTGGCCTGGGCTCCCCGATGAAACAACGGCGCATCCAGCTCGGCCTCCAGGGCTTGCACCTGGCGACTGACGGTGGATTGCGTCACCGCACACTGCTGCGCCGCCGCCTGAAAGCTGCCGGTTTCAGCCACCGATAAAAACGCCTGGAGCTGCTCTATGCGCATTTTTGACAGATATCCACACCGCTGCTAGCAAAACGGCCTAACGGGGTTTCGTTAGGCCGCCCTTGTCTTGATTAGCAGATCGCATCCCCGCACTTGGTATCAAAAGTAGCGATACCGGGTTTAGG
>JANPIO010000371.1:0-3599 GCA_031425055.1 Phormidium sp. VAR_61_metabat_6
GCCGGGTCAGTAATCGCGTCGAGATCGCCCACGATATAAACCGTGATGCCGCCAATGGGGGGCAAAAATATCTTCACATCAAACCGCGTCACCAGCTCAGGGAACATGCCGCCGGTCTGCTCAAACAGGGCGTAGCGTAGCTCGTCTTCGCTTATCCCGAGGCGCTGGGCCACTCCGGGTAGATACCACACCGGTTCCACCGCTGCCTTGGTCACCACCAGATCGCCGCCAGCTTTGACAATTGCACCATCTGCTTTAATTCGCCCCTGGCGCACCGCCTCTAGCAGCTCCGGCATCTGAATGTGGGCGCGGGTGACGGCGATCGTGGGGCGAATGTCGATGCCCTCGGCAATTTGGGCGTGATAGACGTCCCCAACCAATGCGCCAAAGGGGTCGAGGGCAACAATTTTTTCAGGGTCAGCCCAGCTAGGGTAGGGGCCAATGGGAATAGTGGGCGCTGTATTCGTAAAGTCAGGCCGATGATCCGGATCCAGCACCCCGCTGGCCACTGCCAAAGCGCGGTACACGGCATAGGAGCCCGAATGAGTGCCAATGGCGTTGCGGTGGTTGGGATCGGTGACCGTTGCCACGATCGCCCCGCGCTGGAGGGGATCACCGTGACCCCACTGCACCGGGATACCCTTCAGCCCCGACCGATTGGAATGAGAGGTGAGCAATATATGACGGCGCTTGGGCAGGGTTCCCGCCTCGGATCGACCGGGTTGAGCCAGGTTTCCCGCCGCCGAACCGTTACCATCGCTCATGGGTGCCTCGTGGAACAGAAACCACTAATCTGCCACACTTTCCCTCCGATAAACCGCTCACAAGTGACAGACAGCAGTGCCGGTCGGCCCGTGAGGCTCCCTACTCTATTTTGGCAGCGGAGATTTAGGCAGAGGCGCATCCACCGTCGCCGCTGGTGGCTCCTGGGGAGAGGGGGCGACTGGGGCTAGCTCGGGCTTAGACAGCTGGTCTTTAAAGTCGATCCCCAGCATTTCGCTGTAGAGCTTGACGTAGTCGATCGCCGATTTGCCCCAGCTAAAGTCTTGCTCCATGGCCCGCTGTTGCAGTTCCCGCCAGGCATCTTTATGGCGGTAGCCTTCCCAAGCGCGAATTAGGCAGGTAAACAGATCCAGCGGCTCGTAGCGATCAAAGCAGTAGCCCGTGCCCGCATGGTTTTCCGGATCATTGTGCTGCACCGTATCTACCAGACCACCCGTGCGCCGCACCACCGGAATGCAGCCATAGCGCATGGCGATCATCTGGCTGATGCCGCAGGGCTCAAACCGCGACGGCATCAGAAACGCATCGGCCCCGGCGTAGATGCGACGACCCAGCCCCTCGCTGTAGAGCAGGTAGGTGGCCATGCGGCCCCGGTAACGACTAGCCATTTGCCAGAGCTGGGTTTCGTAGTAGCGATCGCCTGTGCCCAGCAAAATAAACTGCGCATCGGTATAGGAGAGGAATCGATCCAAAATTTGCAGAATCAGATCTAGCCCCTTCTGCTCCACCAGACGGCCCACCAGGCCTACCAAAAAGGCCTTAGAGTTCACCTCTAGGCCTAGCTCTTCCTGAATCGCCACTTTGTTGGCGCGGCGATTTTCGAGGCTGTCGGCGGTAAAGTTTTTGACGATATATCGATCAGTGGCCGGGTCGTATGACTCATTGTCGATGCCGTTGAGAATGCCGCCGAGCTTGCCACTAATAAACGACAGCAGCCCCTCTAGTTCTTCGCCATAGTCGGGGGTTTTAATCTGCTGGGCATAGGTGGGCGACACCGTATTGACGCGATCGGCAGCCTGCACCGCCGCCGCCATAGTGTTGTGCCCCTGCATGTACCACGGGCACCAGGTAATGCGCTCTAGCTCCCAGCGCCATGGCCCCTGATAGGCCAAGTTGTGGATGGTAAACACCGTGCCAATGTCGGGTGACTGTTGCATCCACACCGGAATCATGCCCGTGTGCCAGTCGTGGCAGTGAATGATTTGGGGTTTCCAGTAGTTCCAGGCAAACTCAGCCGCGCCGTTGGCAAAGAAGGTAAACCGCCAGGCTTCATCGTCGCCACCGTAGACCTTGCGGAGGTCAAAGGCGGGGTGGCCAAACAGATACACCGGCACGTCAGACTCAGGCAGCGTCGTTTCGTACACCGCGAAGTCGTTAAACATGGCTGTGCCCTGCCACACTGGCTCTGCGGGAATATCTACCTTGTCAGGCATGAAGCCGTAGTAGGGCATGAAGATGCGTACGTCATGCCCCATCTTGCGCAGCACTTTGGGCAGGGAACCCACAACGTCACCCATACCGCCGACCTTAGCCAGGGGTGCCGCTTCTGCTGCTACAAAAAGAATTTCCATATCGCCCGCCCTGCTGTTGGATCAATCGGTTGTCCCCAGTCTACGGGGGTGTGGGCGTTATGCCTAGATCTTTGGCCCTCAGCCATCCTCCATAACGGGCCCGCGCTCGGCCCTGCCGAGAACTGCCCTTACCCGCGATCGCAACTCGGCCAGTTGCCCTATTCACGAGCAGTTTGGGCAACTGGCCCTAGACATCGCGACCTGCGCCTGTAACGGCGGCGACAGAGGCTGGGCTAGGGTAAATGTCCTAGCTCAGATACTTACTTAGAGTTTCGCTATATTCGTCATACTTTTTCGCCCCCACCAGGGTCTCGGCTACATCGCCCTGCTGAAAGAACATCACGGCGGGAATGCTGCGAATGCCGTACCGTTTCGCCACTGCCTGATTGGAATCTAGATCGAGCTTGAGGACTTTGACGCGATCGCCGTATTCATCGGCCAGCTGATCCATCAGCGGGGCCACCAGCTTGCAGGGGCCACACCAGGCCGCTGTGCAATCGACTACAAACAACGACTCTGCACTTAAAAGCGCATCAAACTCGGTTTCGTTTTCAATATAAGCAGCAGGCATAGGTGAAATCTCAGTTAAAGGCCCATTCTCCCATGGGGATGGCTCAGGAAACCGATTAATGCCCACCTTGCTGTTGCCCCAGCAAGGTGGGCATTGCGGCTAAAAATGGATCTGGAGCCAGAATTTGTCCAAAATCGGGGTCGTCAACAAATACAAAACTTTACAAGCAAAACGCTAGATATTACGGTGGTTGCGCGGTGTTTGCTACTCCACAGCTAGTTTTTATTAGGCAATTTGCCGGTTTAGGGTTCCACCAGCTTTTCAAACGTGCTAGGGTATCTCCAGAGATTTAGAGTTCGGTTAGCAGCATTTGTTTCTAGTACTAACGAGTTTTTCCGTTTTTCCATTGACAGACTTCTCTCCGAAATTTTGCTCTGCACATCCTTTAATTTTTGGAGAAAAGACATGTCAATCTACGTAGGCAACCTGTCCTATGACGCTACCAGCGAAGACCTAACCTCTGTATTTGCAGAGTATGGGTCTGTTAAGCGGGTACAGCTTCCCACCGATCGTGAAACCGGGCGCATGCGCGGCTTTGCCTTCGTTGAGATGTCTGCTGATTCTGAAGAGAACGCCGCCATTGAAGCACTAGATGGTGCTGAGTGGATGGGTCGTGACCTCAAAGTCAACAAAGCCAAGCCCCGTGAAGATCGCGGTGGCGGCGGTGGTAACTT
>JANPIO010000372.1:0-2017 GCA_031425055.1 Phormidium sp. VAR_61_metabat_6
AGGTCGCGATCGACCGAGGTGATTCGCTATATCTACCAGCGCACTGGGGGCACCCTGCCGATTGTGGGTGTGGGAGGTATTTTTACCGCCGCCGATGCCTGGGAGAAAATCACCGCCGGAGCTACGCTGCTCCAGGTTTACACCGGCTGGATCTACGAAGGCCCCTGGATGGTGCGGCGGGTTTTAGCAGGACTGCTGGCCAAACTGGAGGAGCACCAGTTGAATACCATTGCCGATGCCGTAGGGCTGAGCCACAGGTAGTGGCCTAACTGGGTAAAAACCCGTCTGTCAAAATAGTTTTGAGGGTAAATGGGTATTTGCTGGGAAAAACTGTTGCGTCTAGCCCGGTTTCGGCGGCAGCTAGCTTACAGGCGTTGATGTAGCCGTTGGCAAACTCAGCCTCTAGATAGGGTTTGAGGCTGGGGCTGTCGCTCAGCAACTCTAGAATTCGCAAGCGCTGCTCGACGATAGTGGCCCGCCAGCTGTTGCTGCGCTTTTCGGGTTGGCATTGCCACTTGAGTAGGTGCATGAGCAGCACTTCTAGCCGATGCTTTAGTGCGCGCTTGTCAGAACGGCCCAAGCTCTCAATTTCCTCTGCCAAGTTGTCAATGTCGAGTTCTTGCCAACGACCCTGATGTAGAGCCGTTGCCATAGTTTGTGTCCAGTGATAGAAATCTATGTCATAGAGGCTCGGGACTGCCTGTGGTTGGGGGTTAGCCATGGTTAGCCCTCACAGAGACGGGGTAGGGTTACTTCTGATGGTAGGTCATTACAACTGGATGTACTACGCCCTTACAGTTTGCCCTGGCTCTTGATCCGTAGGTAGCTTTTGACCAGGGGGTCTGAGACCTGGTGGGCGGGGGCATCGAGTACCATCACCCCACGCCGTTTCAGACGGGCGAAGGCAGCCTCGCGCTGGCTGAGCAGATCCAACGCCACGGCTCGCTGGTAGGCGGCATCGACGTCGGCGGTGGGCTGGTGGGCCTGGCGATCGATCGCTGGATCCCGCAGCGTAATGCAGAAAGGCAGGTGGCGGGGGCGCAGGCGGGCTAGGGCCGAAAGCAATTCGGCACTGGCGGTTTCATCGACAAGGTCGGTGATCAGCACGACCAGGGAGCGGCGGTGCTGCTGCTGGGCGGCGTGGGTGGCGGCGGCCAGGTAGTCCGATTCTTCGAGCACAGGCTGAATGGGGGTGAGCCGTTCAACCATCTGCTGAAAGTTGGCCCGCCCGCCTTTGGGGGGAATCCAGGTATGCAGGGTGCGATCGAACACGCCTAGTCCGACGCGATCGCCCCGACTCACCCCCGCCAGCGCCAGCGATAGCGCCGCATTCATGCCCCAGTCAAAGCGGTTGAGTCCTTGCACTTGGGCGGTCATCAAGCGTCCGCGATCGAGCAGAATCAGCAGGGTTTGCTCTCGCTCTGGCTCTAGCACCCGCACTAGGGGCTGGCTGAGGCGGGCGGTGGCCTTCCAGTCGATAAAGCGGAGGTCGTCGCCAGTGCCGTATTCGCGCAGCTCGGCAAACTCGGTGCCTACGCCCATGCGCCGCTTTTGTTTGAGGGTGCCGGTAGCTTGGAGGGCGAGCTTGACGGAGAGCTGATTCAGGCCAATCAGATCGGGGTAGACGGCGACGGTGGTAGCAGCGGGTACTGTCCAATCAGCCCAGGCTAGACCTAAGGGGCTGCGCTGCTGGATTTGCAGGTCGCCCCAGGGATATTCGCCTCGCTGCTTGGGGTTGACGGTAAAGGTGAGGGTTTCGGCTTCCTTGCCGCTAAGGGAAATCTCCAGGGGCATGGAGGTGCCGTCGAAGGCGGTGGGGTAGTTGTCGAACAGGCGCAGGCTCACGGGAGTGGAGGATTCCCCATGCAAAGAGATGGGATTGTCGCGTCCGATCGATAGGCGGTGTAGCGGATCTCGCTGAATCGTGGCGCGCCGAGATTTGACTCGCCGCCCATCCCAGACCATCGCGGCTAGGACTGCGCCATCGAACAGCAGCAGGGCGAGCAGGGCTACGGCA
>JANPIO010000373.1:0-12383 GCA_031425055.1 Phormidium sp. VAR_61_metabat_6
GGCCCAGCACGACATTCAGGACACGGCTAAACATGCTCAGTGGCTATCTCAGATAATCCTCTACCACCATCGAGAGCATGGCTTAACGGAGGAACAAGCTCATGAATTAGCAAGGGAACTTAAATTATTAGCTATCCAAATTACACACGTAGACTCCTTGCGCGACTTAAAGTTCGTCTATGCAGTAACTACTATATTTGCTGATAAGGTTTCCGCCTTCAAACATGAAAAGCTTGAATACCGCCTCGAATATGATATTCGAGAAAAAATATTGAATCGGCTAAACACATGTATCGCTGCTGGAAATAATTTTCAAGTCAAGAATGAATTGATGCAGATCATGGCAGGTAATCCTGCACTTGCTTTGCCTAGAGGAAATTAGATTTTTCTGATTGCCTGATTTGGGCAGTTTCTTGCCAAGCAGGTTGCACAGAAACCGTAAGCTTTGACGGCAAATTGAAAGGTGAGCGAGGTTTTCACTGTCTGGAGTAGTGTCGCCAGCCAACAATATAAACAGCCCCTATTCAGCTATAGCGAATTACAAAGCGTGGGTTAGACGGGCTAGAGCGGCGATCAGAGCGTGGTTTTGCTCCTCGGTGCCTACCGAAATTCGCAGCTTGTCGTCTAACCGGGGTTGTTTGAAGTAGCGGACCAAAATGCCCTGCTCTTTTAGGGCCAGATACAGCTGCTCCGCATTGCCCTGGGGCGGCGTGGCCAACACAAAATTGCCGTGAGAATCGAGCACAGTAAACCCTAGCTGCCGCAGATCTTGAGTCAACGCCGCCCGCGAGGCTTTGATCTTGCCTATGCAGGCGTTTTTGTAGGCCTGATCGCGCATGGCTGCTGTGCCTAGGGCGATCGCGATCGCATCCACGTTATAGCTGTCTTTCACCTTAAACAGCTCAGCCAACAGCGCCGGATTAGCCACTCCAAACCCCAGCCGCAGCCCCGCCAGCCCATAGCCCTTCGATAGGGTACGCAGCACTACCACATTGTCAAACTCCTGCACCAGCGATAGCGCCGAGCCCTCAGCAAAGTCAACATAGGCCTCATCCACCACGACCAGTCCTGAAGCCTGCTGCACCAGTTCTCGCAGGTCAGCCAGCGCCACCACGTGACCCGAGGGGCTGTTTGGAGTCGCAATGAACGTAATCGCCCCCTGGGCGGCCACCAATTCCTTGAGCGGAAACTGAAAATCGTCGGGATAGGGAACCTCGACCACGGTAGCGGGCTGCAGCGCCGCCAGGGTGCGATACAGCACATAGGTCGGGGTGGGGTAGACAATCGGTCGGGCTAATTCGTCCGCACAGGCGCGCACCAAAAGATTCAGCAGATCGTCGCTGCCGTTGCCGACAATGATCCAGTCGGCGGGTACGCCCAGGACGTCGGCGATCGCCTGGCAAAAGCTGCGGGCAAAGGGGTCAGGATACCGCCTGAGCAGCTCATCCTCAAAATGCCGCAGCACCTCAATCACCTGGGGCGAAGGCGGGTAGGGATTTTCGTTGGAGTTGAGCTTGATGATGCCGGTGCCGGGGCGAGGCTGTTCTCCTGGCACGTAGCCAGCCATCGCAGCAATGTTGGGGCGAACGTAACTCATTGCGGATAAACCATGGGGATCAGAGTACTTCCTGTGAAATGCTGGATCACAGAAATTTAACCTGTCGAGGCAAGGTTTGATATGTTGACCTTTTACCATACCCCGCTGTCGGTTAACTCTCGCCGAGTCTGGGTGGCGCTGCTAGAGAAGCATCTGCCCTTCGAAGCCATTGTGATGAACCTAGGAGGCGACCAGCTGCAACCCGAGTTCTTGAGCCTCAACCCCTTTCACCACATTCCGGTGCTGGTTGATGACGGCTTTACCGTGATCGAGTCCTTCGCCATTTTGGACTATCTAGAAGCAAAATACCCGACGCCCTCCCTGCTGGCGACGACTCCAGAGGGCGTAGCTACCATGCGTATGGTGGAAATGGTGACGGTGAACGAGCTGGTGCCCGCTTTCAGTCCGCTCACCAAGCAGATGATGGGCTTTGGCCAAGAGTCTGAAGATGCGATCGCCCAGGCCAAGCAAAAGGCCGAGGTCGTGCTCAAATTCTACACAGGCAAGCTGGCCGATCAGCCCTTTTTCTGCGGCGACCAGCTCACCCTAGCCGATGTGGTGGCGGGCACCTTTGCCCCCTGGTTTGAGCAGTTGGGCCTACCGATGGCCGACTACCCCACCCTGCAAACCTGGACTAGCCGCCTGATGGATCGCCCCGCCTGGGCCACGACCCAGCCTTCCGAAGGCGATGTGGCTGCCTTCCGCGATCGCATGCAGCAGCGCATGGCCGCCCAGGGCCAGTGATTCGCCAGGTGCCATTGTGGGCCTGGGTACTGGGGTTGGGGGCTGTTGCCCTCAGCCTGCGTCTCGCTGGTCTGGGTCAACCCCGTGCGATCGTCTTCGACGAGGTCTACTACGTCCCCTTCGCCCTCGACTACCTCAGCGGCACCCCCAGCTTCGACGCCCACCCACCCCTGGCCAAATACCTAATCGCCCTGGGCATTTGGCTGGGGCGGTGGCCCGCTGCCTGGCTAAATTGGCCCACGGTGGAGGTGGAGGGCACTCTGGTCAGTCCGATCGCCTTTCGCTGGCTAAATGCGATCGTGGGGGCGACGGTTCCGGTACTGTTGGCGGCACTGGCCTTTGCCCTCAGCTACGGATACTCACCCCAGCGCCGTCGCACCTTCGCCCTGATGGCCGGATTGTTAATGACGATGGAAGGGCTGACTCTAGTAGAGTCGCGCTTGGCGTTGATCAACATCTATGGGCTGGCCCTGGGACTGCTAGGCCAGTGGGCCTGGGTCAGGGCGGGTCAGGTTCAGCATCCCGCGCGCTGGCGCTGGATAGCAGGCCTCGCCCTGGGGGCTGCCGTCAACGTGAAGTGGAACTGGGCGGGGCTATGGCTAGGGCTACTGCTATGGGAATTTAGCTCCCAAATCCAAAATCACAAATCGCAAATCCAAAATTCTTCCCTACTGGCCTACCTGGGCGTGATTCCCCTGGCGGCCTACATGCTGCTGTGGCTACCCCATCTAGCCCTGACGGGGCAATCGTTGGTGGGCGTTCATCGGCAGCTTTGGGCCGCCCACCAAGCGATCGCAGCGGGAGCGGGCCACGATTACTGCTCGCCGTGGCACAGCTGGCCGCTGATGGTGCGCCCGGTGGCCTACTTTTACGAACGCACTGGTGGCATGGCCATAACCATCCACGCCATGGGCAACCCGGTGCTGTGGTGGCTGGGGACGGCGGCGGTGCTGGCCCTAGGCTTGAGCTGGCTGAGCCACCAAGTGACGAGTAAACATCATCGAGTTAGGTCGCCAAGCAGTGCTGTGGTGCCGTTTATTCTGCTGAACTACCTCACCAACTGGCTGCCCTGGGCGCTGGTGAGCCGCTGCACGTTTCTCTACCACGCGATGGGCATGGCGGCGGTTAGCACCCTGGGGTTGGCCTGGCTGATGGCGCAGTGGTGGCAGCACCCTCGCGATCGCCCGCTGGCCCTGGTGCTACTGGGGGCGATCGCCCTCAGCTTTCTGTTCTGGCTCCCCCTCTACCTGAGCTTTCCCCTCTCGCTAGAATCGCTCCACCGCCGCTGGCTGCTGCCAGGGTGGATCTAGCCTGTCGCCTCAGTAGCCGTGTTCCGCCAAAAATTCTAGAGAGACATTGTCTCCGGTTGGAGCATCCCCCTGACCTCCCATAAACTTCTCGACATACTTGCCCAGTACGTCGCCCTCCAGGTTCACGGCCTGACCCGGGCGCAGGTGTTGCAGCGTGGTCTCGCGGTAGGTCACGGGGATTACCGCCACGGCGAACCAGTTGCCGCTGGGGCTACAATCGGCCACCGTCAGACTAATGCCATTTACCGCAATGCTGCCCTTGGGCACGATGTAGCGGGCCGCCCGGCGATCGCCCACCGTAAAGCTGAGCTTCCAGGCGTTGTCGGTTTCGATCGCCGCTTCCAAATGGCCCTGACCGTCGATGTGGCCGGTGACGAAGTGGCCGCCAATTTTGCTGCCCACCCGCAGCGACGACTCCAGGTTGACTCGGCTGCCATCGGGCAGGTTGCCCAGAGAGGTGCGATCGAGGGTTTCCGGCGAAACCGCCGCCACAAAGCCGTCGGGCAAAATGGTTTCTACCGTCAGGCAAATGCCATCTACGGCAATGCTGTCGCCTAGGTCAACGTCGGTAAGAGCGTGGGGCAGGGGCGCAGTCTCCCAGCGCAGGTAGACCTGGGTATCGCCTTTGTGAAAGAGCGTACCCGTCGCTTGAATCAGTCCGGTGAACATGGCCGTAACCTTAAGGAAAATCTTAGGGAAGTTGCAGACGACCTTGGCCGCGATCGGGGCATACTTAAAGCAATAATTTTTTTCTTTAGAGTATCCCAGATTCAATCAGCCAATAGCTAAGCTTTAGATAGACTAGACGAGCCATCTCAAACCGATAGATGCTTTGAGATGGCTCCATTTAGCTCCTGTCGAACTGCCGCTAATAGCCCGGTATGCAATCGGCCCGGTACACTGGTAAGGGTATCGCTTCCAGGCTGACAAGAACGCTAGAGCACGCCAGTCAACGGATTTAAGAGGCCAAGCCAATGATTGAAATGAGAGTCGCCGGGATTGCCCTAGATGCGATGTCGCGAACTCCGGTAATCTTGCTCAGGGACACCACCGATCGCCGCCAGGTACCCATCTACATCAGCCGCGAGCAGGCCAATTCCATCATCGCGGTGCTCGAAAACCAGCCCGCCCCCCGTCCCCTCACCCACGACCTGTTTGTCAACCTGCTCGACGAGTGGGATATGACCCTAGAGCGCGTGGTCATCCACTCCCTGCAAGACAACACCTACTTTGCCCTACTCACCCTCTCTAAAGGCGAAATTCGCCGCGAGCTAGACTCGCGCCCCAGCGATGCGATCGCGATCGCCCTGCGCCTTGACGCCCCTATCTGGGTGATGGAAGAAGTCGTCGCCGAGGCCTCTATCCCCGTCGATACCGATGCCGATGAGGCCGAGAAGAAGGCATTCCAGGCTTTTTTGGCCAACATCAACCCCTCCGACTTTACCCACCGGGGCAAGTCTTCCACCAGTAACGACACCTTTGAAAGCTCTGATTCCTAGTAACCTTATCTCCTTGAGCAGGCGTGAGTTTTGAGTTCTCAGTTTTGAGTTTTGAGTTGACTCTAGAATTCAAAACTTAAAACTCAAAATTCAGAACTTAATCTAGGGATCGCTTTCCCATGCACTACCGTCGCTTCGGTCGCACCAATCTATCGCTCTCGGTGCTGTCTCTGGGCACCATGCGCGCGTTGGCCTCTGAGGCCGTGTTTCGCGACACCCTGGCTGCTGGGCTGGCCCTGGGCATCAACCACATCGAAACGGCCCAGGCCTATGGCACTAGCGAGCGCTGGTTGGGGACTTTTCTCAAAACGGCGGCGGTGCCAAACAACCTGATCATCACCACCAAAGTTACGCCCCAGCCCAACGCCGCCACGATGGCTCAGCGCCTGGAGGAATCCCTGGAACGGCTGGGGCTGGCCCACATCCACTGTCTCGCCATCCACGGCCTCAACACGCCCGAGCACCTGGCCTGGGTGAGCGATCCCCAGGGCTGCATGGCGGCGGTGCGCGAGTTTCAGGCTGAAGGACGCATCGGCCACGTGGGGTTTTCGACCCACGGCAGCCGGGAGGTAATCGAGGGGGCGATCGCCACCGACCAGTTCGATTTCGTCAACCTGCACTACTACTATTTCTTTCAGCGCCACGCCCCCATGCTCGACTTGGCGATCGAGCGAGACATGGGCATCTTCATCATCTCCCCCGGCGACAAGGGCGGCATGCTCTACACGCCGCCCGCCCGGCTTGAAGAACTCTGCGCGCCGTTTACCCCGCTGGCGCTGACCTATCGCTGGCTGCTGGCCGACCCGCGCATCACCACCCTCAGCACCGGCCCCGCCATCCCTGCCGAACTCGCCGATTTAGAAAGCTTGGGCGATCGCACCCAGGCCCTCATCCCCGCCGAACTCGCCGCCCTCGAACGGCTTGCGGGTCAGGAATTTATGGCTCTGGGGAGCGATCGCTGCGCCCAGTGCTACGACTGCCTGCCCTGCCCCGAAGCGATTAATATTCCCGAAGTGCTGCGGCTCAGAAATCTGGCGGTGGCCTACGACATGCAGCCCTTTGGCGAATATCGTTACCGCATGTTCGAGAATGCTGGGCACTGGTTCCCCGGTCGCAAGGCCAACCACTGCACCGACTGTGGCGACTGCCTGCCCCGCTGCCCCGAAAAGCTAGATATCCCCACGCTGCTGCGCGACGCTCACGATCGCCTCCAAGGCCCCACCCGTCGCCGCCTCTGGGGCGATTAACAGCGAAGATCTCAGATCTAGGGTCAATCCTTGAACCCCGAACCTTCGCCCTCAATTCCTTCCCCCAATCCTCAGAGCGCTATACTGAGGGTTAGTATTTTCAGGCTGGCATTTGGGCCGCGCACTTCGGGAAAAGCTTACGATTCTTAGACTTTGGCGTTCTAAACTCCCCGTAACTGTGCAACCTAAAATCAGGCGGCCTGTAGCACCCGCCCCGTAACTAGACCCAGGCACACCGTGGAAGAACAAAAGCAACCCTCCGAAGTCATCACCCTGCTCTCTAGCCGCGAGCTAGAGAAAATGCGCAAAGCCTGTCAGCTCGCTGCTCAGTTGCTTGACTACCTCACCCCCTTCGTCAAGCCTGGGGTCACTACCCAAAAGCTCAACGACCTAGCCGAAGCTTGGACTCAGCAGCACGGCGCTAAAAGCGCTCCCTTGGGCTATGCCGGGACGGTGATGCCGTTTCCTCGCTCGATCTGCACCAGCATCAACGAGGTCATCTGCCACGGCATCCCCAACGGTGAAGACGTGCTGCGCGACGGCGACATCGTCAATATCGACGTCACCCCGATTCTCGACGGCTACCACGGCGACACCAGCCGCACCTTCTTGGTAGGCGATGTCTCCCCCGCCACCCGCCGCCTAGTCGAAGTCACCGAAGAAGCCATGTGGCGCGGCATTCGTGCGGTCAAGCCCGGTGCTCGGGTGGGCGACATTGGTGCGGCCATTCAAGCCTACGCTGAGGGCGAAGGCTTCTCGGTGGTGCGCGACTTTGTCGGCCACGGCGTCCACCGCATCTTCCACGCCGCCCCGCAGATTCCCCACTACGGCGAAAAGGGCAAGGGCAAGAAGCTGCGCCCCGGCATGGTGTTTACTATTGAGCCGATGATCAATATTGGCAGCTATGAGGCCGAAGTGCTGGTCGATGGCTGGACGGCGATCACCGTCGATCGCTCCCTCTCGGCCCAGTTTGAGCACACCGTTGTAGTGACCAAAGATGGTGTCGATGTGCTGACGCTCTCGCCTGCTAAGGTGCTGGCCTAGCGATCGCTGGCGTCTTAAGCGCAGGCCGGCAGAATGCAGCAACGAATTGACCCTGTAGGGGCAAACGGTGGTTTGCCCCCAGTCATGCCGTTAGCCAACAATCCCCTCAGAGAGAACCAACCCCCTTGGAGGGCGAACGCCGTGCGCCCCTACTCATCGGGGGGCCAGGCGGCGTCGATGTCGCTGAGCACGGTATCTAAATCCTGGCCATCCACGTAGTCAACAATGCCTGACCAAAAGGCACCCGTGCCGATCGCCCCCGGCATCAGATCAGCGCCATCGAAGCGCAGCACGTCGGCATTGCGCAAAATCTCGGCCTGCTTGCGGGTGAGGTCGTCGGGGTAGGCGTCGAGGCTCACCTGCTGGTGGGGCGAGATGTAACTGCCCAGCCCGGCCCAGATGGCGTGGGGTTCGGGGGTAGCCAGATAGGCCATTAGGGCGCGCACCGCTGGCGTGTCGTTAAAGACACCAAAAACAATGCCTCCCAAAATCACCGCATTGCCCTGGGCAGGATCGATCGGCGGCAGCGGAAACACGCTGAGATTGACGCCGGGTTCGATGGTTTCGGGCAAAAATTCGACAATGAAGCTGGCCTGGTGGTGCAGGTAGCAGCCCGGTGGGTCAGCAAACAGAGGCAGCGGAGCCTCTCCAAAGGGGGTGCTGAGAATGCCGGTAGTGCCGCCCAGCACTGCCTCAGGGTCGAGGGCGATCGCCCCAAAGCCTTCAAACGCCGCCTTCACCTGGGGGTCAGCAAAGGGAATCTCGTGGCTCACCCACTGGTCGTAAACCTCTGGCCCCGCCTGGCGCAGCAAAATGTCTTCGACCCAGTCGGTGCCCACCCAGCCGGTGGCCTGGCCGCTTTCCATGCCCATGCACCAGGGTTTGCTGCCGTCAGCAACTATGCGATCGCTGAGCGCTTCCAGCTCGGCCCAGGTCTCAGGCACAGTGTAGCCCTTGGCCTCAAAAGCTTGCGGGTTATACCACACCAGGCTTTTCACATCCGCCCGCATCCACAGGCCGTAGACATCGTCCTCTAAACTAACTAGGTTCAGCAGGTACTCGTCGTAGGCGTCGCCCAGGGTAGCGCGATCGATAAAGTCGGTCAGGGGCACCATCTGCCCGGCCTCGGCAAAATCCATCATCAGCCCCGGCTGGGGAAACAGGGCCATATCCGGCGGGTTGCCCGAGTCGACCCGCACCGGTACCAGGGTAGTAAAGGCGTCGCTGCCTTCGTAGATGATTTCAACCCCGGTGGCGGCGGTAAAGGGGGCCATGGCAGCTCGCATCTTGTCTTCGCCCACGCCGGTCAGGGTGCCCAGAATGGTGATCGTATCGCCGGACTGCACTTCGGTAGTTTGGGCGGTGTTGGGCTGCGACCTGCAACCAAACATCAAAACGCTGAAGGTGAGAGTAAGCCCAGCGAACTGGGGAAGGTTTTTCATGGTGCTGGCCTGAGATCGGTTGGCATGAATGGCTTTGCCCTCACCCCAAAACCAAAGCCTAAACAGTAGGGAGGGAAAGAGTTCTGTGGACTCGCTTTAGACCACGGCAACCCTAGAAACCCAGATTACTCTACTGGGCCAGCCCTGCGAAAGAATACTTATTTTCCCCAGACTACGCGGTTGCGTCCGGTCTGCTTGGCTTGGTAGAGCGCCTGGTCAGCGATGTCGATCAGATGTTGGGGCGACATGCCGGTGACCGGAATTTGGCAGGCCACCCCAACGCTGACGGTGACATAGACTGTCTCGGTTGCCGTTTCAAAGTTCACGATGTTGAGTGTGGCGATGCTGCGACGCAGGGTTTCGGCAATGCTAAGTGCCCCCGCGAGGTCGGTATTGGGCAAGACTACGGCAAACTCTTCACCCCCATAGCGGGCGACTAAATCGGTGGGGCGATTGACCACCCGCTGGCTGGTTTGGGCTATGGTGGTCAGGCAGGTGTCTCCAGCCGGATGCCCGTGGTGATCGTTGAATTGCTTGAAATGGTCAACGTCAAACATGATCAGCGAGAGGGGTAATTGGCTGCGGCTCAGGCGTTTCCACTCCTGCTGGAGAACGGTATCAAAATGGCGACGGTTGGCGATTTTAGTCAGGGCATCTTGGCGGCTCAGCTCGTTGAGGCGTTGGTTGGCCTGCTCTAGGGCCTGGTTAGTCTCGGCCAGGCGTTTGGCTTGGCACTGCAACGTCGCCAATAGGCTGGCCTGCTGCACGGCGATCGCCAACTGATCGGCCACCTGCCCCAGCAGCTCGACTTCTCCCGCACTCCACTGGCGGTGGTGGCTGCAAGTCTGAGCGATTAAAAATCCCCAGAGAAGGCTTTCTGCTTCGCCGCGCGACTGTAGCACCGGGGCAATGATGGCCGACTTGGCTGCGATCGACCGCATCCAGGAGATGAGGCAGAAATCGGCATCCTGGCCGTCTAGGTTGGCGACAGTGCTCACGGTGCCCTGACTGTAGTGTTGATAGCAGGTTGACCGTAACCCTTGCTCCTGCCACTGGTGGGTGGCGGCGGCCATGGGGCAGTCGGCTTGAGCCATGACCTGAATCACCTCGCCCCTATGACCCGAGGTGAACTGAAAAATCAGGGTGCGATCGACGTGCAGATGCCGCTGCACCTCCTCAGTGGCGGTGGCCAAGATATCTTGCAGGTCAAGGGTCTGGCGAACGCGCTGGGTAATCTGCCAAAGCGTGTGATCTTGCGCGGCCTTACGCTGGAGGGCGAGTTCTGCTTCCTTGCGCTCGCTCAGGTCTTGCACCAGGGCAAAGTAGCCCTTCACCGCACCCTCAATGTCGTAGTCAGGCACCAGGGTAGCCTGCACGTGGCGCATCCCCGCCCGGTCATAGTGCAGGGTGGCTTCATAGATCACCTTTTCGCCCGCCAAAACCCGATCAATATTGGGCTTGGCCTTTTCGTAGGCAGCCGTGCCAATGACGGTCTCTAGGGAGCGACCATAGAGATCCTCCGGCTTGATACCAAACCAATGTTCATAGGTGACGTTGACGTATTGATAGCAGAGATTTTTGTCCACGTAAGAAACGCAGGCGGGCATCGAATCCACTATCTGCTGCAGCAAATGTAGCTGAGCATAGACTTGAATCTGCCTATTCACGGTCTCCTCATGCCGCCATGCCGTTGGGGAGAGGTGCAACTCCGATGACTCTGGAGTAATCTCGTTCCAAAAGCGGGGAGACTGTCGTTTACCTCTAGGCACCTTTGCCATAGAGAAAATCCTCTGGTGGTGGAGTAAGCAGAACAAGTGCCAGAGTCGAATTATTCCCTGCTCAGCTTTGTTCTTAGTTAAGGTAACAAACGCCGTCCCTAAACATGCCCCACCCAAAGGGTTAACTTATCGCCTCTTCAGTGTAGGGATCGAACAGGTGTAAGACAGCGGTGTTCACGGCGAGTTCGACCCTGTCGCCTAAGGCCAGAGTTGATCGGCGATCGACCCTGGCTGCACAGCTCTGCCCGTCGCCTAGGGTAAGGTAGACAATCACCTCATGGCCCATGCTTTCGGTGTGAGTAATCGTGCCTTTGATGGGGGCGGTGACCATGCCAGGGGGCAAGTAGCGGGCATCGTGAATATCTTCAGGGCGCAGGCCGCAGATCACCCGCTGGCCGACGTAGCGCTGGTACTGGGCTGGGGTTGTCGGCAGTAGAGGCAAGCTCAGCGCCTCGGACTTAAACCAAAGCCGATCGGCCATCTCGACCAGCGCGCCGTCAAAGAAATTCATCGCGGGGCTGCCAATGAACCCGGCCACAAACTTGTTTTTTGGGGTGCTGTAGATCGCCTGGGGGGTGTCGATCTGTTGCAAGACGCCCTGGTTCAAAATGGCGATGCGGGTGCCCATGGTCATGGCTTCGACTTGGTCGTGGGTGACGTAGATGAAGGTGCTCTCCAGCTCGCGGTGCAGGCGGCTGATTTCGCTGCGGGCCTGCACGCGCAGCTGGGCATCTAGGTTAGAGAGCGGTTCATCCATCAAAAACACCGCCGGGTCGCGAACGATCGCCCGGCACACCGCCACCCGCTGCCGCTGCCCCCCCGAGAGTTCCTTCGGCTTGCGGTGGAGCAAGTCTTCTAGCCCCATCTGCTGAGCCGCCCGCTGCACCCGCTGCTGAATATCGCCCTTGCCCAAACCCTGTAGCTCTAGGCTAAAGGCCATGTTGTCGTACACCGTCATGTGGGGGTACAGCGCGTAGGACTGAAACACCATGGCAATGTCGCGATCGCGGCTGGCCAGATCATTCACCCGGCGATCGCCAATATAGATATCCCCGGCAGTGACCGCATCCAACCCCGCCAGCAGCCGCAGGGTCGTGGTTTTGCCACAGCCCGAAGGGCCAACGAAGACCAGGAATTCGCGATCGCCAATCTCAATATCTAAATCACGCAGGGCTACAAACTCGCTATAGCATTTTGTCACAGACTTAAATTTGACTGAGGCCATAGAGGATATACAGCTTAAGTTCTACGCTGGTTTTAGCTGATTTAGGATTCACATATACTCAAAGTCAATAGTTCTTTAAAACTTCGAAAATATGATGCTGAAAAGCCGAAAGATTACCCCAGGCGGCATGAAATTTACCAAAGTTTGGGCTGTTGAATGAGTAAGTTGCCCCACCACCAAACCGAGGAGGTTCAAAGCCCAAAATATCCCTTTGATGAGGGAGTTGATGCCAATCATATTGTTTTGGCATCCACACTATTCTGACCCATCGGAAATATCCTGACTCAGTTTTTCTGACCTCATTGCCGAGCATTTCTACAATGTGGGTGACCCTGGCTCGTTGATTCAAAATCATTAGGGTAGTGCATTTTAGTGCAGGCTATAGGAAAAGACGGGGTCGCCTTGCTCGGCCAACTTCTGCCGGATATGGCGGTTGTAGTCATGGATGAACAGCCAGATCGCCCCGATGTGATTCGCGAGCTTCTTCGAGAAGGACA
>JANPIO010000374.1:0-5540 GCA_031425055.1 Phormidium sp. VAR_61_metabat_6
CCTAAACCACTGCCAACCAACCCGAGTGGAGAGGTCTGGGGTAACAGCACAGTTGCTAATCCTCCCGTTGCGATGGCTGCTAGCCCAACAAGAAGCCCGTTTGTTAAGCGATTCTGCATCACTTATCTCCGAACGTTTCGACTGAAAGTGGCTCAAATCTCCTTCGTAGGTGAATGGACAGAGTTTTGGCTGTGTCTGCCCCAAGAGCCAGTTAATCTTAAACGCCCAGTATAATCAATCACCTGCCCCAGATCTTTGTTGCTGTTGGGTATCTTTACCCCTATGGCTTATTCCTGGTGTGTATGGGCATTAAGGGCTTCGGCTTCTTCGTACATAAGCCTACTGCAACACTGACTCCAGCTGGTGCTGCTCCCAGAGGTTGCGGTAGAGGCCCGGCTGCTGCACCAGATCGCGGTGGCAGCCCTGCTGCACGATGCGGCCTTTATCCATCACAAAGATGCGATCGGCGGTGGCGGCGGCAGACATCTGGTGCGAGATGAACAGCACCGTCTTTTGCTGGGTGCCCTCCGAGAGGGCGTTGAGAATGGCGGTGGCGGTGCGGTTGTCGACGCTGGAGAGGGCGTCGTCGAGCACCAGAATGGGGGCATCGACCACCAGGGCGCGGGCCAGGGCGGTGCGCTGCCGCTGCCCTCCCGAAAGGGTAATGCCGCGCTCGCCGACGATGGTGTCGTAGTGGTGGGGAAAGTTTTGAATTTCTTCATCCATCTGGGCCTGCTTGGCGGCGTACTGCACCTCGGGGAACTCCATCATCGGTTCGCCGTAGCGGATGTTGTTGTTGATGCTGGTGCTAAACAGAAAGCTGTCTTGGGGGACGTAGGCGATCGCCCGTCTCAGATCGGCCAAGGGCAGCTCGGTCACATCATAGCCATCCAGATAGAGCTGGCCGGGGCCGATGTCGAGCAGGCGGGGCAGGGCGTTGGCCAAGGTCGATTTGCCCGAGCCGATGGGGCCGACGATCGCAATTTGTTCCCCCGGCGCAATCTTAAAGTTCACCTCATCGAGCGCCGGAACTTTGCTGTCGGGGTAGGCGTAGTTGAGGTGGCGGGCCTCTAGGCTGCCCTTGACCTGCTCCAGGGGCAGGGGGATGGCGGTGGCAGCCGTCTGCACCTCGGGTTTGGCGTCGAGGATTTCTTCAATGCGGTTGATGCTGACCTCGCCGCGCTGGTAGGCGGTGATGGTAAACCCCAGCAGGGCGGTGGGAAACACCAGCCGCTCCACATAGAGCAGCAGCGCCACAAAGTCGCCTACGGTGATCACCCCCTCGGCGATCGCCCCCGCCCCCGTGGCCAAAATCACCAGCAGGCTCACACTGGCTAGCCCCCCCAGCAGCGGAAACAGCATGTTGCGGGTGCGGGCCAGCTTTAGGTTGGCGTCGAGCAGGCTGGTGTTGCGGTGGTTAAAGGCACGGCGCTCGTTGTCTTCTTGGGCGTAGATTTTGATCAGCGCAATGCCGCTCATGTCTTCTTGAATCAGGTCGCTGAGGTCGGAGATGCGCTCTTGCACCTGGAGCTGCTCGTTGCGCAGGCGATCGCTAAAGGTCTGCACCAGCACCAGCATCAGCGGGTAGACAATCAGCGAAATCAGCGTCAGCCGCACGTTGATCGACAGCATCACCGGCACCGTCAGGGCGTAGGCAAACAGGGTGTTGGCCAAGCTCAAAATCGCGAAGCCCAGCAGGCGGCGAATGTTGTCGACATCGCTGGTGGCGCGGCTGATTAGCTCGCCGGCGGTGTTGCGGCCAAAGTAGGCGGGCTCCATGCTCAGCAGGTGCTGAAAGATGCGCTGCTTGAGGTCAAACTCGACCTGACGACCCACCCCAAATAGGGTAATGCGCGACGCCATGCGAATCACCCACATCACCGAAGCTAGCACCACTACCAGCAGGGCGTAGTACATGATCCGGTTAAAGCTAAAGGTGACTTGCAACTCATCAATGCCGTTGCGAATCAGCAGCGGTATCCACACGCCGACCAAATTCACAACGAATAATGCAGCAACCCCCAGGGCCGTCTGCCGCCAGTGGGGTTTGAGGTAGGTACCCAGTTTTTGTAGCTGCGATCGCGCCATAACATCCGCCCTAATTGCCCCCCTATCCTAGACGAATTTGGGGGGACGTATTGACGGCACTCATGGGTGACTAGATCGTCTCAACCACCTCATCCCACTGCATGCTGAAGGGGGGCAGCCAGCCCCGCAGGTAGTAGTAGACGGCGCTCAGCAGCTCGCCCCAGTAGCGCGTGGTCAGCACCAGGGCGTTGACGTTGGGGGCCAGGTCGGCCAGGCTGGCCAGGGTGTCGCGGTTCTCCACGTTGGGGGTGCTATACAGCTCGGTGGGGGCCGCCACCACCTGAATGCCCTCATTTTCAAAGGCCAGGGCGGCGCGGCGCATGGTCAAAGCGGGGGCCACCAATACCACCCGGTTGGCGTTGCGGTTGTTGCGGGCCGTTTCAAAGCGGCCTAACCGAGCAGGGGCAGTAAACAATCCCTGCTCGGTTAGAAAGTTCTTTTGGTCAACCACTGTGTTGCGGATGTCGGTGCCTGTGGCCTCAACCCGAATGCTCTCAGAGGGCACGCCCCGGCCCACCAGCTGCTGACGAATCGCCTGCCGGAGGGGTTCTTGCTCTTCGCCCGTGCCAAACCGAGGCCCGGCGGTGACGGTCACGTAGGGGCGGGCCGCACTAATGCGGTTGTAGACATTGGCGGCGCTGTTGAGCTGGGCTACCAGCGCCGGGTCGAGGGGGTTGTCGGCGTCAATGCGGCTGTTGAGGGCATTGGTCAGGCGGTAGGCGTCAGCGTTTTCGCCAATCACCACGATCGATACGGCTCGGTCAACGGGCACTTGATCGATCGCAGGGCAGATGTCGCTACACAGCCGCTGCTGGCTAGCGTAGGCCCGCTGCACCGACTGTTCAGAATGGTTGACCAATGCCCGCGCAATCAGCGGCATGCTGGCAAAAAATAAGATCAGCAGCGCCACCATCACCATGCGCCCCTTGACCTTTTTCATGCCGTCGCTGAGCGACAGAGCCAGCAGCGTAATCGCCCCGCCCAGGGGGGTCAGCGGAAACACCAAAAACTGCCAAAACACCCCAATGGTGCTGTCGTCGGGGAACAAAAACGCCCCCGCGATCAGCGCCAAGATCATGGCCCCGCCAAACCATGTCAAAAAGTTGGCGGGGATGAATTTTTTTAGCACCCACCACAGAAAGTAGCCGATGCCAAGCCACAGCAGCAGACGGGTTAATAGATTGAGAATATCCATAGTCAGATCGGCAACGGGCAGTTGGGCGCTGTAGGGCGAGGGGCGAAATTCGCACCCTGGCCTGGGGTGGCTTGGAGGGGGCTCATCTGGCCCCGCAGGAACTCTCTGCAAAGCATACTTCAGTAACGAAAACTCGGGCTATGTGCGGCCCCAATCAGCCCAAAGTCCTTCTTTTGCTAGAGAAGACTTCTGTAATGCTGAAACGGCTGACGGGCGGGGTTTCGTTCTGTGCTAAAAGGAATGGGTAGCAATAATTGCCGGTTATGAAATCCCTCGGTGCCCCCTGGAAAGCCTCTCTGCCACGGCCCGATGGCTGGACACTGGCCGTCGGGCTAATCGCCCTGGTGATGCTGATGCCGGTGGCAATCATTCTCGCCAGCCTGTTTACCAACTCCAGCGACGCCTGGGGGCACCTGGCGGCGACGGTGCTGCCCGAGTACATTCGCAACTCGCTGGTGCTGATGGTGGGGGTGGGAGTGGGGGTGCTGGCGATCGGGGTGAGCACGGCCTGGCTGGTGAGCACCTGCCAGTTTTGGGGCCGCCGCTGGTTTGAGTGGCTGCTGCTGCTGCCGTTGGCGGCCCCGACCTACATCCTCGCCTACGTCTATACCGACACGCTGGAGTATTTTGGCCCGGTACAGACGGCGCTGCGCGGTCTGTTTGGCTGGCAGCGGGCCACCGACTACTGGTTTCCGAATATTCGCTCGATTGAGGGGGCGATTTTGCTGTTTAGCCTCACGCTCTACCCCTACGTGTATCTGCTGGCGCGGGTGGCGTTTCTGGAGCAGTCAACCGCCACACTGGAGGCCAGTCGCTCGTTGGGCTGTGGCCCCTGGCGCAGCTTTCGCACAGTAGCGCTGCCCCTGGCTCGACCGGCGATCGCCGCTGGCACTGCCCTGGCCCTAATGGAAACCCTGAACGACTTTGGCACCGTGGCCTATTTCAGCGTTTCGACCTTTACCACGGGCATCTATCGCACCTGGTTTGGCATGGGCGATCGCCCGGCGGCGGTGCAGCTCTCGGCGGTGCTGCTGCTGTTTATCTTTGCGCTGGTGGTGCTAGAGCAGCGATCGCGCCGTCGGGCCCGCTACTACCAGGGCATGGCTCGCACGATTTCGCAGTCGCGCTACGAGCTGGGCGGGCTGCGGGCGGTGGGGGCCTGGCTGGTCTGTGCTGCGCCCGTGCTGCTGGGGCTGGTCATTCCTACCGGGCTGTTGCTGGCGATGACAGTGCGCAACGCCGAAGACACTCTCAATGGCGACTTTGTGGTGCTGGGGTTTAACAGTCTGGTGCTGGCGGTGTTGGCGGCGGTGCTGGCGGTGCTGCTGGCGCTGGTGATGGCCTATGGTCTGCGGCTCAACCGCACGCCGTTTCTCAAGCTGTCGGTGCAGGGGGCTAACTTGGGCTACGCGGTGCCGGGGGCGGTGATTGCGGTGGGCACGCTGATTCCGCTGGCGCAGTTTGACAATGCGATCGATGGCTGGATGCGGCAGACGTTTGGCTTTTCGACTGGGCTGCTGCTGAGCGGCACGATGATTGCGCTGCTGTTGGCCTACCTAGTGCGGTTTTTGGCGGTCAGCTTTGGGGCGATCGAGGCGGGCCTGGGCAAAATCAAGCCCTCGCTGGATGATGCGGCCCGCAGCTTGGGCCAGAGCCCTAACCAAACGCTGATGAAAATTCATCGCCCGCTGCTGGGCAGCAGCCTGCTCACCGCCACTATGCTGGTGTTTGTGGATGTGATGAAGGAGCTGCCCGCGACGCTGATCATTCGCCCGTTTAATTTCGACACGCTGGCGGTGCGGGTCTATCAATATGCCGCTGATGAGCGGTTGATCGAGGCTTCGGCTCCGGCGCTGGCGATCATTTTGGTGGGGCTGTTGCCGGTGCTGTGGCTGAGCAAACAAATCGCCAACGAAGGGAAGTAACCCTGAGGTTAGAATCATTCCAACCATCTCTTTAAGGCCTAGACTAGAGGCTACAACGGCTTTAGGGCAGGCCCAACTATGGTGAGCAGCGCAGGCGTTAGAGAAGTCATTACAACACTAAACGATCTGCAACAGCGACTAGGACTTGTGCAGACCCAAAACATCGGTTTTTTCTCTGAGTGGGTGGATGAACTGCCGCCTTTGACGACTCAGCAGCAGGCGGGAATTGAACGCCTCAAACAGCGCTACGACTATCACCGCGCGGATGGGTTGTTGCTAGAGGGCACTATTAACCTGGTGGTTGTCGCACCACTGCTCGAACTTGTGGGTTT
>JANPIO010000375.1:0-6566 GCA_031425055.1 Phormidium sp. VAR_61_metabat_6
CAAAGCTAGACGCCAACACCAAGAAACTCCTCGGTGTGGCAAGACTAGCCGCAATCGGCAAACCGTGGCCGCTATTGAGGACATAGTGCAGAGCCTAGAATGTTCCAGCTAGGGCCTCAACGCAGCGATCGCAGATCGTCGAATTTTCGCTGCTCTCACCCACATGGATAGAGTAATTCCAGCAGCGATCGCACTTTTCACCCTCGGCATCCACCACACCAATCCCCAGCGCATCGGATTCGCTACTGCACTTAACGCCCGCTAGAGCTTCAGGCGTATCTAGCACCTCCACCTGGGAAACCAGGAAGAGGTAGCGCAGTTCGTCCACGTGGTTGGAAGTAGGAGCTGTAGCATCTGTAGGATTCATCGCCGCCAGCTTCGCCCGCAGTTCTGGATCGGCCACATACAGCAGCGCCTTTGCCTCCAGCGAAGAGCCAATATCCTTCGCGGTGCGGGCCTGCTCTAGCACCCGGTTCACCTCCTGACGCACGGAGCGAATCTGGCTCCAGGTATCGGCCAACTCCGGCTGCTGCCACTGGTCATCCAGCTTTACCCAGCCCGCCTCAAATACCGACTTGTGGGCGGCGGGATAGGGCAGGTTTTGCCAGATGTCTTCGGCCATGTGGGAGAGCACCGGGGCGATGGAGCGGGCCAGGTTTTCGATCGCGATCGCCAGCACCGTCTGACAACTGCGCCTGCGGAAAGAATCTGCCGCACTGATGTACAGCCGATCCTTAGCGGCATCGAGATAAAAGTTCGACAGATCAACCGCGCAGAAATTCTGCACGGTTTGGAAGAAGCGGAAAAACTGGAAGGTCTCGAAGGCGTCGGTGATGTCGGTAAACACCTCGGTCATGCGGTGCAGCATGTAGCGATCGAGCTCGGGCAGTTGGTCGTAGGGCACCGCATCCTTGGCGGGGTCAAAGTCGTGCAGGTTGCCCAGCAAAAACCGCGCCGTGTTGCGAATCTTCCGGTACACATCCGACATCTGCTTGAGAATGTTGCCGCCCAGGGGCACATCGGAGGAATAGTCTACCGACGATACCCAGAGGCGCAGCACATCGGCCCCGTAAGGCGGCTCTGCTTTTTGGTTTTTGCCGCCGTTGATTACAATCGCCGGGTCTACCACGTTGCCGATAGATTTGCTCATCTTGCGGCCCTGCTCATCGAGGGTAAAGCCGTGGGTGAGCACAGTTTTGTAGGGGGCGCAGCCGTTTACAGCGACGCTGGTTAAAAGGCTACTTTGGAACCAGCCCCGGTGCTGGTCAGAGCCTTCCAAGTACAGATCCACTGGGTATTCCAGCTCGCCGCGCTGCTGAACCACCGCCGCCCAGGAGGAGCCAGAGTCGAACCAGACATCCATGGTGTCGGTGCCCTTGCGGTAGGTGCGGCCATTGTTGCGGTAGGCCTCGGGCAGCAGGTCGGCCTCGGGCAGCTCCCACCACGCATCAGAGCCTTTTTCAGCAAACAGGGTCTTGATGTGGGCCAGGGTGTCTTCGTTCAGCAGCGGCTCGCCGGTCTCGGTGTCGTAGAACACCGGAATCGGCATGCCCCAGGTGCGCTGGCGCGAGATGCACCAGTCGGAGCGATCGCCCACCATAGCCGTAATCCGATTCTCGCCCGTGGCCGGAATCCACTGCACCGACTGGATTGCCTTCAGCGCCTCGTCGCGGAAGCCCTCGACCGAGGCGAACCACTGCTCGGTGGCACGGTAGATAGTGGGCTGTTTGGTGCGCCAGTCGTAGGGGTACTTGTGGACGTAGGGCTCGTGCTTGAGCAGAGAACCAGCCTTATCCAGAGCCTCAATCACCGCCGAGTTGGCGTTAGTGAGCACGTTGAGTCCCGCAAACGGGCCGGCCTCCTCGGTCATGTCGCCCTTTTCATCCACAGGGCAGAGGATGGGCAAACCGTAGCGCTGACCCACCTTAAAGTCTTCGTCGCCGTGGCCGGGGGCGGTGTGCACCAGGCCGGTGCCCGACTCGGTGGTGACATAGTCACCGCCGATCAGAATGGGGCTGGTGTGATCGAACAGAGGATGGCGGTAGGTGGAGTGCTCTAGGGCCGCGCCTTTGATTTCGGCTTTGAGGGTCAGTTCAGAGCCGAGCACCTGGGCCATGCGATCGCACAGATCCTTGGCAATGATCAGGTACTTAAACGGCTTCCCAGACGCAACCTCGACTACGGCGTAGGTCAGCTCCCCATTCACTGCTACCCCCAGGTTAGCGGGAATCGTCCAGGGGGTGGTCGTCCAGATCGCCACGCCCAGTTCGCCCAGATACGGCTCCAACGCTGCCTTCGCCTCGGGCGACGCGCTCACCATAGGAAACGCCGCGTAGATGCTGGGGGAGGTATGGCCTTCGGGATACTCTAGCTCGGCCTCGGCCAGGGCCGTCTGAGAGGTCGGGCTCCAGTGGACAGATTTGAGGCCACGATAGATGTAGCCCTTCAGGTACATCTGGCCAAACACCTCGATCTGGGCCGCTTCGTAGTCGGGGGTCATAGTCATGTAGGGGTGTTCCCAGTCGCCCCAGATGCCGTAGCGTTTGAAGCTCTCCCGCTGGCGATCGATGGTCTTGAGAGCAAAGGCCTTCGCCTTGTAACGCAGCTTGATCGGCGTCAGGTTGGCCCGCGCCTCTGGGTCCATAGCTTGGAGCACCTTCAGCTCGATCGGCAGACCGTGGCAATCCCACCCCGGCACGTAGCGCACCTTGCGGCCCTTGAGCAGCTGGTACTTGTTGATGGTGTCTTTGAGAATTTTGTTGAGGGCGTGGCCAATGTGCAGGTCGCCGTTGGCGTAGGGCGGCCCGTCGTGCAGCACAAACACCTCGCCGGGGTTGCTGGTCGACAGAGTTTCGTAGATCTGATTTTCGGCCCAAAACGCTTGAATCTCAGGCTCGCGCTGGGTGGCGTTGGCCCGCATATCAAAACTGGTTTGGGGAAGCAGAACGGTGTCTTTGTAGCTTTTAGAGTCTGTCACAGCCGGAGGTTGACTAAAGGTGAAGGATCGTTCGCGCCATTATGGCAGATTCGGCCCGCCTAACAATGGCTAGGGCCACCTCTGATGAGCCATTTCTATACATTAGGCCAGGTTGAGGGCAATTGTCGGGCTAATCTTGGCGTTCAGGGTCGGGGGAACGACCTAGAGGTCATCGGGCCAATTTTCCTCTTCCTCGGCTTCAGGGATGCCAGGGTCCTGACGGACTTCAGGGTCTGGGATAGTCGCTTCGACGGCGTTAGGTTGGCTTTCTAAGATTGTTTGACTGTCGCGATTCGCAAAGCTGGTAGCCTGTGCCCCCCCAGAAACGGGAGCCGACTCGGAACGACTATCCCTAGGAGAATCGCCCACTTCAGGCCCATCACTTGCAGTTGCCTCGGTATCAACAATAGTTACCATCGCAGGCTGCTCTAAACCCGATGATCTTCCGGCTACAGAATTGGGGCTAGCGGCAGGTTGAGGTCTGGTTTTTGCCAACGGCGAAGGCCGGGGTGGAATTTCGATCACCGCCCGCTTGGGTTTAGGGCTGGTTTTGGCTTTAACGATATCTCCTACCCACGCCTTTAATCCGGTTAACCTGCCCCCGATCGGCGGGGGCTTCTGTTTAGTCTTAACTTGGGGAGTTTTTGGGAGATTTTGAGGACTTTTAGTGACTGACGCAGTTTGCGGGGCGCAGGACTGCGGCGATGGCCCTACCGGGCCGGTCTTTGACCATCGCGCAGCTTTAACCGGTGGCGAAGCCGAAGATTTGGCGGGCTCTAAAACAATGGATTCTGGAATATGGCCCAAGGCCTCAGCGGGGATAGCCCCAGGGGACGACGCCCGGCGAGAACTAGGCGCTAGTTCATCGACAAACTCGTAATCCACATCCTTGAGGGACGACGCCCGAATTTCACTGATGGCGATCGCCGGATTGCCCGGCAGCCCGCCCTCTTCTAGCTGGGGCAGCCAGCGTCCTAAAGGTGTACTTCGCAGCAGATTGACTGCCCACTGCTTCAGCTGTCGCCCAAAGGTCGGCCAAGACTCGTGAGTAACGGGCGTCTGCAAATCTAGCGGCGTGCGCTTGCGGCGCAGACTCAGGGTTTGCCAGCCCAGCCAGCCCAGCAGCACTACGCTGGACAAGTGACCGAGCAGCTCAATGGGCGAGGTTTGAACGGCGCTAAACCACAGCACCAGGCCGTAGAACGCCCCCACCCCGCTCCAAAAAAAGTCGTGGCGGCGATGCACCTCAGGAAAAAAGAAGGCGGCCCCATACAGCGAGATGCTGCCCAACCAAACCGCGATCGCTAGAACATGAACCCCCATGCCGCCCACCGTGCCCCCTACCTCAACACCACTACTCTATCGCGGCTGGCTAGAGCAGGGGCGACTGTAGGGCCTCTCTAAAGTGGAAAATCTTTGCTCTCAAGAAGAGCAAAGATTTTCGGGAATTTCTCAGCAGATCAGCTGTCCGCCCACTTACCCCACGCGCCTATCCCCTTTTCTCCATGCTGCCCTAAGATGCTCCAGCCTTCTTCGAGAACAGCACCAAAACGGTCTTAAGGATTAGCTGAATGTCGTAGGCCAGGCTCCAGTTCTTTTGGTAGTCGAGATCCATGCGAATCACGTCTTCAAACTTTTTCACCGTAGAGCGACCGTTGACCTGCCACTCGCCGGTCATGCCGGGTTTTACATCGAGGCGCTGCCACTCGGGCACTTTATACTGCTCAATTTCATCGGGGGTAGGCGGGCGGGTGCCTACCAGGCTCATATCGCCCCGCAGCACGTTCCAAAACTGGGGCAGTTCATCGAGGCTGGTGCGGCGCAGAAAGCGACCTACCTTAGTAATCCGAGGGTCGTTCTCATTTTTAAACAGGGGCCCCTCTACTTCATTTTCGACCTGAGCCTTGAGCGCTTCAGCATCGAGCACCATAGAGCGAAACTTCCAGATTTGGAATCGTTTTCCCATCCACGAGCAGCGCACCTGCTTAAAGAAAATTGGGCCGCCGTCTTCGAGCTTAATGGCAATCACAATGGGCACCGACAGCACTGCGGTCAGCACCAAACCCACCAGCGCTCCGACAATATCCAGCAGGCGCTTGCCCTTCGAAGCGACCGAAGGGTGGGTGGTAAGCGCTACAAACCGCATTTCGGGCTTGAGGGCAGGGCCTGCGGGCTCACCGGCCACCGGTTCAAAGGTAAACAGCTGCTCGAGGTCAGTCAGGGCTAGCACCATGCGAACCTGCTCTTGCACCCCCCGCAGCACCATGGCAATGCTCTTGGTGTGGCAGGTGCGATAGCAGATCACTAGGGCACCCAAGCCGCTGCTGTCGATAAACTGAGTCTGGCTTAGGTCAATGATAATGGTTTCAGGGGCTGGCTGGCTCAGGCAGTGGCGCTTCACCTGTTGCTCAAATTCGACCGCCTCAACAACAGTTAAAGTAGACGGCACGCTAACAACCCGAGCGGTGTCTATCGCCTCATTAGAGAGTTGCTCTGCGACTACTTGTGGATCCTGATCTGGGGCAATGGATGAGGTCATACCGGCATCCCTGGTAATGGTTGATGGCAATAAGTACTGTCAAGGTTCCCTTGACGATGTCCAAACTATAAGAGGCGCGGCCTGGGGTTGCCTTGACCACGCCTCTATCTTCAACGAGTCTTAATGAGTCATTGATGAGTTGATTAGGAGCACCTAAGCATTTCTACCCTTGACGGCCGCAGAACGTCACGGTTCCAGAACCCCTAGGCAGCCAATAGCTGCCGCAGCACGTAGGGCAAAATGCCGCCGTGGCGGAAGTACTCTACTTCGTCTAGGGTGTCGATGCGGCACAACAGCGGCACGGTGGTGCCGTCGTTGTCGCCCCGGTGGATCACCAGGTTGACGGTCATGCCGGGCTGAATGCCGCCGCTGAGCCCAGTGAGGTCAAAGGTTTCGCTGCCGTCGAGGTGCAGCATGCCGCGATGCATCCCGTCCTTAAATTGCAGGGGCAGCACCCCCATGCCGACCAGGTTAGAGCGGTGGATGCGCTCAAAGCTCTCCGCTACTACGGCCTTGACCCCCAGCAGCCGGGTGCCCTTGGCTGCCCAGTCACGGGATGACCCGGTGCCGTACTCTTTGCCTGCGATCACCACTAGAGGGGTGCCGCTGGCCTGGTACTTCATGGCGGCATCATAGATAGACATATCGGTGCCATCGGGCATGTACTTGGTCACACCGCCGGAGGAGCCAGGCACCATCTCATTCTTGAGGCGAATGTTGGCGAAGGTGCCGCGCATCATCACCTCGTGGTTGCCCCGGCGAGACCCGTAGGAGTTGAAGTCGGCAGCGGTGACGTGGTTGCCCACCAGGTAGCTGCCGGCGGGGCTATCGGTCTTGATCGCCCCGGCAGGGGAGATGTGGTCGGTGGTGATGCTGTCGCCCAAGATAGCCAGCGGGCGAGCACCGTGGATATCAGCAAAGGCCTGACCGTTGACGCTGGGAGCCATATCGGTGAAATAGGGCGGATTTTGCACGTAGGTGCTGTCGCCGCTCCAGGTGTAGGTCTGGCTCTCGGGGGTGGCGATCTGCTGCCAGTCGGCGGTGCCGGTG
>JANPIO010000376.1:0-5284 GCA_031425055.1 Phormidium sp. VAR_61_metabat_6
CACCGGTTAACCCCGCTTCCGCCGTTGTTGGTTAACTCTAGAGTTCCCCTGAACCCGGCGGCGATCGATCCGGCTGAGGTGGAAGCAGGGTTCTATTGAGCTCAGTGGGTCAGCGCGCTCTTGCAAGAACGATCTGCTCAGACGGGCTTAGCGGCGGGCTGGGATAGAGACACACCGGCGGCGGCGATCGTAACTAAGCCAATGGCACCAATCATGGTCAAACTCAGGGTTTCGCCGAGCCAAAAAAAGCTGATCACGGCGGCGATCGCAGGCTCTAAACTCATCAGCACGCCAAACACGTTCACCGGCATGCGGCGCAGCGCCGTCATCTCTAGGGAATAGGGCAGAGTCGAGGCCAGCATCGCCACCCCCAACCCCAGCAGTAAAACATTGGGTGACAGCAGCAGTCGGCCCTCCGCCATGATTCCGACGGGCAGCAGCAACAATGCCCCTACCGCCATCGACAGGGCCAGCCCCTCCCCACCGCGAAAGGCCTGGCCCATGCGAGCCGACAGCACAATGTAGCTGCCCCAGGCCACCCCAGCCAGCAGCGCCAGCACTACGCCCAAACTGTCGAGCGCCGGGGTGTTGAGGGGCGACAGCAGCACAATGCCCACCGCCGCCAGAGCCACCCACAGTCCGTCGAGCCAGCGGCGCGAGTGCAGCAGCGCCACCGTCAGCGGGCCGGAAAATTCTAGTGCCACCGCCACGCCGATAGGAATCCGGGCGATCGCACAATAAAACAGCGCATTCATCACCGCCAACGACAGACCAAAGGTCACCAGTAGTCGGTAGTCAGCCGGTTGGTGCCCTCGCCAACGGGGACGGCACCAAGCCACCAGCACCACCGCCGACAACCCTACCCGCAACAGCACCATACCCAAAGGCCCCACCTGACCAAACAGACTCTTGGCCAAGGTCGAGCCCAGCTGAGTCGAGGCCATAGCGGCCATCACCAGCAGCGGCGCTGGCGGGTTGAAAGCAGGCAGCAAGGGCTTGGGTAACCAAGAATTAGGCAGCACAGGGCAAAGCTCCAGAACCAGGGAGGTGAGAAAGAGTCCTCCAACTCTAACGTCCGACCACCCCATCTAGCGACGACAGCGATACGCTGCTATCACCAGCAAAATATTAGATGTATGGATGGCCGCACCTCCAGCCGTCCTGGTACTGACCCTGGTTTTGGCTATGATCCGCTTTAGACTGTGGCAATGACTTCAGCACCCTGCCCCAGAGGTGTGACGTTTTTCCAGGATGTTTTCTATGCCCATTTTTTTAGACCTTGCCCCGACTACATCACCTCTGCCCCAAGACATCTCTGGGGTTTACTCCCAAGTGACCCAGTGGGTAGCTGGCCTAGTCAACAGCAGCAGCTCCCTGAGTCAGATCGGTCACAGCATCGCTAGCTTGCCTGCTCAGGTGCAGGTGCCCACAGCGATCGACACTACTGCGGCGTGGCATCTGGCCCTGTACTGGCTGCTCGTGCTGATTATGGTGGTGGGTGTCATTGGCGCAGTAGTGCCTGCCCTGCCTGGAATCACTCTGATTGTAGGGGCTATGGTGATCTGGGGCCTAGTGGTTGGGTTTGTCGGCCTCAAGTGGGCGCTGGGAGTCGCGATCGCCGCTCTCATCCTCAGCTTTGCCATCGACTATTTGGCTGGGGTGCTGGGGGCACAGCGGGTAGGAGCCAGCAACTGGGGTCAAATTGGCGCTTTTGTGGGCATGTTTTTTGGCCTGTTTGGGTTGCTGCCCCTTTTGCCGACGGGCATTCCCCTGCTCGGGCTTTTGGTCGGCACGGTGCTGGGGGCTTTTATTGGCGAATTTCTGCACCGCCGCGAGCTGAAGCTGCCGCAGCGGGTTAAGCAGTCGGCCAAGGTAGGCTTGGCCATCGTGGTTGGCACGCTAGTCGGCAACATTTTGCAGGGCATTCTCGCCCTAATCAGTCTGATCATATTCCTCGTGACCACCTGGCCAGGCAGCTGGGCCTAAACTCTGGCTCTTTAGAGGGTTTAATCACACCATTTAGACAGTCGCTCTAGCATCTAAAAGGCGACAAATTAGAGAAACCCCAAACCAGCGTTTCAGAACCAAGACGTAAATCTTCGTTTCGGCCAGATGATGGAAGTACAAAACTACCTCTGTAATCCTACGGAAACTTGCCGCTAACTGCCGGATTTAGCTCAAAAAAACGCGCTATATTTTCGGATTTCTCGGTTGCGATTCAACCTATGGTGCGCTTAGACTCTAAATTTTTACGCAGATTTACGGATTGATTTACTCTCAAAAAACCTGATTTTCTCAAGGCTTTTTTTGGGGGTGAAACCCCTCTTAGAAGATTTTAACCTCTTAGATAAACTTAACCTATTGAAGCGTGAGCACTCAGCTTTAGATGTGGTTTTCCACAGCTCTCAATCAGCCGGGTCATAGAAAATCTCACCTGAAGTAATGGCTAAAGTTTTTGTGTTCCCCCTTTCATTCATTAGTTAGCCAAATTTAGAGAACGCCAGATCAGGGTGCGAGGAAAATGTCAAGGGATGCGCTTGTTGTCGGGATTAATACTTACCAGCATTTGCCAGTTTTGCAGGCTCCAGCCCACGATGCTGAGTCGGTAGCCCGCTGCTTAGAGAGTTTTGGTGAGTGCCGTGTGGTCAGGTTGCCAGAGGCGATCACCCATCAAAAACCAGAGATTAGTCAGCGGGGCGGTGTGACCACAGCACTGCTCGAAGAAGCTCTCGTTAAACTGTTTAAACCCGCCGGCAAAACCATTCCTCAAACCGCCATTTTTTATTATTCTGGCCACGGTTTACAGCGCCAGGCAGGCATTCAAGAAGGCTATTTGGCCACCAGCGATGCCAACCCAGCCGCCGGGCACTATGGACTGTCGCTGCACTGGCTGCGCCGACTGCTGCAAGAAAGCCCGGTGCGTCAGCGCGTCATTCTGCTCGACTGCTGCAACAGCGGCGAGTTTTTTAACATGTTAGAGGCCGATCCCGGTGCTCGCTCAGGCACCGATCGCCTCTTTATGGCCGCAGCCCGAGAGTACGAAGCCGCCTACGAATCTCTCAACAGCCACCACAGCGTCTTCACCCAGGCGCTATTGTCGGGCCTCAACCCCTACAAAATCAAGGGAGGCATTGTTAACGGTCATTCTCTCACCGATACAGTCAACCGACAGCTCAAGAGCGAGCTTCAGCAGCCTATGTTTGAAAGCTCTGGCAGCGAAATTGTGCTCACTCGCGTGTCAGGCATGACGTCGCAGGCCGCCGATCCGTCGCCCCCGCTGCTGGAGAGACTGCAAAAGCTGCGCTATGGCTTTTGCCCCTTTCCAGGAATCGCCCCCTTCGAGGCGGCCCACAGCGAATTCTTCTTTGGCCGTGACGAGATTACCCAAACCCTAGTCAATCGAGTGCAGTTATCGCGGCTGTGCGTAGTCACGGGGGCATCAGGCATTGGCAAAACCTCGCTGCTGCGGGCTGGGCTACTGCCCCGTCTAGCCAAAAGCGAAGGCTCCACCACCTGGACGCTGCGCTACTTGGCTCTGGGGTCTTCACCCCTAGCCAGCCTAGCGGAGGCCTTTGTTGACCCCGGTGCTACTGGCCTGCATCGGGCCGAACAGCTGCGTCGGGCCGAATCGTTTTTGCAGCAGGGAGCTGAGGGTTTTTGCCAGCTGATCCAAGCCCTGTTAGGAGAACAAGGCACCGAAGCCCGCCTAGTACTTGTTGTCGATCAGCTAGAAGCGCTGCTGACGCCTGCTATGCCCGATCGCGATCGCCGCCTGGTGATCGATTGCTTGACAGCGACCGTGCAAAACGCCCACATCCCGGTTCACTTAGTGCTCGGTCTACAGGCCCACCACCTTGAGAGCCTCAACAAGTTTCCAGAGTTTCAGGCTTTGGTGGCGGCCCACAGTCTGGCCGTGCCGACTATGACCTACAACCAGCTCAAGGCCACCATTGTCGGCCCCATCGAAAAGGTGGGGCTGCGCTACGATGCCAACCTGGTCTACACGCTGCTGCTCGATATTGTCAGTGCTCCCGCTGACTTAGCCCTGCTTCAGCTAATTTTAAAGGAACTGTGGCTACGACGAGAAAGCACCCCTAACCTTTCTAATCCGCCATATCTAACGTTAACGGCCTACGCCAAGATGGGGGGCGTTCGTCACCTGCTTAACCAGCGGGCTGACGAGCTGTACGAAAGTCTGACGGTTCCTGAGCAAGCCATTGCCCAGCGTATATTTTTGAGTCTCTGCGACCTGGGCGACGGTGCCATGGTGACTCGCCGCCCAGTGTCTTTGGCTGAGCTAGTTACCGAGACTATGCCCGAGCCAGCCGTGGTCGCTGTGCTAGACCAGCTCATGACCGCCCGGCTGGTGGTGGCCCACACCCAGCTTCAGTTCCCCCGGTGCGATGTCACGGCCTTTCCGGTGCCCGGATGGGCACCGTCGGATCCGGACGGCAGCCTGTCCACCATGACGAGCGAGCTGTTGAATGCTAAGCCAGACACTACCACTAGCGTTCCCTACTTTGACATTGCCCACGAGGCTTTGATCCGCAACTGGCCGCTTCTGCAAGAGTGCGTGCAAACTCAGGGGCCACGGATCAAGCAGCAGCGAGCCGTTGAGGGTGCTGCCCAAGAATGGCAACAGCAGGAGCAGCCCAACCATCCCGACTATTTTCTGACCAAAACCCGCCTCAACGAGGCCAAAGCGTTTCGGCAGGCTCACCCCGACCAGCTCTCGGTGCTGGCCAACCGTTATTTAGAGGCCTGCGATCGCTACACCAAGCGCTGTGGCCGTCAGCGCCACCTAGTGCGGCTGCTGATTCCGCTGAGCATGGCCACCGGCATGCTCACGGCCTATGGCCATAGCTACCTCAGCCAGCCAGAGACTCGTTTTAGCCTGGCAAAAGAGCCTAGGGTCAGCGCGATTACCCCTTCCTTTAACCTGGCGGACCCACCAACTCCTACGGATACAGACATTTCCACCCACCTGGGCTCGCCCCAGACAGGCGTGGTGCGCACCAACATACTGCCGCTAAACTCGCCCCTCCCCAGCCCACCACCGCAAGCCCATCGGGTGGCTGCATCGCAGCTTCAGACAGCCTTGGCCAACACGGCTCAAGCATTAAAACCGCTCATCCTCCACACCAGTGCCTCAAAAGCCGCTCCGACCACAATCACGAGGCCGACCTCAGCTGCCTTGAGCAAAAGCGGTAGTTTACCCCCAGCCAACCAGGTCGTTGAGCTTGAGTCCTGGTGGGTTTCGCCCGACAACCCATCGGTGATGATT
>JANPIO010000377.1:0-3668 GCA_031425055.1 Phormidium sp. VAR_61_metabat_6
TACTTGTTCCCAGGTGTAACCACACACAATAGGGAACTGGCTCAGCGGCAAGTCAGTTTCGATCGCCGCTTCTTTGCGTGCGGTCTGGTACGTTTTCTCTAACCACTCTGGGGTCAAAATCCGCTTCAGGCTGGGGGTGTCGTCTAAATAGGTTTGAAGGTTAAGACGCTCTCGCCAAATTGTTTTAGACCAGCTCGGTGAACGCCGCTCGGGTTGATATTGCCACTTGAGCAAATGCTGCAGAATGAGCCGAATGGATCTAATGAGGCGATCGCGCTGACGCCGTCCCAAATCTTCTACCTCGTCAATCAGGTGCTTTAGGTCAATCTGGTCGAATTGACCCTGTTGTAGTAGATTGACCATAGCTTCTGACCACAGGGCAATGTCGCGATCGTAAAGAGTTGCTAGGTCTAGCCGAGACAGATTTAGCGCCATAGCTTTCCCACCGCAATGGAGGTTTAGCCTAGTCTACTGAGTTCTACCGAGATGTAGCAGCACCAGTGCGTAGATGTTTACCCGCGCCAGGGTTTGCCCGTCGAGATCAATGGTTCTAAAACTGGCGGCTCCACTCCTTGGGCCAGCGCTCGACTATTACCTTGGTCTGGGTGAAAAATTCCACCGCGTGGGCACCCTGGCCGTGGAGGTCGCCAAAGAAGCTGTCTTTCCAGCCGCTGAAGGGGAAGAAAGCCATCGGTGCCGCCACGCCGATATTGATGCCGATATTGCCAGCGGTGGCTTCGTAGCGAAACTGGCGGGCGGCGGCACCGCTGTTGGTAAATAGGCAGGCCATGTTGCCCCAGGGGCTTTGGTTCACCAGGGCGATCGCATCCTCCACCGTATCTACCGCCATCAGCCCCAGCACCGGGCCAAAGATCTCCGTATGGGCAATTTCTCCGGTAGGGGGCACATTTTGCAACACCGTCGGTTTGACGAAGTGGCCCGCTTCCAGGTCAAGAATTTTGGCGTTGCGACCGTCCACCAGCACCGTTGCCCCCTCGTCTGCACCGGTTTGAATCAGGCTCTCGATCCGCTGCTGGCTCTGGGCCGTTATTACCGGCCCCATCTGTACATTCGAGTCCAAGCCATTGCCGACGGTGCGAGTGGCGGCGGTATGGGCGATCGCATCGGTAAACCACTCAGTCGCATCCCCCACCGTCACCGCCAAAGACGCTGCCAGGCAGCGCTGACCGGCACAGCCAAAGGCGCTATCGGCCACAATGCGCGTGGTCATGGCGCGATCGGCATCGGGCAGCACAATCACCGGGTTTTTGGCCCCGCCCTGGCACTGCACTCGTTTGCCGTGGGCCGCCGCTTGGGCGTAGATATACTTAGCCACTGGCGAAGATCCGACAAAGCTGATCGCCCGAATGGTGGGGTGTTCTAAAATCGCATCCACCGTTTCTTTAGCCCCGTGCACCAGGTTTACTACACCGGGGGGGAAGCCCGCCGCATCTAGCAGCTCGAAGATGCGCTGCATGGTTAGGGGCACTTTTTCGGAGGGTTTGACGATGTAGGTGTTGCCGCAGGCCAGGGCGTAGGGCATGAACCAAAAGGGAATCATGGCGGGGAAATTGAAGGGGGCGATCGTCGCCGCTACCCCCAATGGCTGCCGAATCATAAACTCGTCGATGCCGCTGGCAACATCCTCTAGCACCGTGCCCTGCATCATCATCGGAATGCCGCAGGCCACCTCGACGTTCTCGATCGCCCGCCGCAGTTCACCTTTGGACTCGACCAGGGTTTTGCCGCACTCCTGGGTGATGATCTGGGCTAGCTCGTCCAGGTAGATTTCCAGCAGGTCTTTGAGCTTAAATAGGGGCTGCACTCGCTGGGGCGGAGGCACTCGTCGCCAGTCTTCAAAGGCGATCGCAGCGGCCTGGGCAGCCTGATCGACCTCGTCTTTAGGAGAAACAGGCACCTGGCCCAGCACCTCCCCCGTGGCTGGGTTGTTGACTGAGAGCATATCCCCTGCCGCAGACGGCACCCACTGGCCGTTGATGTAGTTCTTCAAAATCCCCGATTGCGTCATGCCCGATCGCTCTCCCGCTTCGCCATAGTTGTGCTTTGATCATTGCTCACTAAGCATCATAGGCGCTGCTCTAACCAATGGATTCCTGCCCGTGCGACGGGCTTTCTTATACCTGCACGAGCGGGAATCCAATTGCCGACCCTACGATAGGGCTTATTTGACGGGGCTTGTTGCTACACGCCTGCTGTCTCCTTAGCCAAGAACTTCTCCAGCTCAGTCAGCGCATCGGCATCGACCTTGGTCTGCATGGGGCAGAACTTGGGGCCGCACATGGAGCAAAACTCGGCAGTTTTGTAGATGTCGGCGGGCAGGGTTTCGTCGTGGTACTCTTTCGCCCGCTCAGGATCCAGCGACAGCTCAAACTGCTTGTTCCAGTCGAAGTTGTAGCGGGCGTGGGACATGGCATCGTCGCGATCGCGCGCCCCCGGTCTGTGCCTAGCAATATCGGCAGCGTGGGCCGCTATCTTGTAGGCGATCAGCCCCGCCCGCACATCCTCGGCATTGGGCAAGCCCAGGTGCTCCTTCGGTGTCACGTAGCAGAGCATGGCCGCCCCGCTCCAGCCCGCCAGCGCTGCCCCGATCGCCGAGCTGATGTGGTCGTAGCCAGCGGCAATGTCGGTGACCAGCGGACCGAGCACGTAGAAGGGCGCTTCGGCGCACTCTTCCATTTGCTTTTTGACGTTGTAGTCGATCTGATCCATGGGCACGTGGCCGGGGCCTTCGACCATCACCTGCACGTCGTGCTCCCAGGCCCGGCGGGTGAGCTGGCCCAGGGTTTTGAGTTCGGCTAGCTGGGCGGCGTCGGTGGCGTCGTGCAGGCAGCCGGGGCGCAGGGAGTCGCCCAGACTAAACGACACGTCGTAGCGCTTGAAGATTTCGATGATGTCGTTGAAGTGGGTGTAGAGAGGGTTTTGCTTGTGGTGGTGCAGCATCCAGCGGGCCAAGATGCCGCCGCCGCGCGAGACAATGCCGGTGATGCGATCGCGCACCAGGGGCAAGTGCTCAATCAAAATTCCGGCGTGGATGGTCTGGTAATCGACCCCCTGCTGGGCGTGCTTCTCGATAATGTGCAAAAAGTCATCGGCGGTGAGGTTTTCAATGTTGCCGTGGACGCTCTCCAGCGTCTGGTAAACCGGCACCGTGCCGATCGGGATCGTGGAAGCCTGAATAATGGCGGTGCGAATGGCATCGAGATCACCGCCCCCCGTTGATAAATCCATCAGGGTGTCGGCCCCGTATTTCACTGCCAGGTGCAGCTTGGCCACTTCTTCGTTGATATCTGACGAGTTGGGCGATGCGCCGATGTTGGCATTCACCTTGCATTTCGAGGCGATACCGATCGCCATCGGCTCTAGATTTGGGTGGTTAATGTTGGCGGGGATGATCATGCGGCCCCGCGCCACCTCGTCGCGAATTAGTTCCTCGGGCAGGTTCTCCCGCTTCGCTACGTGGGCCATCTCTTCAGTGATCACGCCCTGGCGAGCGTAGTGCATCTGCGACACGTTGGCGTGGCCTTGGCGCTTAGCGATCCATTCAGTTCTCATGGGTTTACCTCTGGTGTGGCGCTAGAGGGCTGGCCTAGATTATGACGGAGGCTAAGTTTGGATGGGTAAGGCCGAGACTTGTGGAGCGATCGCAG
>JANPIO010000378.1:0-14593 GCA_031425055.1 Phormidium sp. VAR_61_metabat_6
CGGTTGCGATCCATCACCTTAAAGAAGATGGCCAAGTCTGCCGGGGTCGGCGCTTCCCACACCACCGGAATGTGAACGTAGGTGATCCCCAAGCTTTTCAGCACTTCTGCTTCGTTGGGGATGGCGTGATCGGAGGTGGACAGTGCCAAGTTCACCACGACCGTGTAACCGGCCTCGGCCACTGCCTTAAACTGCTCGGCGGTGGGCTGCCCAGCGGTGCCCAGGGTGGGCGAAAGCACCAGGTAGTTGCGAATGGCCGGCAAAGCATCAGCGGTCATAGCCAGATCCCCCAGTAGGATTCAGTACGATAAAGAAAATTCACCCTGGAGACTGCATCCCATGGCTATGGTGGAATCTACCATGCTGCCCCTGGGCACCGCTGCCCCCCACTTTGAACTCACTGATGTCGTCAGCGGCCAAACTATTAACCTCGGCACGTTCGCCGATGCCAAGGCGCTGCTGGTGATGTTTATCTGCCGCCACTGCCCTTTCGTTAAGCACGTGGAGCAAGAGCTGGCCCGCCTTGGCCGAGACTACGGTTCTAAGGGCGTGGGCATCGTCGCCATCAGCGCCAACAGTCTGCAAACCCACCCCCAGGATGGCCCAGAACACCTCAAGGCCCAGGCCCAAGACGTGGGCTTTACCTTCCCCTACTGCTTTGACGAAACCCAGGACGTGGCCAAGGCCTATACCGCCGCCTGCACCCCCGACTTTTTTCTGTTTGATGAGGCCAAAACCCTGGCCTACCGGGGCCAGCTCGACGACAGTCGCCCAGGCAACAATGTGCCGGTTACGGGTGCAGATCTGCGGGCGGCGCTCGATGCCGTGCTAGCGGCTGAGGCCATGCCCGGCCACCAGAAACCCAGCATTGGCTGCAACATCAAGTGGACGCCAGGGAATGAACCGGACTACTTTGGATGACGCGATCGCCCCCCGCAGCACAGCCGCCCAAACGTCACAGAATACAAAGAAGATCTGGATTGTTAAAGCCGTCGATCTAAGCTGCAAACACTGGTGCAGAGTTTCGGGCAGATATCTCTCTCAACCTGTTTGTGGATCTTTATGAGTCGATGGCGTCGGTTTTTCAACGTATGTTTGGTGGGTCTGGTGACGGTGGTGCTACTCCAGGCGATCGGCTGTAGCCCAGCTAAGGTATCCAAGCAGCCCCTGCGACTCACCATAGGGCTGGTCAGCTACGACGACGGCGCGGGCTCGTTAGAAAAATACCAGCGATTCCAGACTTACCTGGCCGAGCAGCTCAAGGCGATCGTTGAGCTAGAGCCGGTGTTCAACGAAATTCGCGCCCTTGAGCAAATTCGCGATGCCAACTGGTCGCTGGTGTTTGCCCCCTCAGGGCTAGCGGCGATCGCCATGGCCGAAGCCAACTATCTACCCATCTTTACTATGCTGGGTGCGCCAAACCAAAAGTCGGTGCTGGTGGTGCGCAACGATAGCCCGCTTCAGGGGCTGGGCGACCTCGCCAATCAAACCCTCGCCCTAGGAGAAGCCGGATCCGCTACGGGCTACTATCTTCCCCTATACGACCTCTACGGCCTCACCCTCAAGGCCATTGAGTTTGCCTCCACCCCCGCTACAGCGTTGGAGTGGATTGCCAATGGCCGAGTGGCCGCCGGGGCCATGTCAGAAGACGCCTTCCAGCAGGAGCGCAGCGCGTTTTCGGGCGACACCTTCTGCATCTTGCACACCAGCCGCGCCATTCCTCCAGGGGCGGTCTTGATCAGCCCCCAGATTGATCGCAACCAGCAGCAATATCTTGAGCAGGCCATGCAAAATGCCCCCTCCACCATCACCGCTGATGCGGGCTACATTCCCAATGCGCCGCCACCCGACTTGAGTCAGCTAATCGCCTTGGTCAACAAAGTGCGGCCGTTAGAGTCGCGCATTACAGAGCAGCCTGCGGTGTTAACTATCGGCTCTTAACCGTAGCTACTGCGCCGTCAATCCCTTGCCCATTGACTCTACCGAGATGCTTGAATCGTGAGTTGCGAGACGGCGACGGCTCTATCCATAGGCTAGAATTAGGGCCAAAGTCATTGCTGAGAGACATTGTTCACCGCTCATTTGCCGGTGCTTTGCGGTCAAAACAGCGGCCAGAACGATAGATCTCAGGTTTAGGAGTGCATGCTATACCATCATCACCGTCTGGGGGGCCTTTAGTGAATCGCCGCCCATGGGGTGACGTTCACCGTCGTTAACCGCATCGGTTCGTTAGCTATTTAGACGTCTCTAGCAACCCTTGGAGCTGACTCGTGTGACCCACGGACATCGCACCCTAGCCGCTATTATGCTGACCGATGCGGTCGGCTTTAGCGCTCGCATGTCAATACGTGAAGAATTAACCCTCTCCCAGCTCCAGCGCGACCAGGCGCTGATGGAGACGCTCTGCGATCAGTTTGAGGGCAAAGTGCTGAAATCGACGGGTGACGGCCTACTAATGTACTTTGCCAGTGCGGTGCAGGCCGTCACCTGCGGGCTCGAAATTCAAAAAGAACTGCACCGCGTCAATGCCGATGCCGAGGGTGAGCCAGCTCTGCTGCACCGTATCGGCATCCATTTGGGGGATGTCTTTTTTAGTCAGTCTGACGTCATGGGCAACGGGGTCAACATTGCCGCTCGCCTCCAGAGCGAAGCACACCCCAGCGGAATCTGCATTTCTAAAATTGTCTACGACGTGGTCAAGTCACGCCTCGATTTAGACACCACCTACGCGGGGCCACTCCAGCTTAAAAACATTCAAGAGCTGGTGCCGGCTTACCACGTCCATGCCCTGCCGAGGGAGCCCAATGGGGCCAGCCCCTCAGCCATCACCACCGAAGAAGGGCTTGAGCCAACTGCCGAAGCCTCCATAGATCGAAGGCTCTTGGCCCCCGGCTCTAAGGTAGGCGGTCGCTATATCGTTCAGCGCGTGCTAGGGCAGGGCGGCTTTGGTCGGTCTTATTTAGTCGAAGATTCTCAGCGATTTGGTGAGGCCTGCGTGCTGAAGGAGTTTTTCCCCACCAAAAAGTCGGGGAGCAACCTGCAAAAGGCCTTGGATTTATTCAAGCGAGAAGCCAAAACCCTATACCAGCTCGATCATCCCCAGGTGCCTAAGTTTCTGGCCTGCTTTACCCAGAAAGAGCGCCTGTTTATTGTGCAGGAATATATCGATGGTGTGCCCTATTCTCAGCTGATCAAGCAGCGCCGTCAGCAAGACAGCCAGTTTTCTGAGGCCGAGGTCGTGCAGTGGCTGGTGCAGATGCTGCAAGTGCTGGATTATCTCCACGGCTTGAATATCGTGCACCGCGATATCTCGCCGGACAATATTATGTACTGTCGCGATCGCAGCCTGCCTGTGCTGATTGATTTCGGTCTGGTCAGCGACGCCATTAGCACTCTACTCTCTGACGAGGTGACCGCAGCCGACGAAGCCCAACCCGCCACCATGGTGGGCAAATTTGGCTACTCACCGCCGGAGCAAATTCATCTAGGCCAAAGCTTTCCCTCCAGCGACCTCTATGCGCTGGGGGTGACGGCGATCGTTTTGCTGACCGGCCGCTATCCCTGTGACCTGATTGACCGAGAGTCGCTGGAATGGCACTGGCAGACCTACACCAGCGTGAGCCCAAGTTTGGCTAACATTCTCACCCAGCTGGTGCAGCAGAAACCAAAAGCTCGGTTTCAAACGGCCCGCGACGTGATGCAGCGTTTGTCGCCGCTGGCAGAGACAATTAAAGCCCCCATCTCTCCCCTGACTGTTGAATCGGCTTGGGCTCCGTCTGTCCATCAGCTCAATTCCCCTGCGGCGACCCCACCGAAAATAGGTTTCTCTGAGCTATATAATCCCTCATTCATGGCGGCCTGCCGCCATGAACTCGCCCGCTGCATTGGCCCCATGGCCAGCGTGATTGTCGAAGACATGATCGAGCAGCATCCCCAGGCGACACCAGAGGAATTTGTCGAAATTTTGGCGAGTCAGCTTTCCAATGGACGCCAGGCCACAGATTTTGTCAGCCGCATTCAGGTCGCCGTAGACGAAAATGCTTTCAGCCTCATCGATAGTTTCCATGAGCTTACGGCTGCTGATCCAGAGTCAATCTTGGATGCTGTAGCCCCAGCCGCACGCCCCAGCCCAGAATTTGTGAACCGCTGTCGGCAAGCACTGACCCGTTGCATTGGCCCCATGGCCAACTACCTGATCGAAGACACTCTGGCCGATTTTCCTCAGCTTTCGCCTCAAGATCTGATTAACCGCCTCGCAGCCGAAATCCCTGATGCCAAAAAGGCCGCTGAATTCCACCGACAAATGCAGTAGTGACCCAGCATAATGAGCTACTGCAAAACGTACTTGATATTGAATTTAGGTTGACCTTTATCGATACCCACTATTTACTTACCGGAAAAATCCCCTGAGTTACGTCGCCCTTCTCGGTAGCGCTCCAGGCGCTGCATGGCCATTTGCAGACTCATTTGCATGCGGTTAAAGGCTTCTGCTAACTTGCCCACTTCGTCATTAGAGTCTTGGCTAAACTCTGCCACCGGGTCGCCCATGCTGGCCGCTTCCGCTGCCAACGCCATGCGATTGAGGGGGCGCACCACGTAGCGCTTCAGCCACAGATTCACCAGCACGATCGCCAGCGAAAAGGCAATTACAAAGATGCCGAGGATCAGCACCAGCGACTGACGGGCACTTTTCAGCACTTTTTCAGCCGGTACGGAGATCATTTGAGCCCCGACAATTTCGTCTAAATGCCAGCCAAAGCCGTTATTGGCACCGTAGCGCTCGATCATGCTGGCCGGGGCGGCGGCGGGGGTACTGTGACATTCTAGGCAGCTCGGCTTGCCAATTTTGATGGGGCGAGCGATGTAGTAGAGGTCGCCCGCCGGAGTTTGCCGAAAGCCACTGGTTTCGTGGGCTGTACTCTGCTGTTTAAATTGTTCGACGAGCTGGGCCTCAAAGCCATCGGCTTTGTCTCTTAAATTAGTGGGGTTGAGGGTGGCTTCTTTATAGAAAAAATCAGCATAGATGGGATTGCCACGAAAGGTTTCAAACACTTCTCGCGCCGAATAAGCGGGCACGGTTTCCGGTAAAAATTCGGTATCTAGCCGCGCGACCAGTTCTGGATTCACCTGGTTGGTGGTGTAATCGCGCACAGAATTCATCGTTTCCATCAACATCAGGGCGTTGGTGGTGAGTTGAGCCTGGGCGCTCTGGTTTAAAACCGAAGACAGGGCGATGCTGCTAGTAATAATGCCCCCCAAAAATACGAGCAGCAGCAGCAGGGTAAATTTTTGGCCGAGTTGCAAGTTATTGAGCTTTAACATGGAGTGACGTGGGGAGATGGTTCCGTGATCAAATACACCTGAAACCGGTCTGCTTCCGGAGACCCTAGGGGTTTTGCAAAGAAGAGCAATACTTCCCTTCGCTTGGTCCCTGGCTGCGGCGCAGATGCGGTTGCTTTTAGGGCGAAGTCTGCACTCTAGGAAGGGTTAGCAACAGTTCAACATCCGCGAAACATTGGCGTTGGGTTGCCTATCGTCTGGGATTCAAAGCTTTGATCTCATCTAGTTCTCTACTTAAGCTGTGCCAGCTTTTGATTAGCAGACCGAAGCATTTCGCTGGCCCGAGCATGGCTGGTGGTGTTGGGCTCAACTTTTTCTAAATCGTTAATGATGTCTTGCAGCAGGCTGGCGATCTGATTGCGCTCCATGCCCTCTAGGTTTTGGGCCAGCATACGAGTGCTTTTTGCATTGGCGCTGTCAAAGGCCCTGGCTGAGGCCTCTTCTTTGGCGATGTTTTCCTGCACAATGCCGAAGTTGGTTTGGTATTGGGCCAGCAGGGTTTGGGCTTCGCTATAGCCGGGGTCTTCGATGGGGATGTCGTCTAGGCGGGCGATCGCCGTTTTCCACAGCCCCGCTACAGTCTCCCACCGAGCAGCGCTGTGGGGCGGGTTTTGGCCAGCGACAGCTGCTTCATAGCCAAAGGCTTTAGCCGCATCGACCAGGGTGCCAGAGCGGTTGCCGCCAGCGACATTGCCCGCCACCTGCTGATAGTCGCGCTGGTAGGCGTCTAGCTTGGTGGCCGACTGCCGCCCCGCCAAGGTTTCTGGCGGAATTTCATTGAGCCGATCCATTCCCTGCTGCCAGGTGGTGAGGGCTGTGGCTCGGTCAGTGCTCGATTTTGCCGTTTGAAAGGCCTGCTGTGCCCCATCGACGGTCGTGGTGCCTTGTGCCAGCAGGGTTTGGGCATTGCGCTCCTGAAACACAACGGCCTCCATACGGCCAATTTCGGCGCGGGCGGTCTCAAACTCATCGAGGGTAAACCGCCAGCTACAGCCTACGAAGCCGCAGTAGCCCTGCGGGTAGTAGCCCAAAAACCACACCGGCAGACCGTCTAAATGCTCCTGAGCCTGAGTGACTTTTTCGTCGCCTAGCTCAATATCTTGGGCTGAGGTGGCCTGGTTGACCAATTGGTCGGCCTGCTCGACCAGCGATACCGCTTGCCGATAGTCGCGATCCATCTTGATGTAGCTGGGCAGCAAAATTAGGGGGGCCGTCTTGGCCACGGGCCAGCGAATCATGGGGTAGGGCAGGTTGAGTACCCACGTTACCCCGGCCAGCCCCGCCACCGTCACCAGTGCAGAACCCAAACACCCAAATGTACGAGCCACCATAACCGTCGTTTCTCAATCAGCGCAAAAGCTAGTTCAGTGTTCCCCTAGAGGGCAGCTCTGTTGCTCTGGGGCCATCTAGTTGATCCAGCGATCGACCAAACCGCTGCAAAATTGGCAAAAACCCCCTGCATCCCAGATTGGAATGCAAGGGGTTTCGCAGTTAAACAGCTAACCGAAGTTACTTGCCGCCGTAGAAGTAGGCGATCTCTTTGTCTTTGAGGGGCGCAAAGTCAGCCGCTTGCAGCATGGCATTGAGATCATCGGCGGCGAAGTGCTTGGCTCCAATGCGCACAATGCGCGATCGCATCGAGTTTGACACCCCGCTGCGCTGCCGCCCAGCTTCTTTGGCCATCACCGTGTGGTAAAGGTCGAGCTTAGCGGCGGGAATCGGGGTGCCGTCGAGATCAATGCCCTCGGCGATCGCGGCATCTACGGCATCGGCCCCGGTGGTTGGTGTTTGAGACATAGCGGCTAGTCCTGCTAACGTGAGTAGTCCCAAAATCCTACCAGACCGTGATCCCCGCCTGGGCTGGGGGCAGAGCCAACCGTTATGCCTTGGCCGCCGCCACCGGCTGGTGGCCCTCGATTTCTTTGACCACGCGAATCTTGCTAGCGCGCAGGTGGCGGCTAACCGCTGCCACGGCCACGTCGGGGTTGTGGCTGAGAATGGCCTCGTAGATTTGGCGATGCTCTAGACGAATATCGAGCACGTTGGGGTTTTGCTGGAGGGTTTGAATACGCAGCAGCGCCATAGCGTCAAACAGGCTGTCTAACAGCGACACCAGCCGCCGATTGCCCGAGGCTTCGGCAATCAAATGATGAAATTGGTAGTCGACATCGAGCAGGCTCTCGGCGGAGAGGCTGCCGTGGCTGTTGGCGGTGGCCCCTTCGGCCTTGGCCACACAGGCTGCGATCGCCTTGAGTTGCTCCGGCGTAGCGTGGGTGCAGGCCCCAGCCACCGCCAGCGCCTCTAGGGCCAGGCGACAGTCGTAGAGTTCTTCGGCATCGGCGGCGGTAATGGTGGTCACCCGCAGTCCGCCGCTGATATCGGCGGTCACCAAACCGTCTTGCTGGAGCTGGCGCAGAGCCTCCCGCAGGGGGGTGCGGCTGACCTGTAGCCACTCGGCGAGCTGGGTTTCTACCAGGCGATCGCCTGGCGAAAGCGCCCCGGTCAAAATGGCCGATCGCAGCGCGTGGTAAACCTGCTCATACAGAGACTTGCCGCGGTTGATGGTAGGGGGAGACGATAAAATCACAGGGGGCTTGACCTCTGGAGCAGGGAGAATACTGGCCCAATGGACTGCCGCGACGCGCGGTGCGGCTAGAACGACAACACTTCCTAATCATACAAAGTTGGATCGTAATGAGGGCCTAAAAAGTTCTCAAGGTGCAGAAAAGCTGTCCTAAACCAGCAATAACTAAAGAATTGTTGAACTGAACCGTTCGGCAACAAGTGTAGCTAGGGGTGGAGAAACTGAGGGGCGATACTACCTATCATCAATCCTTATCAAGGCTCACCACCGTTACCCAAGACTGCCAGACCTATCATCCCACCGCTAGCCTCAGCGCCGGGAGCAGGTGAGGCCTTCAGGAGAATCTCAGCCCGTTGCCTTAAGCTGATAATTGAGATCAACCGTAACGAACATAACTATGCAAATTGTGCGCAGGCTGTTGTTGGGCCTACTGCTGTTAGCCACCCTCGGGCTGATGTGGGATGCCCTACCCTTCTACGCCACCGCTGACTCGATGCCCGAGCCTACGACATTTTCTGACCCCAGCTTAGCCACGGCCACCTTTGCCGGGGGCTGCTTTTGGTGCATGGAAGGCCCCTTTGACAAGCTAGAGGGCGTGATTTCAACCACCTCGGGCTATACCGGCGGCACCAAGGTTGACCCCACCTACGCCGAAGTTTCCGCTGGGATGACTGGCCATGTGGAAGCGGTTCAAGTCGTCTACGACCCCTCTAAAGTCGGCTACGAAACGCTGCTTCAGGTCTTTTGGCAGAATGTAGACCCGGTGGATAACCGGGGCCAGTTCTGCGACAAGGGCAGTCAGTACCAGGCCAAGATCTTTGCCCACGACGACAATCAGCAGGCGTTGGCAGAGCAGTCTAAACAAGTACTCAGCGCTGGGCCAAAGTTTCGGAAAAAACCCATCGTCACGGCCATTGAGTCTGCCCAAACCTTTTACCCCGCTGAAGACTACCACCAGGACTATTACCTCAAGCACCCGCTGCGCTATAAGTATTACCGCACGGCTTGCGGGCGCGACCAGCGGTTGGCGGAAGTCTGGGGGAGTGGGGAGTAAGGGGGGTAGGGAAGGTGGGGGAGATGGGTGGCTAGAACCTGACATCTAAAATTCAAGACTTAAAATTTACACCAACTGCCGTGCAGGGATTTTTGAATTTCTATAAGCCCCAGGGCATGAGTTCTCACGATTGCGTGGGAGCGGTACGGCGGCTGACGGGCATCAAAAAAGTAGGCCACGGAGGTACGTTAGACCCTTTGGCCGAAGGCGTTTTGCCCATAGCCGTGGGTCGGGCCACGCGCCTGCTGCCCTACCTGCCCGAGGGCAAGGCCTATCGGGCGATCATTCGCTTTGGCATTACCACCACCACCGACGATCTAGAGGGTGAAATACTTACTCAACAAGCCGCCGATCGCCTGACGGTGGAGGATATTGCTGCCTGCCTACCAGAGTTCCAAGGGACAATCGACCAGGTGCCCCCGGCCTTTAGCGCCATTCAGGTGCAGGGTCAGCGCCTCTACGATCTGGCGCGCAAAGGCCGGGCCGTTACCCCGCCTTCGCGCACGGTTGTTGTTCACACCCTTACAGTGCAGTACTGGCAGCCGGGGGAGCAGCCGGAGCTAACGCTGGATATAGATTGTGGCCCCGGCACCTACATTCGCTCGATCGCGCGGGATTTGGGCGATCGCCTCGGCACCGGAGCTACCCTGGCCCACCTGACCCGCACCCGCAGTGGCGGCTTTGACTCGTCGCACAGCCTCACGCTAGAAGATGTGACGAATTTGCTGGAGAAGCAGGCGCTGGAGCTAGCGGATCCAGCGCTCGCCCTGGAGCATTTGCCGGCGATCGCCCTCCCCGCCGAGCTGGCTCTGCGCTGGCAGCAGGGGCAAAAGTTTCCGCCCACCATGGTGATCCCGCCCAACACCCCCCACCGAGTCCTCAACGAGCCAGACGGCACCTTTTTGGGCATCGCCCAGCTCGAAGAACGGGAAGAGGGGCCGATTCTGAAAGCAAAAATGGTGCTCTAGGGACAGGTAGAGTGCTGGCTGTATCATCTCCGTTTGAATCATTCTCTAACCAGATGCTACAGCTGTTGCACTAGGCGAATGCCATATAGCCTCTGGCTCGGCTACGCCTACGCCCCTACCCATCCACCCGCCTACCCATCTACTCCTTCGGCACCCAAACCGATACCGACCCCGCCTCACAGCTAAACTCAGCCCAGCCTTCGTCGTTGGTGGTGACGGGCTCACTCACGTGCTCGGTGATGTCGTAGTAGGTGCAGTTGGGCTGGCCCACCTCCATCCACTTGTGACCGTCGTCGCCGTTGGTCAGCACTACGGCCATACCGCCGGGGTTTTCGTCGTTGCCGAGGCGAGTCCAGCCAATGGTGCTGGGGTGGTCGAAGTAGTCGTACTGGTCGCCAAAAGCGTAGGTGCTGCGGGCGTACAAGAACTTGTCGATCAGCCACTTGTGGCTATCGAGCCAGATCTCATACTCACCGCCGTCGTTGCCGGTGTCTTTGTAATGGGCTCCGTAGTAGTCGGCGTAAAAAATGCAGGGGTAGCCATCCTGGCGCAGCAAAATCAGCGCGTAGGCCAAGGGCTTAAACCAGGGCTCTACCACCGATTCAAGCGATTGCAGGGGCTGCGAGTCGTGGTTGTCGACTAGGGTAACGGCGAGAGCGGGCTGCTCTTTGACCAGGGTGTTGTCAAAAATGGTGGTGAGGTCGTAGTCGCCTCCGGCCTTGCTGGCCTCGCTGAAGTTGTAGTGCAGCGGCGCATCAAACAGGTGCACATCGCCGCCGGTAGTTTCAATAAAGTGGTGCAGCGCCTCAATTTCGTAGGACCAGTACTCGCCTACGGCAAACAGCCTGCGTCCCGCCATCTGGCGACAGTGCTCTAGCCACTTGGGAAAGAACCCGGCCCGCACGTGCTTGACCGCATCGAAGCGGAAGCCATCTACTTGGGTGATCTCGGCATACCAGCTCCCCCAATCTTTGAGGGCATTGCGCACCTCGTCTGATTCCATATCGAGGTCGCAGCCCATCAGGTAGTCGAAAGCGCCTTTTTCTAGGTCAACGTTTTCGTCAAACTGTTTACCCTCAAACAGGTAAACGGCGTTGTAATCGGGGTTGTTTTCGTCGTAATCGACGGCGTCGAAATGCCACCAGTGCCATTCCATATCGGAGTATTTGCCCTGGCGACCGGGAAAGGTGAAGTGGGTCCACACTTTCACGGTGCGAGGCTCGTCAATGGGTTCATGGCGGTTGTCGTCGCTCATGGGGGTGGCCATGACCTCTTCTGCCTGATCGCCGCCCAGCATGTGGTTGATCACCACGTCGCCGTAGACCCGAATGCCCGCCTCTTTAGCGACTTTGATGGCCTGAAGATATTCGTCTTTGGTGCCGTACTTGGTGCGAACGCTGCCCTTTTGGTCAAATTCGCCTAAATCGTACAGATCGTAAACGCTATAGCCTACGTCGTAACCGCCAGCGTTGCCCTTGTAGGCGGGAGGTAGCCAAACAGAGGTAATGCCAGCCTCTGCCAAGTCTTTTGCGTTGTCAGCAAGCTCATTCCACAGGTTGCCATCGGGCTCAATATACCAATGAAAATACTGCATCATCACGCCGTTAGGCTCTGACATAGCCGTAGGATCCTTTTGGAAAATAATGGTGGCTTCGCGATTATGGCAGGTTGCCTCAGCTTTTTTGGTCTACCTTGCGGCATATTTCAAGTTCAGTAGGGTGGGCACTGCCCACCCTACTGAACTTGAAATAGTGCTATGTTTCTGGCGGTTTGGTTTCCAAGCGGCGGGGGATGCGATCGCACCCCTCCAGCGTCTCAATTGCCGCTCCCCATTTTTGAACTTACGCTTACCCAGCCTAAATTAGACCCTATGACCTCCACCGCCGATCGCCCGATTGAGATTCGCCCCGCCACTTCCGCCGATGTGCCAGCGCTGGTGGATTTGATCAAAGCCCTAGCCGATTACGAAAAGCTGGCCCATGAGGTGACCGGCAACCCCGAAGACCTGGCCACCGCTCTGTTTGGCGATCGCTCCTACGCCGAAGCCCTGCTGGCCTGGGTAGACGGCCAGCCAGCGGGCATGGCCCTGTTCTTCCACAATTTTTCGACCTTTTTAATGAAGCCGGGCATTTACCTGGAAGACCTCTTTGTCTACCCCGACTACCGCCGCCAGGGCATTGGCAAAGCGCTGCTGGTGCACTTGGGCAAGCTGGCCCTAGAGCGGGGCTGCGGTCGCTTTGAGTGGAGCGTGCTCAACTGGAATACCCCGGCGATCGAGTTTTATCAGAGCATGGGCGCTGAGATTAAGCCCGAGTGGCAGACCTGTCGGGTGACGGGAGCGGCGCTGGCGGCGTTTGGGGAGATGGGGGAGATGGGGGAGATGGGGGTGATGGGGTGACAAAGGCTACTCACCTTCCTTACCTCCCCTACCCTCCTCATCCATCCCATCCACTTGCCCATTTCCTAGGTATGATTCTGGCCAGAGAGTCTAAGCATTCGGTTCTATATGGCACAGATTTTTATCTCGGCGGGCCACGGCGGCTTTGAGAATGGGGTGGTAGACCCCGGTGCCGTGCTGCCCAACACCACCGAAGCGGCGGAGATGATTCAGATTCGCGATTTGGTGGTGGCTGAGCTCAGGTCGCGCCAGCTTGCAGTGCTGTCTGTGCCCGACGACCTCAGCGCCGCCGCCACCCTGGCCTGGATCAACGCCCGCTGTCGCCCTGAAGATGTGGCCCTCGAAATTCACGCTGGGGTTTTCAGTGACCCGGCGGTGCGGGGTTCGGCGGTGTTTTATATTGCCAAAAACGATACGCGCCGCACCCACGCTGAGATTGTGCTGCTGGCCCTGCTGCGCCGCATTCCCCAGGTGCCCAGCCGGGGCGTCAAGCCCGACACCGAGTCGCCGACAGGGCTGCTGCCCTTTTGCCGCAACCTGGGCTGCCCTTCGCTGCTGATGGAGGTGGGCTACCTGAGCAATCCCCAGGATTTAGCTGTCATTCAGCGGCAGCGGCGCGATGTGGCCTTGGGCATTGCCGATGGGTTGGCCTCCTGGAGCCGGGCGGTGGGCAGCGGTACCCCCACTGCGCCGGGGGGCAACCTGCCCGAAATTCGCATCAACCTCAACGGCGGCATTTATCCAGAGACTGGCATTATCGTCAACGGCAATGCCTACGTGCCCATCGACATTGCCGACCTGCTAGGTGTAGACGCGACCAGTTCCCCCAATATCACCCGGATTCGCTATGCCAATGTGGTCTACATCAAGGCGGTAGATCTGCAAAACTACAATGTGACGGTGACCTGGGATGCGCCCACCCGCACGATTCGGCTGCGATCGCGCACGGGCACCCAATTCTGCCCTGGCTCGATGGATCGCATTATGGGCAACGGCAGCACGTCAGATACGCAGTTGACCCTGTTTCTGCAAAGCGTTAATCAGGGTGCCGTCAATACCTACCGCGACCTGCCCAGGCTCTACCGCGAAGAGGCGGCGATCGAGGGGGTCAATCACGACATTGCCTTTTGTCAAATGCTGGTCGAAACCAACTCCCTCAACTTTGGCGGCAGTCTCAACCCGGCTCAAAACAACTTTGGCGGCATTGGCTCACCCACAGGTGGGCCAGAGGGGTCGTCGTTCCCCAGTGCACGGGTGGGGGTGCGGGCGCAGATTCAGCACCTCAAGGCCTACGCTAGCCTCGACCCCTTGGTGCAGCGCCAGGTCGATCCTCGCTTTCTGTTTGTGGTGCGCGGAGTTGCCCCCCTGGTCGATCAGCTCAGCGGTCGTTGGAGCGCGGATCCAGAATATGGCCGCAAAATCATGGCCTTTTTACGCAGGCTTTATGAGCCAATCGTGCCGCCCTAGGCAACCACTTTAATCGCTGTCCCTGCTGGGGCAACCTGCGAGCACCGAGATCGTCATAGGGATGTGTTGGATCCTAATGTGCCGGGCTGAGCCATCGGTGATACCGTAAAAATCGCTGTCCGGTGATCCCAAAAGTTCTCCTACGTTCTGCCGCAACCAATGACTTTACTTCGCCAACCCCTGTTTGGACTGCTGCTCAGCCGCTCCCTAGGCTTTCTCAAGCACGGTGTCAGCCTGTCGGTGCTGTGGTGGCTGGCGACGCTGCCGGTGCAGGCGGCGGTCGAAATGCGGGTGGCCGTAGGCGATCGCCTCAATCAGGCGGTGGTCGGCAGCTCAACCCCAGCCGTGGTTAAAAATGGGGCAGGCCAGGGGGTGGGCCAAATTCCCCAGGGGCGATCGGTCACCGTCACTCCCCAGGGGGGCGGGTTGAAGCTGGCCGACTGGCAGGGGCAGGCCTTTTGGGTGGAGCCGACCGGCGGTGGCTATATCTTCATTAACGAAAAATGGTATCGGGGTAAGGTGCTGGTGGTGCCCATCGACGGCAAAGTAACCGCCGTCAACTGGGTGGATCTCGAAGCCTATCTCTATGGCGTTGTTGGCGGTGAAATGCCTGCTAGCTGGCCCCAGGAGGCGCTTAAGGCCCAGGCGGTAGCGGCTCGCTCCTACGCGCTCTATCGGCGCGATCGCACCCAGGGTGACTTGTTTGATGTGGGGGGCACCACGGCCCATCAGGTCTATGGCGGGCTGGCTGCCGAAGCTCCCTCAGTGCAGGCTGCTGTCAA
>JANPIO010000379.1:0-3474 GCA_031425055.1 Phormidium sp. VAR_61_metabat_6
CCCAACAAATATATTGAGTAACCTCAAGGGTAGAGTCCTCACCCCAGGGCTGGGGCAACGCTCCTCTGCCCTGGGCTTCACCACTCAAAATTGGATTTTGCCAAAATTGGATTTTGAATTGGGCATGACTCATCGATCTAACCGGCACTAGGCCCTGAGCCCATGACGTTCCACCCGTTCCAGTGGTCACGGGCGGAATTTAAAGGGGGTCTCCATAGTTCAGGCGGCGCTATCGACCCAGTCCAGCGCTCGGTTCCAGGCCCACCAGGGGTCGCGATCGCCAGCCTGGCGTTGACCGGCGCTGCCGTTGTAATAGCCCACGTGGCCCCCGTAATCAGTCAGCACTAGGTCGATCTGAGGGTTGGCCGCACAAATAGTCTTTAGGTCGGGGATGATCTCGGGGCTAAACAGCGGGTCATCGGCGGCGTAAAGAATCAGCGTAGGAATAGTCAGCTCCGCCATAAAGGGGAGCGGGCTGCTGGCCTCGTAGTAGGCTTCAACCGAGGCAAACCCCAGACGAGAAATTACCAGTTCGTGGTCAAAGCCCCAAATGCTGTTGGCGCGATCGATCGCAGCGGGGTCAAAGTGGTCAGGGTGGGCCTGGTGAAGTCGCTGGGCCAGGCGCTTGAGTTCTTGGGCGATCGATCGCTCTAAAAACTTGCCCAGCGGGTCGGCGCTCAGGTAGCGCAGCGATCGGTTGGAGTCGAGGCTGGGGCAGACCACCACGACTCCGGCAATGTCTCCAGGTGCTAAACCACTGTCGGATGGCAGCTGCATGGCTGCTTTAGCCCCCCACAGCGCCAGTTGCCCACTGAGGGAATAGCCCATAAACCAGAAGGGCGGCGCACAGCCCAGCGCCTTGGCCTGGGCGGCTAGGGCCACATAGTCATCCCCCTCATAGATGCCATCGGAAGTGAGGGTGGGCGAGAGGTCGGCGGTTTTGCCGTGGGCGCGCCAGTCAAAGCCCACCATGCCGTAGCCCCGATGGTGGGCTTTGCGGCCCAAAATTTCGAGCTGCCACTGGTCGTCGAGGCTGCCGGTAATGCCGTAGGTAGCAACAATGGTGCCCTTCGAGCGGTTGGGCACCGACCAGCGGCCAAAAATCGGCACCTCCCCCTGACCTTTGAAAACATGGTCTTGGTAGGAGACGGGGGGTAGGTCAAGGCTCTGGGGCCAGGTTTGGCTCGACACCAGGGCGGTGTAGAGGGTCATGGCCAGACCATTTTGCAAAAACCAGGGGGGCACAAAGGGGGGCATAGGGTCGGGCTGATACTGCCTTCAGCATTCCAGAGAATCCGTTGCAGCACCATCCCCTCGCTAGAGAAAAACGTACTATGGCGGTGGCGACAGTGAGGAGTGGTGATGGCAACCCCCAGAGTCAATAGCGATGTAGTGCGAGTCGGCATGGTCGGCACGGGTTTTGTGGCGCGGCTGCGGGCGGAGGCACTCCAGGGGAGCGATCGCGCCTCCCTGGTCGCCGTGGCCGGCCACCACCCCGCTGAAACCCAGGCTTTCGCCGCCCAGTACAACGCCGTCGCCGTGGACGACTGGCAAGCCCTGATCGATCGCTCTGATTTAGATTTGATCGTGGTCTGCCACATCAACCGCGACCACAGCACCGTGGCCGCCGCTGCCCTAGAGGCCCACCACCATGTGGTGGTGGAATATCCCTTGGCGCTGAGTGCCGAGCAGGCTCAGCCCTTGATTACCCTAGCCCAGGCAAAGCACCGCCTGCTGCATGTCGAGCACATCGAGCTGCTGGGGGGTACCCACCTGGCGGCTAAAGCTAATTTGGGGGCGATCGGTCATCCCTTCTACGCCCGCTACTGCACCCTGGCCCCTCGTCGCCCTGCCCCGCCCACCTGGACCTACTGCCCTGAGCTGTTTGGCTTTCCGTTAGTGGGGGCGCTGTCGCGCCTGCACCGGCTGATCGACTGCTTTGGCCCAGTGGCGCGGGTCTACTGCCAAAACCATTACAGCGGCCTCGCCCCCGGCCCTGAGGGCTTGACCTGCTACGCCACCTGCCTCTGCACCGCCCAGCTCACCTTTGCCTCGGGGCTAATCGCCGAGGTCACCTATGGCAAAGGCGAAACCATCTGGCAGGCGACACGGCGGTTAGAGGCGATCGGCAGCGACGGGTCGCTCTGTCTGGATGGCGACCAGGGGACGCTGACCGATGCCCAGGGCACCCGCGTTTTAGAGGTCGGCTCGCGCCGAGGGCTGTTTGCGACCGACACCGCCCAGGTGATCGAGCACCTGCTCACCGGGCAAGCACTATACTGCACGCCCGAGGCCAGCTTCTATACCTTGCAGGTAGCAACCGCCGCCCAGCGATCGGCGGCGACGGGGCGCGTGGTCGAGGTTGCCGCGCCTAGTCCTGCACCGTATAGCCCGCCTTCTGAATCGCCTCAGTAAGCGCCTCGGCGGTCACGCTGGCGGTAATGTCTACTGCCTTAGACCCGAGGTCGGTTTTAATCTCGGCGCTGGGATCAACGGCCTGAACGGCTTGGGTAATGGTGCTGACACAGGCCCCGCAGGCCATATCGGGCACAGTTACAGAAAGTGTGGTCATAGGAGTTGGTCTGGGCAATCTAGGGACTCAACCACTGTAGGCGATGGATATCGGCACGGGCGACTTCAGAGCCTTGGCTGACTGTTTCGCACCGACCAAATCGGGTTTACGGGGAAGGCTGTCACGCAGCCCTTCTCCCCACTTCATTGACAGCAGCGCTAAGGTTGATCAGATGATTTGGTAGCGTTGATGACGGCGGGGCGTTACCCCTCTTGGAATCATAGGTCAGCAAACGGGAGCGACAATTACTATGACCGTATGTGAGTACAGGCCCGGTTTAGAGGGTGTACCGGCCACCCAGTCGAGCATTAGCTTTGTGGATGGCCAGGCGGGAATTTTGGAATATCGCGGCATTCCCATTGAAGAGCTGGCCCAGCGGGGGACTTTTCTCGAAACGGCCTATTTATTGATTTGGGGTGGGCTGCCCTCCAAGCCGGAGCTGGAGGCCTTTGAGTACGAAATTCGCTACCACCGCCGCCTTAAGTACCGCATCCGCGACATGATGAAGTGCTTCCCCGAGAGTGGCCACCCGATGGATGCTCTGCAGGCCTGCGCGGCTGCCCTGGGCCTGTTCTACTCGCGCCGAGCGCTAGATAACCCGGTGTACATTCAGCAGGCGGTGGTGCGGCTGCTGGCCAAGATTCCCACGATGGTGGCGGCGTTTCAGCTGATGCGCAAGGGCAACGACCCGGTGCAGCCCAGGGATGACCTCAACTACTCCGCCAACTTTCTCTATATGCTCAACGAGCGCGAGCCTGACCCCCTGGCAGCGCGTATTTTTGACATTTGCCTCACCCTCCACGCCGAGCACACCATCAACGCTTCGACCTTTTCGGCCATGGTGACGGCCTCGACCCTCACCGACCCCTACGCGGTGGTGGCTTCAGCGGTGGGCACCCTGG
>JANPIO010000380.1:0-7709 GCA_031425055.1 Phormidium sp. VAR_61_metabat_6
GTCTCGCAGGGTTAGCAGCACCTTGGCCGCAAAGGGGCTGGGCCAGATATTGGGATTGCAAAACACCTCCAGAAACACCTCGCCGCTGTGGCGATATTCCATTGGCGGCTGGGGAGCCCGACGACTGGTCTCTCCCCCTTGGGCAGCGGCGCTTTTCAGCGTCGTCATCAGCTCGTCTAGGGAGGCCTTGAGAGACTGGGCTGCCTCTAGCGAAAAGGCAAAGCGAACAGAACCCTGGGACAGGTTGAGGGTGAGGGGGGCGCTCATGGGTGCAGTACTCGTTGCGATCGGTTAAACAAAGCGGTTGGATTGGCTGGCCAATAGGGCCACCCCATTGTGTCACCTGGGGGTCACTGGGGGTCAGGTTGGGCACCTAGACCGGCGATCGCCACCAGCACCCCACCCTTGTCGCCCCAGCATTGACCCCAGCCCCTATCGCCAAACGTAACGATAGGTTACGTTGTGTGTCTTGCTACGGCACAAAGCCAGTTTTCATATAGCCCCCCAGCGCGACATTCAAATCCCAAAGAAAACCCTAAAGCTTTGCCCAATCAGGGGTTGACCTCTCTAAAGTGGTAAGTAACAACCTAGCTATGAAGACTAGATTATGTATTTAGTTCTGTAATCATACGCCTGAGTGTTTACGCTTATGGGTCTTCGTTCGGCTTAGCGGATTGGTTTACCCCCAACCGCCGTTCGCAGCTCATCCCCCGACCGCACTGCTCACCGCTGGAGATGGCATGGCCGCAAATTTCCCCTCGTTGTTATCCCCGGCTACGGCCCGTGAAGCGCTGTGGCCCAACAATAATGCTGCTCCTACCCCGGTCGATCGCATTCGTCGACTGGTTTGGAAGATTGCCGTAGCCACCCTTGCCCTCATGGCCGTCGGCAGCGCCACTCGGGTAATGAATGCAGGCCTGGCCTGCCCTGACTGGCCCCTGTGCTATGGCCAACTGGTGCCCCAGCAGCAGATGAACCTCCAGGTGTTTCTAGAGTGGTTCCACCGGCTCGATGCCGCCCTGATTGGGCTCAGCACCCTGTGGCTGGTAGTCCTCAGCGTGTGGTATCGGCGGCAAGTGCCCAGCTGGCTGCCCTGGGCAGCAGTGGGGGCGCTGGCGCTCATTGGCGTGCAGGGAGCACTCGGCGGCCTGACAGTAACCCAGCTGCTGCGCTTCGACATTGTCACGGCCCACCTAGGTACGGCGCTGCTATTCTTCAGCGCCATGTTAGTGATTGCCTGCTGCCTATTGCCCTACCGCAGCACCGGCACTGTGGGTCGTTTGCCCTGGATAGGCTTAGCGGCACTGACCGTGGTCTACACCCAATGTCTGCTAGGGGGACTAGTAGGGTCGCGCTGGGCGGCGCACCAGTGCCTGGGGCTCAAGGAGCTATGCCAGGTGATGAATAGCCATCTGCTGGGCATTGTGCCCACCACAGCCATGGTGCTGGCACTGACCTGGACGGTGTGGCGCACTCCGGCGCTAACGTATCCACTGCGGCGGTTGGGCAGCTTGGTCAGCGTGCTGCTGGTGCTTCAGCTAGTGATGGGCATTGCCACCTTTCGACTCCGGCTACAGATTGAGCCGCTGACGGTGGCTCACCACACCCTGGGGGCAGCGCTGGTGGGCACTCTGGTGTGTTTTACGGTGCTGGCCTGGCGCGATGCACGCAGCGATCTGTCCCAGAATCGCCTAGAGTCGCCCCCTAGCGATGAGCGTCTCGGCCCCGCCGAAAAACCTTCTATTCCCACAGTTTCTACCGCCGAGGCCTGATGTTTGCCATCACAACGAGGTTATCCCTACTTTTTTGAACCTATTTAACTGGCAGCTACGGTTTTAGAACCATTTAGGATTTTTTGCATGAATCAGACCACCACATGGAATGCCCCCACTCGTCACCACGAGACCTTTAAGGCCGTTGTGCAGAGCTATGTGCAGCTCACCAAGCCCCGCATCATCCCCCTGCTGCTGATTGAAACTGCGGCGGCGATGTGGGTGGCGAGCCAGGGCGAGGTCGATCCGGTACTGCTGATGGTGACCCTGCTGAGCGGCACCCTGGCAGCGGCTTCGGCCCAGACTATCAACTGCGTCTACGATCGCGACATTGATTTCGACATGGAGCGCACTCGCCACCGTCCCATTCCTGCCGGGCGCATTCAGGTGCGCGACGCGCTGGTGTTTGCTGGGGTGCTGGCGGCGCTGTCTTTTGGACTCCAAATCTGGGTGGCCAACCTGCTCAGCGCCGGTTTGGCCATGCTGGGCATTGCCATTTATGTGGGGGTTTACACCCTCTGGCTGAAGCGATCTTCGCCTCAAAACATCGTCATCGGCGGTGCTGCCGGAGCGATTCCGCCCTTGGTGGGCTGGGCTGCGGTGACGGGCGATCTGCCCCTGGCGGCATGGCTGTTTTTTGCGATCGTGTTTATCTGGACACCGCCCCACTTTTGGGGACTGGCCATGCTCATTCAAGATGACTACGCCAAAGTCAACGTGCCGATGATGCCGGTGATAGCAGGCGACGAGGCCACGGCACAGCAGATTTGGTACTACACCCTGGTGTTGGTGCCCCTGACGCTGATGATGACGTTTCCCCTGGGAGCGACCGGTGCGGTGTATGCGGCGATCGCCCTGGTGCTAGGCGGCATGTTTATTCAGCGGGCCTGGGCATTGCTGCAAGAGCCGAGCGATCGCGACCTAGCGAAGGGATTATTCAAGTTCTCGATTCTCTATATGATGATGCTGTCAGCGGGCATGGTGGTCGATAGCTGGCCGGTGACGCGATCGGCGGTTGCGTACCTGTCGGGCCAGCTTGAGCCCTTGGTGAGCCTGTTGCCTTTTTAGGCGATTGCTCGCGGCGAGCCAGCAACGTGAATCTGACAGGGAAGCCAACCGCCCGATCTGTAACCTTTCTAGTTACAGGCGTGTCTCAATTCGCCGAAGTGACTATAATGCCTGTTATTAATTTTCTGGTTGTCACGCCCTATGCAGGGCTGGAAGTGACGTTTAGATAAAGGGGTGGGGGTTACTCTTCGGAAAGGTGCATCGCATACGTTTTCCTTAAAGATAGTGTCTTAAATTGCTTGTCCGCCGTATGCTGCACCCCTTTACCCCTGAGATTAGCAATGTCCACTTTCACAATGGCAATAGCGCTCAGGTGCTGTCGCTGTTGCCTCACACCACAAGTCAGCAAGCCCTAGAGTGCATGGGCATGCCCACCGGCCAGCCGGTGCTGGTGATTATCGGTGGGGCTAGCTTGATGTCTGCCGAGAGCCTAGAGCGGTTGCAAACAGTCTTTGATCAGGTATTTGCGCCGCTGGCTCAATCTCTCGGCCTAACGGTGCTCGATGGCGGCACCGATGCCGGGGTCATTCATATGATGGGACAGGCGCGGCACACTCTTGGCGGCAATTTTCGGCTGATTGGGGTAGTGCCCCAGGGCAAGGCCCGGCTGCCGAGCGATCGCCATCACGACGATTCCCGTCATGACCTAGAGCCTAACCACACCAACTTTTTTCTCATCCCTGGTGATGTGTGGGGCAGTGAGTCGCCCTGGCTGGCAGAGCTGGCCTCTGATATTGCGATCGACTACCCGGCACTGACCCTTTTAATCAACGGGGGACAGGTAGCCTTAACCGACCTGCAAGAAAACCTAGCTACGGGCAGACCGGCGATTGTGCTGTCAGGCAGCGGGCGGCTAGCCGATACGATCGCCGCCGCGATCGCCGTATCTCCCCCAGAAACAGAGCCAGCGGTTCTTGATCTGATTCAGCGCTACCAGCCCAGCGGTAAGCTAGCGGTCATCGATCTATCTCTGCCGGTCGATCAAATGCGCGATCGCCTCCAGAAATACTTCAGCTCTACCCTCTCCTGAGGTTTCTCGCCGTGACCTCTTTACCCCTAGAGCCGCCCGATTCTGTGCCTGCCCCCGAGGGCAATGCTGTTTCCCAGAGCTTGCTCAACAGCGCTTGGGAAAGGTGTCGGGTCTACAGCCAAAATGCCACCAAATCCCAGGAGCGGTTTCTGGCCGTTGAGCGCCTGATTACACTTTTGGCGCTGTTAGTGGTGGTCTTGGCGGTGGTCCATCCAATCATTCTTCGCCAAATAGCCACGTCTGAAAACCCAGCAGAACTGAACAAACAACTGCCTTTGAGCTTACTCTTCGGCCAGCCGCAGCATATTGGCCTAGGGGCACTTAATCTGCTGCTGATTGTTCTTCCGATTACGATGACGGCGCTACGGGCCTTTGCTATCAAGTTTAGTCGAGGCAATAGCTGGGTGATTTTGCGGGGCAATGCGGAAGCTCTCAAAATGGAAATTTTTTATTACCGCACTCAGGTCAAGCAGTATCAAACCGATCGCGATGCAGAACTAGCCGAAAAAATTCAGCAGATTAGTCAACGGTTGAAGGGCAGTGTTGTGCACCAGCGGGCTCTGTTTCCCTACGAAAACCAAAAACCGGCTCATCTACGCTTAGGCGTTGTGTTTTGGGTTATTAGCCGCCTATGGATCTTGGGTCAGCGGCTGGCCCATTACGGTTGGGAGTTTTTTTTCGCGATTAACGAAGAAGCCAATGGTCTGCCAAAAGATCCTGACCGCACTTCTGATTTAGACCCGGAGGGCTATATCAAGTACCGTCTAGAGGAGCAGTTTGACTGGTATCGGCGCAAGGCCCGTAGCTACGATCGCCAGCACCAGCTTTTGCAGACTAGTGTTTACATTTTTGGTGGCTTTGGCACCCTGCTGGCGGCGATCGGGTTTCAAAGCTGGGTGGCGGTGACAGCGACTATAGCCGCATCTTTGGTCAACTACCTGGAGTATCGCCGGGTAGAGGTCACCCTCATGGGCTATAACCAGTCTGCCGACGCGCTCTACGATATTCGCACCTGGTGGTACTCGCTCTCTGCGATCGAGCAGGCAAGCTTTAACAACTTTGAAAAGCTGGTAGTCAATACCGAAGAGACCATTCGCAGCGAGCACAACAGCTGGCTGCAAGACATGCAAGATCGGCTGGCTGATCTCTACGAGTCTAAGCGCAAGGGCGAGATCTCAGCGCCCTATGTCAAGCTGGCAGACCCCAAATCAGCAGAGGGGCTGCTTAAGGAAAAGACAGCTTCCGAAGCTTTGCCTGAGAGTAAGCCAGAGCTATTGGCACCCTATAAAGAGCCTCCTGTCGATGCCGATACCCTGCCTTCTGCCCCTTGAGGCCATTCGTTGAGGTAGAAGGTTTGGTAAAAAACTGTACGCTGGGCTTCTAGAAGCTTGTCCAGATCTGCTGGCAAACAGCGATCGCACGCTGCCAATCGCTAGGGGCAAGATGGCCCAATTGGCGATCGACTAGCTTTTTATCAAGGGTAGCGATTTTGTGCAACCTTGCCGTTGAGGGTACTAGTAAGCCTGCCTCTTGCCAGTGGGTTAGTGAGATATCAAAGGCCGTGGCGTAGGGCTGGCTAGTAATCCGGGCAACGACAATATCAGGATCGCCAGTATCGAGCAAGACCAACGCTGGGCGACGTTTTTGGCCAACAGCATCGGTGAAGGGAAAAGCTATCAGAACGACTGCCCCTGGTGGAAAATTATCCATTGCTAGAGGGCATCGTAGATGGCGTCTTCGGCGCTGTAGCCTGCTAAGAATTGCTCAGCAGCCAATGTAGACCAGGCTTGATCAACTGATGCATCAACGGGTTCTTGAATGAGTACGATGACGCGCACTACCTGCTCGCTATTAATCTGGGCTAGAGCGGCTTCTGGCAGCCTGAGTTGCCCGTCTTGGGTGACCTGGGCCGGAAATTCGTAAGCTTTCATCGCTAGGTCTCTAGAGCGTACTATCTCTAGAATAAGCGCTAATTCTTAGCGGTGCTTTAGCGTGCAAAGAATCTGGGTGGATAGGCTACCCCTTGCCCATCCACCCCCTTACTCCCTACCTCTGCTCGGGCCAACTCACCCCCACCAGCCCCAGGGTGCGACCAAGGGATAACTCCCAGTATCGGACGACAAGTCATAATGATGTCAACGGCCTAAGTAGGGATAGTCTTACATGCAGGTGCAGGTTGAATTGCCGGATTCGGTGAATGTTGACCCAGGCTATGTGAGGGAAGCCGTGATGGCAGTGCTCTATGCCACGGGTAAGTTGTCGGCTCACCAGGCGTGTCAAATTTTGAACATGACTCGTCGGGCTTTTGACGAGATGCTGCCTCTCTATGGGTTCTCGGTGTTAGTAGACAGTGACGACAACCTTGACATTGAGCTGGGTGCCTAATGGCGTTGAATGCCGTCGTTAGTGACACTGGGCCGTTGATTAGCCTGGAGAAGCTATCGCCGAGGATGCGATCGAGGAATGACGCAAAGATTGACGACAAGCCTTAGTGATTTTTTTGTTGAAGCACTGGGTAAATACCTGCGGGTTGTCACCTTGGAGGATGGAGAGACCATTCTCAATGCGTTCCCAGACCGTAATTTCAAAGGGCCACCGTAATGAAGTTCCACTACTATCCTGAGACAGATTCGCTGTATATCAGTCTGTTAGATAAGCCCAGTGTTGACTCTCAAGAGGTGGCCAGCGGTATTGTGCTGGATTTTGATGCAGAGGGGCATTTGGTGGGTTTGGATATTGACCAGGCGAGTCAGGTAGTAGATTTATCAAAACTTGAGGCGAGTTCTCTACCGATAGCGTCTCTATCGCTGGCGGGTCAGTCTGCGGCATGAAGCGCCAGGCTCCCATGAGCAAGATTTTGGGCCAGATACGCTACTTTTGGAAAGTCAGCTAGAGAGCACTTGGGAAGCGGCGTAAATCAAGGTGGGCATTGCCCACCCTACGAGACTCTACCCATCCACCCATCTACCCATCCACACCCTACCCCCTACCCCTCACCCTGGTCGGGCCAACTCACCCCCACCAGCTCCAGGGTGCGACCGAGGGATGACTCGAAGGGGGCGGCGGGGGCTGGGTTGCGGGGTGGGAGGTTGCAGAGCGCGCGGTCTGCGTCGGTGGCTTGGCCGTACTCTAGGTAGTTGTGCAACCACTGGCAACCCCAGGCCAGTAGCTCTGGTAGGGTTTGGATGTCGTAGACCTGCACTCGGCCATCGACCACCGTAGCCAATCGCCGCCCATTAGGGCTGAGCGCAGCGGGGTAGCCTTCATAAATAGCCAGTTGCCGACCCTGCAGATCCCACACCCGCGCGGTGCCATCCCATGACGTGGTGACGACCTGATCCCCCGTCGCGTTAAAGCTAGCGCTGCTGACGTTATTGGTGTGGCCTTCGAGGGGCGTCGATTGCCCGGTCTTGAGATCCCACACCCGTGCCGTGCCATCGTTGGAGGCCGTCACCACCCTATCTCCCGTCGAGTTAAAGCTAGCGCTGCTGACGTAACCGGTGTGGCCTTCGAGAGGCGTCGATTGCCCTGTCTTGAGATCCCACACCCGCGCCGTGCCATCGGATGACGCAGTGACCACCTGATCCCCCGTCGCTTTAAATCTGGCCCTAGAGACTTCATCGGTGTGGCCTTCGAGGGGCGTCGATTGCCCGGTCTTGAGATCCCACACCCGCGCCGTGCCATCGTAGGAGGCCGTCACCACCTGATCCCCCGTCGCATTAAAGCTAGCGCTGCTGACGTTATTGGTGTGGCCTTCGAGGGGCGTCGATTGCCCGGTCTTGAGATCCCAAACCCCCGCCGTGGAGTCGGTTGAGGCTGTGAGAACCGCATAACAAGTC
>JANPIO010000381.1:0-9395 GCA_031425055.1 Phormidium sp. VAR_61_metabat_6
CACCCCCCACTCCATCACCCCCCACTCCCCACTCCCAGCCCCCCATGGCTTCAGCCTTCAGCCACACCGTCCCCCTTGAACTAGAAAACTTGATGGCATTGCTGAGCAGGTTGGTGAGCACCTGAATTATGGCATCGGGGGCAGCCCACAGAGTGAGATTTAGCGGCATGAGGACGATGGTAATGCCAGAGCAATCGGCCAGGGGCTGGACGCTGTCGATCGCCTGATACATCAGGGTGGCCAACTGACAGGTTTCTTTTTCGAGCTGCACTTTGCCCGATTCGAGGCGCTCAAAGCTGAGAATGTCGTCGACTAGGCGCACCAGGCGATCGCTGTTGTTGAGGGCAATGTCGAGCATGCGGCGGGCCTTTTCGGGGCGATCGGCGTAGACCCCGGCCCCCAGCAGCGCCAGCGCCCCCTGAATGGCGGTGATTGGGGTGCGCAACTCGTGGCTGACCACGGAGATAAACTCATCCTTCATGCGATTGATGGCCAGGCGATCGCGAATATCCTGCACATGGCCGACGGAATAGATTGGGTTGCCCGCCGCATCGTAGATCGGGGCCGCGTTGATCACCACCGGAATCACTTCTCCCTGTTTGCTCAGGTAGCGCTTTTCGATCTCGTAGGTGCGGGCTGCGCCGCTCATCATGTGCTGAAACCCTGCCCAGTCGTTGGCCCGGTCGTCGGGGTGGGTGATGTCTTTGAAGGTGAGGGCCAGCAGCTCGGCCTCGGTGTAGCCCAGCAGGGTGCAGTAGCAGGCGTTGACCAGCACAAACTGCCCGGTAATCGACACCAGCGAAATGCCGTAGGGGGCGTCGTCAAAGGCGCTGCGGAGGCGGGTTTCGCTCTGGCGCAGGGCGACTTCGGTGCGCTTGTGTTCAACTTCGGCCTGCTTGCGAGCGGTGATATTTTCAACGGTGCCGACGATGCGTACCACCTGACCCACGTCATTACAGAGGGGAAACGCCTTCGACCTGAGCCAGCGCAGCTCGCCAGCCGGGGTGATGTAGCGATATTCCTGATCAAAGTTTTCGCCCTGGCGCTCGCGCCCTAAAGCGGCATCAATGCGATCGCGATCGTCGGGGTGAATGCCGGATAGCCACTGCTCCATGCTGTCGGCGCTGCTGTCGAGGGGAAGCCCGCGAACGACCCAGTAGGCCGGGTTGATGTAGGAATACTGACCCGTCTCGGTTTCGTAGACAAAAAACCCTTCCTCAACGGTTTCGGCCAGCTGCCGAAAGCGAGCTTCGCTCTCTTGCAGGGCCAGGGCAACGCGTTTGCGATCGGTGATATCCATCGAGATGCCCATCAGCTTGACCACCCGCCCCTGGTGGTCGAAGATCGGCTCGCCCCGAGCGTCGAGGTAGTGAACTGAGCCGTCGGGGTGGATGGGGCGCAGGTCAATCTGGTAGGGAATGCCCTCGGCAATGGCGGTGGTGATGCGCTGGGTGAGGCGATCGCGATCCTCGGGCGGCAGCTTTTGCAGCAGCTCGTCGTAGGTGGGCGGGGCCGAGGCTGGCTCCATGCCCCAGGTGCGAAAGTTCACCTCCGACCAGGCAATTCCTTGGGTAGCCACATCAAATTCCCAGTAGCCCACCTGGGCCAACCGTTGCGCCAGGGCCAGCCGCTGCTGACTCTGGCGCAGGGCAGCCTCGACCCGGTGGCGATCAGTGATGTCGCGGTGGGTGACAATTAGGCAGTCTTGGCCATCTAGGGCCTGGGCCTCGGCGGAGAGCAGCACGGTTTTGACCTCTCCCCCCTTGGTTCTGACCTGAATCTCTAGATTGCGCACTCGGCCCTGCTGCGCTAGGAGGGTGCGGTAGCGATCGCGCTGTCTCAGATCGGTCCACAGGTTGAGTTCGATGGCCGTGCGCCCCACCATTTCGTCGCGGTCATAGCCAAAAAACTCCAGCAGGCTGTGGTTGACATCCAGCAGGCGGCCCTCGACTCGAGTGGCGATCGCCATGGGGTCGGGGCTGGTGCGAAAAATGGTGGTGAACTTGGTCTCTGACTCGGTCAGAGTGATCTGCAGGCGCTGAAACGACTGCTGTAGCTGGTCGGCCATCTGGTTAAAGGAGCGGGCCAGGTGGTTAAATTCGCTGATGCGGCTATTGGTGGGCAACCGCTGGGCCAAATCGCCCGCCGCCAGCTCTCTACTGACTCGGGCAAACAGCCGCAGGCGAGCCAGCAAGCCCTGGGCCAGCAGCAGCCCCAGGGCGATCGCCGCCCCCAGAGTAACCAGCACCAGCAGCAAAATCTGCTCGGCTCGGTCTGGCCCCTGCTCAACCGAGTGGCCCGCAACCACCATCGCTAGCAGCGCAAACAGCACCAGCGGCACCGTTAGCACCCAGTGCAGCGGTAGAGGGGGAGACAAGTTCAGGCGAGGTAGACGCATAGGCGCAGCGATACAACACTAAAGGGCTAAGGTATGGCCCTTTGGTCACGGCTAAGTATGGCGTCTTCTTCACCCACCGGAATCATCAGCGATCGCTTCAACAGCTCCAATCGGTGGGATAGCTGGGGCCGCAATTTAGGGTGGGGCGCAGCGCGCAGCAGTAGCTCGATCGCTTCCGCCATCTCTGACGCTTGGGCATAGCCAAACAACCCCAGCCCCCCCGCCAGCCGGTGGGCTTCGGTCGTGGCCAGCTGCCGCAGCTCGGGGCTAAAGGTGCCCGATTCTAACGCCTGCAGGGCCCGATCTAGCACCCCCAGCCGCTGCTCCAGGGAAGCTCGAAACCGCTGGGTTGCCTGCTGCATCACTCGATCCAGCCGGGGTGAGCTAGTCTGGGAGGCAGGCTCAGGCTCGCCTGCGGGTACCGCCTTGAGCCGATAGCCCAGCCCGTAGACCGTCTCAATGGGGCTGGTCACTAAGCCCGCCGCCTTGAGCCGCTGGCGCAGGTCTTTGATCAAGTTAGTCACCGAGCCTTCGACGGGGGTGTCGGCCATGGGCCACAGGTGGTCGATGATGGCGCTGCGGGTGAGCATGCGCTGGGGCTGGCGCAAAAACAGCTCTAGCAGCTCATATTCTTTGGGTCGGCAGGCAACGGGCTGCTGGCAATAGGTCACCTGGGTGAGAGCCGGGTCGAGGCGCAGCTCACCCCAGCTCAGCACCGGGGCCGTTACGCTGCTGCGACGCAACAGCGCCCGCACCCGCGCCAGCAGCTGGGGCGCATCGCCGGTTTTGGCCAGGTAGTCGTCGGCTCCGGCGTCTAGCCCGGCGACAATGTCGGCGCTGGTGGCCTTGACCGTGAGCATAAGAATGGGGGTACGGTTGCCCTGGGCGCGCAGGCGACGACAGACCTCTAGCCCATCTAGCGTCGGCAGTAGCCAGTCAACAATCAGCAGGTCGTAGGGCCAGCGACTGGCCAGCTCAAAACCGGTAGCCCCATCGGCGATCGCATCGACGGCATAGCGATGGCTGGTCAGGGTATCCGCTAAAAATTCACTGGTGGATGGGTCATCTTCTAGCAGCAGTATTTTCATTACAAGGGGGCATCACAAAAAGTTATGTCTAAAGGGGGATTACTATCTTGCCCCTTACCATACTCTGGCGGCTCGCTGGCCACAATCCCCACCCCGGTAATAGAAACCGTTTAAGCGGGTCTATGGCTGGGCTGCTGAATAAACGCTTCCACTTGGTGAGGGGGCAGCGGTGGCGCAATCCAGTAGCCCTGAATGGCGTCGCAGCCCAACTGCTCCAGTCGGTAGGTTTGAAACTCAGTCTCGACCCCTTCGGCAATCACGGTCATGCCCAACGACTTGGCAATCTGAATAATGGCTTTGACAATGCTGACATCGTCGTGGTCAACGTCAATATTTTCAACAAACGATTGATCGATCTTCAGAGTATTGATCGGAAAACGCTTGAGATAGCTAAGGGAGGAGTAGCCCGTGCCAAAGTCATCAATTTTGATATCAACCCCCTGCTCTCGAAGGTTGGACAGGGTGGCCAGCACGCCCTTCACGTTCTTCAGCAGCAGGCTCTCAGTCACCTCTAGACCTAAGTTGGTGGCCGACAGCGCGGTGCGAGCCAAAATAGCCTTGATCTGCTCAAAAAATTCGGGCTGCTCAAACTGGGCCGCCGCCACGTTCACATTCATCTTCAGCCCCTTGACCATGGGGAAGCGATCGCACCAATCGGCCATCTGGCGGCAGGCGGTCTCAAAAATCCACTCACTGAGGGGAATAATTAGCCCGGTTTCCTCCGCCAGGGGAATAAATTCGCCGGGGGAAATCAGCCCGCGCTGGGGATGCACCCACCGCACCAGCGCCTCGAACCCCAGCAGCTGCCGATCGCGCAGGCTGACGATGGGCTGATAGTAAAGAACAAAGTCTTGATGCTCTAGGGCCTGGCGCAGATGGGTTTCTAGCTCAAATAGCGCGATCGCGCTAGTGTGCATCGCCGGGTTAAAAATTTTGTAGCCCGATGACCGCCCCCCGGCCTTGGCCCGATACATGGCGTTATCCGCATCGCGCAGCATGTCTTCGCCGCGAATGTAGTCGGAGCTGGCCAGGGCAATGCCCAGGCTGGCAGAGGTAAACACCGTGTGGCCCGTCAGCCTGAACGGCGCTTTGATATCGGCCTGAATGCGCTCTACCACGTGGATGGCTTCGTTCAAGCTGGTGATGTGCTCTAGCAAAATGACAAACTCATCACCCCCTAGCCGAGCCACTGTGTCGCTGGCCCTGACGTGGCGCTGCAGAATGTGGGCAATCTGCACCAGCAGCTGATCGCCCACCAGGTGACCCAGGCTGTCGTTGATTACCTTGAAGCGATCTAAATCGATGAACAAAACCGCAAACAGCTGCTCGGGGTGACGTTCAAACCGCTGCATTGCCTGCTCTAGGCGCTCGGTAAACAGGGCGCGGTTAGGCAGGCCCGTGAGGGCGTCGTGCAGGGCCTGATAGCGCAGTTCTTCTTCAGCCAGCTTGCGATCGCTGATGTCGATAAAGGTCACCACCACCTGGGTCAACCGCTGGGCATCGTCAAAGGTGGGAAACGCATTGACTAAGACCCAGGTGCAGTCTGGGGCCGGGGGGTTACAAATCCCCAGCACGCGGTTTTTCAGGGGGTGTTGGCTGGCGATCACCTGGGCCACCGGGTAGTGCTCAGGAGCTAGAGCCACGCCGGTTTCATCGACAATCGTCCAGGGGAGCTGGTCGATGCGCTGGCCCACCATGGCCTCCAGCGGCAGCCCCAGCAGCTGCACCGCCATCTGGTTACCCATGACAATGGTGGTGTCGGCGGTGTGGACGATCACCCCGGCGTGGAGATGGTCGACCAGCAGGCGATAGTTGGCCTCGCTGTGGCGCAGTTTTTGCAGGGCGATCTCCAGGGAGTGGGTTTGCTGTTGCAGTGTTTGATTGGCGGTGGCCAGGGCTGCGGTGCGCTGATCGACCCGTTGCTCCAGGGTGTCTAGGGTTTGCCGCAGCTGGTTCACCATGTGGTTAAAGGCCTGGGCCACCGCCGTAAATTCGTTGTCTCCGGTGAGTTGCAGGGGCTGGCTGAGGTCTTGCTGGGCAATGCGCTCGGCGGCGATCGCCATCAGCGTCAGGGGGGTCATAATCCGCCGCCCTAGCACCACGCTGGCCCAGATCGCCAGGGCCAGAGCCGTCAGGGCCGTGGCCAGCAGGGCGGCAGTGCTCTGGTTGGCGGTATTGGTCAGCTCAAGCCGCGCCGCAGCGGCGCGGGCGGCGGAGCGATCGCTAACGGTTTGAATAATGCCGTTGATGTCTCGGTTGATATTGGCCGCAATGATGCGGTTGACCTGCACCTGCTGATCGAGAAACAGCAGGGCGTTGAGGGAAATTCGATAGGTTTGTATCAGCGCCTGGGCCTCAGGGTCTAACGCCCCCATCGGCAGCTGATCTAGGGTGGCCGTCAACTGGTCTAAACCCGATTGCAGATCATCGAGATAGGCGGGGTCTTGGGTATTTAGGTAGGCCTGCTGCTGGGCCATCAGCTGCCACACCACCAGGCGCAGGGCCATGATCTCGGAGCGCTGGCTGTCGGGCAGGGCGGCGACCAACTCCTCCAGCTGCTGGTGAACCTCATGGTTCAGGCTATCCTCGGCAATCCGGCGAGTGGTAGTTTCAAAAGCCGCTTCGTAGTTGTCAAACAGCGAGTCGAGCAGGGCAAATTCTTCGGCCAGCTCGGGGTTTTGGGCTTCTAATTCCCGCAGTGCGGCCAAATTTTGGCGAGCTTGGGCCAGATAGACCTGGTTGGTTTGCCTATGCACCTGGGCGTTAGCGTCGATATCGCCCCCTTGCCAGGTATCAAAATAGGCTTCCTCAGCCTGCCGAGCCAGCAAAAAGTTGGTTTTTAGTTCTAGGCTGAGCTCGCGCAGCTGCGCGGCATTGTCGAGCGCGGTCTGGCTGCGGTGCCGGAGCCACTGCAAACTGCCATAGCCAATGGCGGCGCTGATGCCGTGCAGCAGCAAAATAATGCCAAACCCCAGCATCAGCTGGGCTCGAATGGTTTTAAACCACCGCAGACGGCCCCTCATGGCGACTCCTCACCCGCCATCAGCTGCCTGACGGTGGCCTGGAGCTGGTCGGCGGCCAGGGCAGGCTCTGTGCCGTCGTAGATGTTGTGGATAGTGGCTGCGATCGCCAGGGCCACCCGGTTCCAGTGGGGGTGCAGCACCGCGGTCGGGCGCGAGGTCTGCATGGCGGTCTGCACGGCCAGGGCGTAGTCAAAGTTGATGGCTTCAGTGTAGACCGACGGCGTCAGCCAGCTCGAAAATCGGGGTGCCCCACCCGTGGCCACGGCAATTTTGGCTTCCATCGCGGGGCTGGTGGCCCACTGAACAAACAGCCAGGCGGCCTGGGGGTGGCTAGAGCGCTGGGGAATGCCCAGCCCCCACAGCCAGTGGCCGGTCAGGCTCTGCTGGTGAACTCGGGGCAGCACGCTGTAGCCCACCTGACCGGCGATCGCAGAGGTCTCACGCTGCTCAAAGTCAGGCCCAAACAGGCTGGCATCGATGTAAAACGCCGCTTTCCCCGCCTGAAAGAGCTGAGTGGCCTCTCGCCAGTTCATCTGTTTGATGTTGGCTGGCCCCGCCTGCATCAGCCGGGCATAGGTGGTCAGCCCCTCGACCACGCGAGGGTCGTTGAGGCCGGGCTGTTGCCAGTCGCCGTCAAACCACAGGTTAAAGGGCAGCGGGGTGGGCTCAGTCCCCCAGCCGTTGAGCACAATTCCCGTCACCGTATCGATAATGACGTCAGACTTAACCCCGCGCATCACCGCCCCAATGGCCTGCCCGCTTTCGTTGATCTGAGTCGCGGCCTGCACCAGCTCAGCCATGGTTTGAGGCACGCGCCCGCCCAAAAATTGGTTCACCAGCCGCTTGTTGTAGAACAGAATATACGCTTCAAAGGTGGCGGGAATGCCAAACAGCTGGGGGCTACTGTCGTCGGGTGGATACATGGCCGCCAGCCGAAACCCCTCGGGAAAGTCAAACAGGTTGTAGTTGGCCGCCGTTAGCTTAGGGTCGTTGAGCAACGGCGTCAGCGGCAGCAGCAGATCGTCTTGCCACAGTCGGTAGGCGGTAGAGTCCATCGGCAAGAAAAAGGCATCCGCCGGCACGGGGTCAGCCCGCAGCAGAGCCTCCATCTCCGCGAAGTAGGCCGGTTCTGCCACCGTGCGCGGCTTGAGGGTGATGCCGGTCAGGGCCTCAAAGTCTGGCAGGTAGGGCAGCAAGCCCGTAGTCCAGGGATGCTCATCCAGCAGCAACCCGATCTGAGCGCCTGCAAACCGTCGCCAGTCAAAATTTTGATTAGGCTCGATCGCCGGTTCATCGGTAGGGGCGCGGGTCGAAGGTCGACAAGTTGTTAAGCCCGTCAAACCCGCTGCTGCCGCTAGCTGCACAAACCGACGGCGACACAGCACATCCATAGACTGAGTTAATCGCTTTGGCATCACGGCAACGATTGAAAGAAAAAATGGCCATTGAGAGATGCATCGGCTGTTTCCTTAAACATGCTCCGAGGGGGCAAATTGCAGAACCTGGGTGAGGAGGGAGTGCAAGATTGGGCCTAAAGGCTTACTCCCAATTGGCAATAGCCCCCCAACCTCGTAAAAGGTTAGGGGGCTATTTTCCCATAGGGTTTGCCCCAGTCGGTTGAAGGTTAAGTCAATTGAACGTTAAGTCCAATGCCATGGCGGCTGTAGCTACACAGAGTATTTGACTAATTCCCCAGGGCTGATGGTTTCAAGCACGGTTTCGGGCGTAAAGTAGCCCAGCGCCTGAATAACGCGGGCAATGCAGCCCGTCCAGCCGGTCTGGTGGCTGGCCCCAATGCCCGAGCCGTCGTCGCCGTGGAAGTATTCGTAAAACAGAATCAGATCTTGCCAGTGGGGGTCGGTCTGAAACTTCTCGGCCCCGCCATAGACCGGGCGGCGACCGTTTTCATCTTTGGTAAAGATGCTGACCAGGCGCTCGCTGATGCACTGGGTGATTTCAAATAGGGTCTTTTCGTCGCCCGAGCCGGTGGGGTACTCCATTTTAAAATCGTCGCCGTAGTAGCTGTAGAGCTGGAGCAAGGCTCGCAGCAGCAGAAAGTTGACGGGCATCCAGATCGGGCCGCGCCAGTTGGAGTTGCCGCCAAACATGCCGGAGGTAGAGTCGCCAGGCACGTAGCCGACTTTGTACTCCTGCCCGGCGTGGTAAAACCTGTAGGGATGGTCGTGGTGAAAGCGCGACAGGGAGCGGATGCCGTAGTCGCTCAAAAATTCGCCCTCATCGAGCATGCGGGTGAGCACCTGGCGCAGCTTGTCTTCGTTGAGAATCGACAGCATCAGGCGGTGGTTATAGCCCTGAGTGATGGGCAGGTGCACATTGCCCACTAGCTCGGGGTGGCGCGCGATAAACTTCTCGACCCGCTCCCGCAGCCGGGGTAGCTGGTCAAAGGCCTCGCGGGGGAAGACGGCGACGGCCATCAGCGAGAGCAGGCCGACCAGCGATCGCACCTTCAGCCGAGTCGAGTTGCCGTCAGGCAGCTTCAGCACATCGTAAAAAAAGCCGTCTTCCTCATCCCACAGCTCGTCTTGGTGAACGCCGATGCGGTCCATTGCCCCGGCAATCCACATGGTGTGCTCAAAAAACTTGATCGCCAGATCCTCGTAGAGGTGGTCGTGGAGGGCCAGCTCAATCGCAATCTGAAACATCCGTTGGCTAAAGAACACCATCCAGGCGGTGCCGTCGGCCTGCTCCAGGCGGCCCCCGGTGGGCAAGGGCGAGCTGCGGTCAAACACGCCAATGTTGTCGAGGCCGAGGAACCCACCCTCAAACAGGTTGTTGCCGCCCTCGTCTTTGCGGTTGACCCACCAGGTGAAGTTGAACAGCAGCTTCGAAAAGGCGTACTTGAGAAACTCCAGGTCGCCCTGGCCG
>JANPIO010000382.1:0-16846 GCA_031425055.1 Phormidium sp. VAR_61_metabat_6
TTACGGCGAGATTCCCGTGCGGTTTCGACCCAGCTTTTTCCCGTTTACTGAGCCTTCTGCCGAGGTCGATGTAGAGTGGCAGGGCAAGTGGCTAGAGGTACTGGGCTGCGGCATGATCGATCCCAACGTGCTGAAATCTGTGGGTTACGATCCCGAGGTTTACAGCGGCTTCGCAGCGGGGTTAGGGGTTGAACGCCTAGCCATGGTGCAGCACCAAATCGACGACATTCGCCGCCTTTACACCAGCGACCTGCGGTTTTTGCGGCAGTTCTAAGTGGCAGCTAACCTAGCCTGTTTAAGGGCAAGCTAGAGTTAGCCAAACCAAGTTTTTGAACGGCTGAGGTGCCTTCAGCTCAAAGGTTCGATTGCCTGGTGTTTCCCCATTTCAAACGGCATGGCGCTGAGCTAAATCTCAGGGCTGCTACTGCGGCTTCATCGAACCTTTTTGGCCAACACTTTGCAGAAAGTTCTCTCCAAACAGAACCCTACCCAACCTCTGTATACAATGGACTGTATACAGAGACGTCACGGTTATATGATGGTCTGTAACGTTTTCTGGAGTCAAACGTTTCATCTCTTCACTGAACTCCTCCTAACTAAATACCCATGGCTCATTTACAAGCCCTTAGCATTAACGGCAAACGACTCAATCTAAGCATCGACGACCTAGGTCAAATTGGACAGCTCAACAACGGTGGCGTTTGTCGGCTGGCCTTTAGTCCAGAAGATTTCCAGGGGCGTGAGTTGGTGCGGCGGTGGATGGTAGAAGCAGGTTTAAATACCTGTATTGACACCGCTGGCAACTTGATTGGTCGCCGCAATGGCCGCACCGACGCCCCAGCGATCGCCACTGGCTCCCACATCGACACAGTCCCCTGTGGCGGCAAATTTGACGGCAACCTAGGTGTGCTAGCGGGGATTGAAGTGGCTCGCACCCTTCAGGAAAACAACATCACCCTTGACCACCCCTTTGAGGTGATTGTGTTTGCTGACGAAGAAGACACCATGGTTGGGGGCCGCGCCATGGCTGGCACCGCCTCGCTCAACGCTGCCGACTACCACCGCAAAGATGGTCGGCCCATTGACGAGTGCGTCAACGCAGCCGGGGGCAATTGGGCTCAGCTCTCTCTCTCTAAACGCACTCGTGATGATATCTGTGCTTTCGTCGAACTCCATGTGGAACAGGGCGGGATATTAGAAACCGCTCAAAAACAAATTGGCGTAGTGCAGGGCATAGTGGGTATGCAGCGCTACCAAATCCACGTCACTGGGCGGCCTAACCACGCTGGCACCACCCCAATGGATCAGCGCCAGGATGCTTTGGTAGCCGCCGCCCAGATCGTGCTAGTGGTGAATCGTCTGGGCAATCGTCCCCCGAAACAGCAGGTAGCGACGGTGGGGGCGCTGCAAGTGTGGCCCAACGCTGACAACATCGTGCCAGGACAGGTACAGTGCAGTATCGACGTGCGTGACCTAAATGAGTACGTCATTAATGACCTGATCGATGATCTGAAAGAAGAATTGCGGCTGATTGGCCAAAATACCGATACTCAAATCGAGATTGTGCCCCAGCTCAATGTGGCCCCCAGTCCAGCAGCCGAGCATATTCAAGCTGTTATTGCTGAGGTAAGCAGCAACTTGGGCCTGAGCCACATGCCGATGCCCAGCCGTGCTGGACATGATGCCCTTGAAATGGGTCGCTTTACCGATATGGGCATGATCTTTGTGCCTAGTGCAGGTGGCTTCAGCCACTCTGAAGTAGAGTACACTACCCCCGAGGAATGCATTAACGGAGCCAACGTGCTGCTAGAAACGGTGCTGCGGCTAGATCGCCACTATCGTTAAGCCCTCAGGGACGCTGGCGATGCCAGGGCTAGGATGAGCGGTCTGTCTAGTCTGCAAGAATTTATTAGTGCCTAAAACCACAAGGGTCTGGGTATTTTTTAATTGGACTGCGATCGCTCACCTAACCCCGCTCCCCATAGCCCAGAGGCGCACCCGCTCTCAGAAAACACCAAGGTGTTGACGCTATAGTTGAATTAGTTCTTCCACGCAAACTGCAATAATTCCTATGGTTTTCTTCGGTTTAGGCAAAGGCAAAAAATCAGAGATGCCCGCTTCGAACGAGGCGCTGCCGGGTCGGGCTACAACCATGCCCGTTCCCGAAAAGCACTATGTCAACGGTAACCGCCTGGCCCCTCCTTTCCCGCCTGGCATGGAGCTAGCTCTTTTTGGCATGGGCTGCTTTTGGGGAGCCGAGCGCAAGTTTTGGCAGCTAGAGGGGGTTTACTCTACCTCGGTTGGCTATGCCGCTGGCTACACCCCCAACCCCACTTATCAGGAGGTGTGCTCTGGGCTGACCGGCCACAATGAGGTGGTGCAGGTTGTATTTGACTCAAAGGTGATTAGCTATGAGCAAATTCTAAAAACCTTTTGGGAAAGTCACAACCCCACGCAGGGCATGCGCCAAGGCAACGACGCGGGCACCCAGTATCGCTCAGGCGTCTACGTGTACTCTGAGGCTCAGCGTCAGCTAGCAGAAGCCTCTAAACAAGCGTATGAGGTCGCGCTCAAGGCTGCTGGCTACGGCCCTATTACTACAGAGATTTTGGCCGCTCCAGAGTATTACTACGCTGAGGAATACCACCAGCAGTATCTGGCTAAAAATCCGGGTGGCTATTGCGGCTTAGGGGGCACCAGTGTAGCTTGCCCAGTGGGCTTAGCCGTAAAGCACTAAAGCTGTCTAAGCAGCTAATTCCTGAAATCACCCCTGATCATGTATAGCAGAGGAAATGTGCCAATGCTTACATGATCAGGCTTTTGGGGCAAGCTCTATTTTTTAAGCATGAGAGCTTGCTGAATGCTGATTAGTCTTCTGAAAATACCTAAGCCTTGAAGAGGATTAGGTGATCTATCACGGATTGAATTTCTCACAGACCATTCAATGATTAACTCATAGTTTGTTGCTGTCAAAACTTACTTGCATAACAAAATAAATTTTTAATTTAGCATTTGAACTTAAGGGGGTAAATTAGATAAGTCAACTTTAAGAATCACGGTATTGAAAGTAAGACATCCCTCAAAAGGGCGAGATCCTGTTTTGTTTAGATGCTCTGGTTCAGTTAGGCAGGATTTTTAAACTTCTTTATTTTGCTGAGAATCACTCTTTAAAAGCGTTAGGCTAAGTCTGCCTTTAAAGCAAATTCAAGCCTTGACTTTGACTGGTGGCTTTGATGAAGTCTCAATGAATTTTTTGGCGTTTGCCTCGGTTCTTTATACACAAACCTGTATTTTAATTTGAGCTTTAGTCGTTAATTCTTTCGTTAGACATGCACCAGATTGGCGTTGTGACTATTGGCCGCAATGAAGGTGAGCGCCTAGTTCGCTGTCTCAGGTCTCTGCAGGACAACGTGCCATTGGGCAGTCCTATTGTCTATGTAGACTCAGGCTCTACCGACGGCAGTGTGGCTAAAGCCCGCGACATGGGTATCCATGTTGTCGAACTTGATATGTCTGTGCCGTTCACCATGGCACGGGGACGCAATGCAGGCTTTCAGTACTTAGTTGAGAACTTTCCCCAGCTTACCTACGTACAGTTTATCGATGGCGATTGCGAACTTCTGCCCAACTGGATGGATGCGGCTTTGGCAGCGTTGGAAAGCAATACGGCTCTCGCCATTGTCTGTGGGCGACGACGCGAGCGATTTCCTGACGCCTCTCCCTACAACCGCTTGGCTGACATAGAGTGGAACACCCCTGTAGGTGAGACCCGAGCCTGCGGGGGCGACATGCTAGCCCGTGTAGAGGCGATTAAAGCGGTGGGTGGCTACAACCCCAAGATGATCTGTGGGGAAGAGCCGGAGATGTGCATTCGCCTAAGGCAGAAAGGCTGGAGAATAGAGCGTATTGATGCCGACATGACCCTACACGATGCGGCTATGACCCGCTTTGGTCAGTGGTGGAAGCGATCGATTCGCGGGGGCTGGGCCGTTGCCGAGGGAAAAGCTATGTATGGTCAACCGCCTGAGTCATACATGGTTAAGGAAGACAAAAGCGGCTGGCTGTGGGGGGCGATTGTTCCGGCTCTGACCCTTGGCCTAGCCTGGCCTACACAAGGGCTAAGCCTGCTACTTCTGCTAGGCTATCCGGTTTTGGGATGGAAGATTTATAAATATCGCTACAGCCAGGGCGACGAGCCTGGAAACGCTAGGTTGTATGCATTTTTCTGTACGGTCTCAAAGCTCCCTCAGGTGCTTGGGCAAAGCCGATACTGGCTGAACCGTTGGCGCAACAAGCCCGCTACGCTGATTGAGTACAAGCCTGTTCCAGTGACAAGCCCGGAGTCTTAGAAAGAGCCCTGGAATTGTTATTTTCTCTAATTTTTATCATTAGTAATGGCGAGAAGCTCTATGCGCATTGCCTATTTTACTGGTACCTATCCTAGAGCCACAGACACGTTTATTCAGCGTGAGGTCATGGGGCTTAGAGACCTGGGGTTAGAGGTCTTTACCTTTGCGGTACGCCGCCCCGGCGATGAGAATATCGTAGGCCCTGAGCAGGCTACAGAGCGATCGCAAACCCATTACCTATTGCCGTTTAACCTAGGGCTGCTGATCAAGGCCCATCTGATATTGCTATGGGGTAATCCAAGCCGTTACTTTAACAGCATTAAGCTGGCTTGGGCCACGAGCCAGCCTGGGATTAAAGGGTTTCTCTACCAGCTGATCTATTTTCTAGAAGCAGGTATTCTAGCGCACCTGATTACCACCCAAAATATTACCCATTTGCACAACCACATTGCTAGCTCCAGCTGTACGGTAGCGATGTTAGCGGCCGAACTAGGTGGGTTTACCTTTAGCTTTACGATGCACGGGCCCCATATCTTTTTTGAACCCTACCGATGGCGGGTGGATGAAAAGATTAAGCACGCTAAATTTGTGGTCTGTATTAGTCACTTCTGCCGCAGTCAAGGCATGATTTTTTCGCGCCCTGACCAGTGGAACAAATTGCAGATTGTGCATTGCGGGGTTGATCCAAGTTTGTTTGAAACGGTGACTCATCAAGGTGTTGGCAAACGTCTGCTCTACGTGGGTAAATTAGCGGCTGAGAAAGGTTTGCCGGTTCTGCTAGAAGGGTTGACAGAGCTAATCAGCCTCGAACCTGACGTGATTTTGACCGTTGTTGGAGACGGCAGCGATCGCGCACTATTGGAGCAGCAGGTGAGTGACTTAGGGTTAGAGAACCACGTGCGCTTTTTGGGCTATCAATCTCAGACGGCGGTGAGAGAGCACCTCCAAAATACGGACATATTTGTGCTGCCCAGTTTTGCTGAGGGCATCCCCGTTGTGCTGATGGAAGCGATGGCGGCGGGTGTTGCGGTGGTCGCCACCCAGGTTGCTGGGGTAAGTGAGCTGGTGCATTCAGGGGTGAATGGTTACGTGGTGCCGCCAGGCGATCGCCAAGCCCTGTCAGGTTGCATTAGCTTTCTGATGAAGGATGCCGACACTCGCAATCGCTTGGGTGCTGCGGCTAGAACCAAGGTCGAGCAGGAGTTTAACGCCCTGACAGAGGTTGAGAAGCTCTACCAACTCTTTACTGAAGAAGCCTATGGGCAGGCAGATGCGGCGTTTAAAGCTCACACCAGTACCGTTGTCTAAGGGCTAACCTGGGTTACCTGGCTCATCCTCGCGCGTTGTCAGGAGGGGAATTGCTTGCCACTTAGGGATCTCTCCGCCCTGGACATTAACTGGCTCTAGCAGTAGCCACTGGTCTTTGGTTGCGCCCCGCTGGAGATAGACATCAAACTCTCGGGTCTGGCCCCGCTGGGCATTAGTTAGGCTGCCCCCCTTGAGATGGTAAGTGCCGATAACTTCTATGGTGGGCTGCCCGGAAAGCTCAGTCCAATGATGGTCGGTAACGTGAATGCGACCTACCTGAGTTCGATCAGTAGGCGCTGCGGCAAAATGGCGGTAAAGAACGGCCTGGGTTTGAGAGAGTTTTTGGGCGATCGCCCCCTCAACCACCGCCTTAGGCGGTCTGGGGTTGATGAGTCCGCACCCCAGCAGCGATAGGCACAGCAGGGCCATTAAAACCCATTGGATTGGCCGCATCGATGCCATTGTTCCCATCGGGCATTCCTCCTGATAAAGCCGTTATCTTCAGGCTACTGCCTTACGTGCCCGGAAGAAATGGGTCGGGGATGAAAGGCTACGGGTTGGGACGCAGCGCCCAGGCCAAAAACCGTTCGGTAAAATATAGGGCAATTTGATTACTAGGGCCGCGAAACACGGCATCAAAGGAATGTTCGGCCCAGGGGATAGCAATCCACGCTGCCACGTTACCATTGGCAAGGAGCTGTTCGTACAACTCCTTGCCGTAGCTGGGTTTCACTACATGGTCGCGTTGCCCGTAGATCAACAGCGTTGGCGGCAACCCTGATTTAACCGAGAAAACGGGTGAGGCCTGCTGATAGAGTTCGGGCAACTGCTCTGGGGAGCCGCCCAAAAAGGTTTCTAACACGGCACGAGTATCGATGGGATCGGGCACTGGTGGGTCGTAGTAGCCTGCCGACAGATTGATCGGGCCATAGTAGTTGACCACCGCTTGTACAGACAAACCCTCAGGTTCATAGGCGGCCAGCATGGCCAGATGGGCTCCGGCAGACCATCCCACTAGGGCAACGCGTCTGGGATCGATGCGGTAGTCTGGGGCGCGATCGCCCACCCATTCCAAAGCCGTCTGCACATCCTTGAGCTGAGTGGGAAAGCGGTACTCAGGCGCGTGGCGATAGTCGATGGCCACGACCGTATAGCCCTGGGCCGCCATATAGACGCTAAACCGGGCCGTTGCAGCGGGGTCGCCACGTTGCCAAGCGCCGCCGTAGATAGTGACGATGGCAGGGTGCAGGGCCTGCGGGGTGAGCGCTTCAGGCGGCTGGTAGACGTCTAAGGCCAGAGTGGCACCGTCTGGGGTTGAGACGGTCTGGCGCTGCGGCGCGATTGCAGGCTCTGGCAACCCCTGAATCAAATCCCCCAGGATAAAGGGGCGCGATCGCAGCAAGGGCCGCACCTGAGCCGGAATTTGGCTGCTGTAGTTTGCTCCCAAGGCACTTTGCATTTGGGCTTCTGCCCGCCGTATTGTGGCAGGGAGTTGCAGCAGGGGCAGGCTGCTTAGGACTAGGCCGGTAGCGCTGAATCCTAGGGTTAGGAGCCACACAAAATTGCGCGATCGCCCCCGATTTCCTATCTTCGCCCTTCGTCGCACCAACGCCAGCGCCAGCACGACTCCCTGGCTCAGCAGCAAAAATGGGCTGACCTCTGGAGCCCCCACACCTAGGGGCAAGAGCAAGAGGGTTGGTGCCGGAACGACAATCCAGAGGCTGAGAAACAGGGCGATCGCGGCTAGAGCTGCGATCGCCCAATCGACCAATTGCCACACAACTACCATGCAGAGGCTAACCGTCCACTATATTGTCTTTGCCCCTAGATTCTAGGCCGCCCCACCAAAAGCCGATTCAGCAGCGCCAAAATCTGGGTAGCCGGGCCGCTGACGACCTAATCACCTGGCCTAGCTACTGCTTCAGCGTGCGTGGATCTAGAGCATCGCGGAGGCCATCGCCTAGCAGGTTAAACGCCAAAGATGTCACCACAATTAGGATGGCTGGGGGCCACACCAGCCAGGGCTGGAGAACGAGAATGGACGCATTTGTCGCCAGGGTGAGCATATTGCCCCAGGAGGCGTCGGGCTGCTGGATGCCTAGGCCAATGAAGCTCAGCACCGCCTCGGCCAAAATAAAGCCGGGAATCGCCAGGGTGGCGGCAATAATGCCGTAGGTAGCGGTTTGGGGCAGAATGTGGCGAGTGATGATGTAGAGCGATCGCCCTCCCATCACCCGGCTGGCCTGCACAAACTCCTGCTCTTTAATCGACAGCACCTGGCCGCGAATGACTCGCGCCAGCCCAGCCCAGCCCACCAGCGACGTAATCAGCACAATCAACGAAAACCGCTGGGTACTGGAAATGCCCGCTGGCAGCACCGCCGCCAGAGCCACTAGCAAATAGAGACTGGGAATAGTCATCAACACTTCCACCAGGCGCATCAGCACCGCATCGATTGCGCCACCAAAGTACCCGGCCATGCCGCCCACTAGCATGCCCAGCGGGAAGGAAATCGCGATGCCAATTAGCCCGACGCTGAGGCTAACCCGGCTGCCGTGGATCAGCCGACTAAACTGGTCACGGGCCTGCTCATCGGTTCCTAGTAGGTTAATACGGGCAGGGCCAGCGGTATCAAACAGGGTCAGTCGCCCCTCATCGTTGCGGTGGAAGATGCGGAGGGCAGAGGGCTGGGTGCGATCGACGACAATCTTGCGTTCCCCAGTGTTGATGTCTACCGGCCCCTGGGTGGTGGGGTAAACGTGGGGAAAGAACCGCCCCGTTGCAGCGTCGCGCCAGTACACCTGGGTGGGTGGCAGCAGCGACCCATTGAGCTGAGACTCGTAAGGACTGTAGGGGGCAAAAAAGTCAGCCCCCAAGGCCACGGCGTAAAGGGCGATCAGCAGGATCGCCCCGAGCTGGGCCAGACGATTTGTTCTAAGCTTGCGCCACCAGGTCATAGACGGTATCAGGTGTGGACTACGGTTTGCTCGTTCTCCACCATAAACACATTTGAATAGAGGTTAGCAATTATTTGCTTGCCTTCTTGGGTGAGCGACAGATAACGCAGCCCGTCTTGAATGTAGGGATGCACCACATTCCAGTAAAACTTGGGGTAGTTGGCCCGCAGGTCGCCGGGGTGATCGTACTTGAGATACTTGTTTTGCCCGGTTTCTTCAAACTCGTAGTACAACGCCCCAATTTTCTTTAGATAGCGGGGGTCGCTGAGCTGGCCGATTAGGTCGGCGGCCCGCACCAAGCCCGGAAAATGTTGGGTGTCTTGGTGGTCTTCTTCCTTGGGTACTGGAAAGCGGGTCAGCTCAATATTGCGCTTGATCGCATCGGCTTCAATCACCGGATTGCCGCCGAAGCGTTCTTCAATGAATCGCTTGCCCCGATCGACATGGTAGGGGGTGAGGGAGGCATCGGAGGCACCGGGTTGAAGCATGACCATCTCGTCGCCCTGACCGGTGGAATAGAGGTGGTTGCGGTCTTGGTCGCTGCGGCAAACCCCTTTGACGTAGCCAATGTCATGACAGACGAGGGAAATGATGAAGTGCATCCAGTCTTTGCAGGTGACGCCGCCTTCGCGAATGTGCTTGCCCCGCAGAATTTCTTGGCCAACTAGGGCAACTAAAACTGTGTGCTCAACGTTGTGGTAGAGCGCGTCGCTGTTGGCGATGTTTTCGAGCGCCATGCTGCCTGCCCAGGCAATGATATCTTCGTAGTCGGGGTTTTGGCCGCCGTAGGTGCGGTGGTAGCCTACCCGCAGCTTTTCGACAAAGTCACTGATGAGGATTTCGGTGGCGTTAAACATTCCCAAGACCTGCCTTTTTAGAGTCGAGCCGTTGGCGTGAGAGAGCAGTGACGACGGGATAAACAAAGCTCACGCAGCATATATCTATGCTATTAGACCAAACCTTCCCCATTTGGGGGTGTGATTCAAATCAGTAAAAATCATGAGCTTGGCCCCTTGAAACTGGTTGAGGAGAAAATTTCCTTGATAAATCAAGCGATCCCAAGGCTCTAAGGCTTTCGGCCATAACGGGGAAATCAATATTTCGTAACTTATGAGCCGCTAGCCAAAGGGTGTGACTGGGCAAAATCTCCGTTCTTCTGCCCCTCTGGAAACCACGGCTGGTTTATCGGTCAAGCAGGATGAATCGATCGTGCCCCATTCTAATGACCTCGATTGCAGCTCCATGGCGCTCGCCGGGTTGGGGCTTTACCAACTCTAACCTTGGTGGTGCCAGGGTTGTTTACCTACATCGCCTGGATGACATAGGGCGATCGCAAGGTTCTTGAGCCGTTTTAGCACCCCCCCCTCTAGCTTCAGCCCGCCCGCCAGATCAAAAATTTCGACAAAGAAATATACCTTGAGAAAATAATCGTATAATGGAGTCTCGCTAGCAATATTGCTTGCTCAGCGACATCCTTGCGGGTGTAGTTCAGTGGTAGAACGTCAGCTTCCCAAGCTGAATGTCGTCGGTTCGAGTCCGATCACCCGCTTTTTTTGATGCTATTTCAATAGGTCGTCGGCAGAAGAACCTTCCGCAGGCAAAAGGCTGGTTCCCGCCCCTTATTTACCGCATTGCCCTTAGCTCGACTTTATCCATTTGATCCGAAAAGGAAAGCAGCAAGCAGAATTCAGATGAGGGGCTGAGGAGCTTACTGCGGTGGAATTCATGGAAATGATGATAGCGTTTGCGCCGCTGTTTTCCCAGCGGGTGTGGCCCCAGGGAAACGGACGGTGAGCCAGATTTTGCGGGTGATGGGGTGAGGTGAGGAGCCTCAATTTCAGTGCTATCACCGGGTACTGAACCGGGCTACTCGCACTGTTCTCCCTCGTCGTTCTCTTCACTCAGCGGCTGCACCCCCAATTTACCTTCCCCCTACCTCAAACCGCCTGGTATCCGAAGCCACACCCGACCTTTGCCGATGCCTTGGCCTTTGTCCGCCGCTATTTATAGGCTTCCCGGCTTTTTCAGACATCACGGGATGACCCTGAGTACGTTAAAGTCCTCGCCCTATCTTCGATACCTAGACGGAGTTACTCTGCCATGCCGCTTGATTGGATTAAAGTCGAGCTGAGGACTTTGAAGGGGCGATCGCAAGTAGAGGCTAGCGAGTCAATCGATTAGAAATCAGGATTTAATTAAATTTCCGATTTGGTGGACAGCCAAGACCCAGTTTTTCGTAGGGGGGCGGGTTTTGAAACGGATCAGCTTGAAGCACATCGAGGAGGCCCAGGGCCTTTTGCTTAAGATTGCTAGCAGTCAGCTTTTTGGCATCTTTTTGAGCTTGGTTTGTGAAAACCAGCCGCCGACTCACCAGTCTAGCTCTCCATCGCAGGCTTCAATTGGGGTGGCTAATCCTGTTTTAATCGATTCCCCCATGCCGGGCACAGACAGTAAATAGAGTGTTTCTTGAATGCTGGCCCAGTCTTCTTCAGACAGCAACACAGCATTGCTATCAGCCCCAGTGATCACAATCGGCTGGTGAGACTGGGTGACTTGATCAATCAGGCACTGCAAGTTGCTTTGCGCCTCTGTCAACGGCCACTGCGCCATCGGGTTTCTGCCTCACTGGGTTGCTTCTAGTTTAGCGATCGCAGCCTATTCGTAAACCCGTTTCAAGAACTGCAACCCCCGTGCCACAATTAGCCCAATCCTCTACGTTAGTAACAGGGCAGCCCGGTGGAACCGTCTTCCCTCAGTGCGTCAAACAGTGAGCCCAACCCAGGGCCGCCGCAGGGAACCCCAACCCCGCGACAACTGCACAGCATTAAAGCCCAGCTCGACCTGGTGCTGCTGGCCCTCGAAGCCCTCACCGGCCTGGGGTCCGATGCCATGCTGGCGGCGGCCAATGACCTAGGCGTATCGGATTTGCTGAGCGATCGCGTCAACCTCTGGCGCTTGCGTCAGGCCAGCCCTTTACGCAAGGGGCAGGGCCGCAAAAAGCTCGATGTTGACGAAGCCCGCGCCCTAGTGCTGGTGAGTTGTCATTTAGCGATCGCCCATCGCGACCCCATTCGGCAGGCCGTGGCGCGGCTAGAAAAGGCCCTCGAACAGGGGCAGCCTCCTCACCGCACCGCGCAGCTAGGCGACTACCTCGACGCCTTTAGCAATGCCTACCAAGATCGCATGGAAGGCGACCAAACCGCCACCACCGACGAGATCAACGCCCTGGGGCTAAAGCTGCTGGTCGATCTGCTGTTCTACAGCGGCTCCGGCGGTAACCGTAAGCTTTGGGTGGCGCTGCTAGAGCGAGCTGGCCAGTGACGAAAAGAAGTGACAAGAAGTTTGGAGTTTGGATTGGATTCTAGGGTGTTCTTGAGCTAACGCTATGGCTGCGATCGCCACTCTCACCTCCTACGAATATGCAGTGGGCACCTGTACTCTGCGGCTGGTGGGGGAGCTTTCGCCCCTGAGTCAGATCACGGGCCGTCCGGTGCTGGGGCGATCGCGGTTTTACCTGCAAGTGCAGGGGGGCGATGCGCTCAGGGAAGCTAGAACCTTAGCTAGTCGGGCCATGATTTTGGAGATCAGTGGCCGAGAGCCGCAGTTTTCGGCCCTGGCGGAGCTGGTGCAAACCTACGTTCAGAATTATCTCAATGCCGATGCGATCGCCGCCGGAGAAACGGCTACTCAGGGAGAAAGTTCGCTTCAGCCGGTCGGGCTCACTCGCCATCGGCTGACCCTGGCCAGGCCCCCCGAGTCACCTAGAACAGCGGAACTCTCCACTCTGCAACTCTCTGACCTAGCCGATGCCCTGGAGCAGGCCGACAGCAATCTCCAGATTCTGCCCGATGCGGCCATGCCCAAGGCGCGCCGAGTTCGCCCCAAGCTACCGCTTTGGCTGGGGTCTGTGGCGGCGGTGGGCATCGCAGCGCTGCTGGGCAACCAGCTACTCACCACCGCTCCTAGCCCCGTAGTGCTTTCCCCTAGCGAGTCTCAATCAACTGATGGATCGACAGCCCAAAATCCCGCCAACAACCCACCTCTGACCCAAGCAGAACCTGCGCCCACTACCGCCAATAACCCTGCTACGGCAGACTCTGCCCCCGCTGCCGCAGGCGAGGCTCTGCCAGCGCCCATTACAACGGCTCCGACCAGTCCAGTGGTCCCCACAGGCACTGCCCCTGAGCCTGGCACCCCCAAGGCGTCACCACCTACGGCCTCAGCCCCAGCGCAATCCGCCCAGGCCGAGCCTGCTCCCGCCTCTGCTTACCCAGCCCAGGCCGAGGCACGCGCTGGCGGGCAAGCCGTGCCCGACGCAGGTATAGCCACTGAACAGGCACCCAATGCTGCCCAGCGCGAGGCCCTAACGGCCCCGGCCAGCCCCGAAGCTTTTGGCACTGACACCAGCATTACGGCCACGACCGCTCCCGATTCTGCGATCGCCTGGATCAGCAACCTCACCCAAGCCCTTGAGCAGCAGTGGCGACCCCCGGCCAACCTGGCCGCGCCCCTGCGCTACCGCCTAATCCTGGAGCCCGATGGCACCGTAACCTCCCTAGAACCCCTCAATGACTTCTCAGCTAATTACCAAACCAATTCTGCTCTGCCTCAACCCGGTGATATTATCCCTGGCGTTGTCAAAGACGCCTCAACCACAGTAGAGGTGCAGTTTTTGCCCACCGGAGCGGTCGTTGTGGTGCCGCCCGAAAGGCCTAACCCCTAAACCTAGGTAGCCTTACTCTACGAACCGGTTTCTGGTCGGCGCTGACTTTTGCGCTTTGCTTTGCGCATTTGCAGGGTTGACATGGCTTTGTCCACCGGAAACCCCGTGACGGGAATGACCTGGTGCTTGCGATCGCGCTCCAGCTGCTTCAACTCTGTATAGTCAATCCAGTGAATGCAGTCCACCGGGCAGGTGTCGATCGCTTCTTGAATGAGATCCTCAGAGTCGCCATCCTGGCGGTAAACGCGCGACCTGCCGTGGTCGGGCTCAATATAAAAGGTGTTGCGGGCCACATGGGCGCAGTGCTTACAGCCAATGCAGGTAATTTCGTCGACATAGACGCCCTTTTGGCGCAGCTGACCGCCCAGCTCGGGTTCATAGCCGGTACGGTCTTCCGTCTGGCGCAGGTGACCACCGAGTTCGGGTTCAAAGCCGGTGGCATCGGGTTGCCCATCAAACTGTGTCATTGCGGTTGCTACTCGTGCTTTAGAACGCCCAGATGCTGGGTCAATACAAAGAAAGGGGCCAAATAGCCCCTCTCCGAGATTCAAAAGGTCAATGGGTTAGCCGTTCCAGCGCTGCACTACCAGCCGCACAGAACCATCTTCCCGCACCTGCTCTTCAGACAGCTGAAAGCCCTGGCGAGAGGTTTCAGCCACCACGGTGTTGTAGGCGTAGCGCTGAGTCACCTGGCTGAGAAACCCTTCAACGGTCAGCGATTGCTGCCAATATTGCAGATCAGCCACCAGCTCATAGTCACTGGTTTCGGGATTACGGCGAAAGCCAATATCGTAGCCGTTGTCTTGGGCGATTACCACGTCAGCGGCTTGGGTTTGGCCCTGGTAGCCACGTACATCACAGGGGCCAGACTTCCAGTCGGTACCCAGGTCATCCAAAGCCAGCTTTAGGGAATCTAGATTGCGGATTTTGGTTTTGATTTGGCTAAAGTGTGACATTTGCTAGGGGTGATAGTAGGGGACTCTAGAATCGAAAAATTACCACTGACTGTAGGCCGTTTGGGCAGCCACATTTTCGGTAGCCGTCTGCTGATTCTGCTGGGCAAAATACTCAGAGGTCTGCTGCTGCGCCACAACGGTGCCTAGCTGAGCTTCAATGGCCGCAGTTACCTCAGCGCAGGAAGCCCCCACAATGCCAGTCACCGTCTCTTTAACCCGGCCGTCAGGGTAAATAATGAACTCTAACGTTTCCATAGGACTGCTCGTTTCAACACCGTTGATGGCGATAGTGGTGACCTTTAGACGTTAGTGGGTGCTAACACCTCCATGCGCGGTCTATTAGATTGGCGAGGGCCAGATCAAATTTAGTTTTCCGAGTCTTAACCAAGTAAGGGTGATATAGTTCGCCACTTATTGATTACAAAACTCAATGTAATGCATTGATCCGGGAAGTGGGCACATCCATTAGATGTAGTGTCGCGTAACTTTTAAGGGGCGTCAAGGCAACTTTTGTGACAGATCGCAACGATTTCGACGGTCGGCAAACCGGATAATGCCGTTTCAAGCCTTGGACTTAGCGTAAAAATGTTAAGAAGATCAAAGATCACCTACAGTTGCCTGCATTTAGTTAGGTAATTCGCGGCGCTCTAGCCCGGTGCCGCCCTACCCACCCGTGCTGGTTATGACCACACCTAATCTCCAGGTCCTGCGATCGCTCCTTGAGCAGCAGGCAGACCCAGCCCAGGCTGCGCCTATGAAAGCCTACATGAGAAACCAGTTTGAGTTTCTTGGCATCAAAGGCCCAGCCCAAAAAGCTCTGCTCAAGCAATTTGTGGCGGAACAAGGGTTGCCCGACCTGGCTGAGCTGGAAAATATGGTGCGATCGCTGTGGACCTGGCCGGAGCGGGAGTATCACTACGTGGCCCTCTCGCTGTTGAGCAAGCGCCAAAAGCAGCTCACCCCTGACGTTGTACCGCTGCTAGAGCACCTGATTACCACCCACTCTTGGTGGGATACGGTGGATGCGATCGCCAGCCACAATGTTGGCCAATTGCTCCTCCAGTACCCTGACCATCGAGAGGCCGTGATTACTGCCTGGCGCGTGTCAGAGAATATCTGGCTGCGCCGCACCACGCTGCTGTTTCAGCTGGGCTACAAGGCTCAAACCGACGAGGCGCTGCTGTTTTCGTTGATTCAGCAGAACCAAGCCTCGAAAGAATTTTTCATTCAAAAAGCGATCGGCTGGGCGCTGCGGGAGTATTCCAAAGTTGCCCCAGAAGCAGTTCAGGGTTTTGTCGCTGAAGCGCCCCTGGCTCCGCTCAGTCGGCGAGAGGCCTTGAAGTGGCTCAAGGCCAAGGGCAAATTACTTGAGAACTCTTAAAATCCCAGGGGTCTAGCGAGCCTGTGGTCGATACGGGATCACCTGCACCAGACCCATGGGATCTAAGAGACAGCGCCAATATTTTCGAGTTCTGTGGGGTCACCGCTCAGGTAAACGGCTTAATGGCTGATGATAGTGATGTGAGCGATCGCCATCAACCGTAACTATGAGACATTGACGGGTACGGGTACGAAGCGCCGCCAGCACCAGCATTTCTATAGGTCACTGCGTAACCGTGCTTCATTTGTGAAGCTGCCGAGGGGGAGCATCCCAATTTCGTGAAAACAGTGCGAAGAGGGAGAATGGCAGGGTAGCCCCAAGGATGACTCAGATGGGCAGGTTTCGCTGACCGATGCTCCAGTTAATCCTCATCCAAACCGCGATACAACTCGGCAATATCGAACTCCAGGCCAATGCTCGCTAAAATTACCCGATCGCCCGCCTGATAAACCTCCCCATACCAATCGCCTGAGGCACTGCGACGGCGGCATTCTACCCGCTGATTCTCCTGAGAAATCAGCACGTACTCTTGCAGCGAGTCAAGCTGTTGATAATCCTTAAATTTTTCGTCCTGGTCAAAGGCCGCGGTACTGGTCGATAGTACCTCTACCACCAGTTTTGGGTAGCGCTTGATGTAGCGATCGCGTCGATCCCTCGGGTCACAAGTCACAAACGCATCGGGGTAGTAGTAAAACTCATCCTGGTAGCTAACTTTGACATTGCCCGAATAAAAACGACAGTCTGAATTAGGCCCCAGATAGTTATCAATGGCTTTCAACAGGTTAAAGGCAATGCGATCGTGGTTATCGGTACCACCCGCCATGGCGTAAACCAGCCCCCGTCGATATTCATGGCGAATACGACTCTGTAGCTCAAGCGCCAAATACTCCTCAGATCTGATGTAGTTGGGGACGGCAATCATTAGAGCAATTTCTCGGGAGGGCTTGTTTGAATTCTACCGCTGTTGCACGGGTAGAATATTCCGACACAACGCAAAAAGCGCCCCCGGTCGGGAGCGCTTTTCGTTACTGAATCAATGGAGTAGTCGGTCAAGACTAGCCGATGATTTCAGGTGCCTCAGCCGTGGCTAGGTCGAGGGGGAAGTTGTGAGCATTGCGCTCGTGCATCACTTCCATACCCAGGTTCGCCCGATTGATCACATCCGCCCAGGT
>JANPIO010000383.1:0-5822 GCA_031425055.1 Phormidium sp. VAR_61_metabat_6
GTCCCGGCACTTGTAATTTTGCTTCCCCCGGTGGCTGGTGCCGTTCTTGGAGATCTCATGAGACCCACAGGTCGGACAGGTCATCTCTATCGTCATGGAGCCGACTCCCTTGTCATCGCGATAGCATCGCCTGATTTTCCCATTTCCCGTACATTAATGCACTACCCACCACTGCATAGTTATCCTAGGAGAGCCGGTTTTATCCCATTTCGTTAGATCGTAGGTTGAGGAGGCGATTAACAGTATGGCAACCCTACCAGTATTAGCTGGCCAGCACATTGCCCTAGTCTGGTTAGGTGTGGCCCTAGGGTGGGGTCATAGTGGTGCAGTTATGCCTCCAGCTCTAGCAGAATCGCCATTATCGATAGAGCTGCCCTCAGAATCTGACTTATTTTCACCACCGGACGAAACATCTGAGCAAGTCATGCTTACCCTGCCCGACTTGCTCAACCTGACCTTGGAGGGCAACCGCGAGTTGCACAACCAGGCCCTGGGGCGCATTGTGCAGCGGCAGCAGCTCGCCGCCGCCGAGCAAACCTTTAACCCGCGTCTAACGCCAACCCTGCGGGTCGATGCTGCCCGCAGTCGCTCAGTCGATGGCGGCTTCATCGAGTCAACTCCGGGTTCAGCTCTGCTGGGGGGCAGTAACACCACCCTCGACCAGCAGGTGCGGCTCGACACCGTCCTCACCACTCGCCTGGGCACCAGCTTTGAGCTGGGGCTAACGCCCTTTGAGGATGAGGCACCCCTACAATTTAGAGTCAGCCAACCCTTGCTGAGGGGCTTTGGCACGGCTGTCAACGAAGCGCCGCTCAACCAGGCCCGCCTGGGCGAAACCCTTAACCAGCTAGCTTTGCGCAGTACCGTCATCGACACGCTCACCACCGCTATTCTTAGCTACAACAACCTCATCAACGCCCAAGCCCAGGTTGAGATTCAGTCCCAGGCCTTGGAGCGGCGGCGGCGGCAGCTCGACATTTTGCAGGTTCTAGTAGAGGCGGGGCGACGGGCTCCCATTGATCTGTTTGAGCCTGAGCGATCGCTAGCCGATGCCCAGCGCAGCCTAGTCGATGCCCAAAACCAGCTCGACCAGGCTAACAGCACCCTACTCAACTTAATCGGCACCGATCGCAACCTGCGCTTTGTGGCATCGGTAGAAACCATTGCCGAGCTGTTCACTGCCGCTGCCGCCCAGCTTGCCACCTACCAGCCGGAAGCCTTAGTGACCCTGGCCCTAGCCCAGCGCACCGACTACCGGCAGGCCCAGCTCCAGCGGCAGCAGCAGGAACTCGACCTGCTGGTGGCGCAAGATAACCTACGCTGGCAGCTCGATGCCGTTGCTGATGGCACCCTAGGCAATAGCTCCCGCAGCGCTGTGGGGCTAGTGGCCAGCCGCACCTTTGGCGACCCCCAGCCCGAAACCAACCGGGTAACTAGCGACATCACCCTGCAACAGCAAGACAATACCCTAGCCCAGCTGCAAGACGAAATTCGCAACGATGTCGTCGCCGGGCTCAGCTCAGCTCAGTCCAGCCTCAGGCAGGTCGAAGCCGCCGAACGGGCCACCCTCAACGCCCGCCGTCAGCTCGCTGCCGATCAAGAGCAGTTTCGCTTGGGGCGGAGCAACACTACGCTGTTTCAGCTGATCGATCAGGAAGAAGCTCTGGTGACGGCTGAAACCAACGAGCTGGCCGCCCGCATCGCCTTTCTCAACAGCGTTGCGCAGCTAGAGCAGACTGTAGGCATTACGTTCGATCGCTGGGCGACGGCGCTAGAGATTGCTCCTGAGTTGCAGGAGTAGGTGAGGGGATAAACGCAAACAGAAGGCTTTTTCGTTTCAAATCCAAAAACCCATCGTCGGATAGACGGCTGGGCAGAAAACATCCGGGAACATACTTAAATAACGAGTTCTCCTACCGCCATGCTAGACGTCATAAGTTCTACGGTTAGGCCGCTGCTGCTAGATGATCAAGTGTTGGAGGTGGCTTACCGACTTTATATGACCGCTTCTGGGGGTGGCTCTCCCGCCATTAGCCTTAGGCGGTTATCAGAAATGACTGGCAAAACGCCCCTAAAGTGTCGCAACGCCATTGTGGAAGCCAACGGGCTGGGCCGCTTCCCCGACTGTGAGCTGCACCGTAGGCGTCTCATTAGAGGCTACACTTTGGGATAGTTAAGGGAAGACTGCACGGAGTCGGGCACTGCCCTGTTTTCTCGCTGTGGTTTGCCGGATCTCTGTCATGAAGCCGCCTCTGTGATGTTGTTAAAGCGCCTCGAACCCTTGCTGAGCCGCAAGCGGGTAGCCATTGCCGAGGCGTGCGTCATCGGGCTGGTTTCGGGGCTAGCGGCGGTTCTGCTCAAGCAGGGAGTCGAGCTACTCACCCTGTGGCGCACCTCCAGCACCCTACCGCTGTGGCTGGCGCTACCCACAATTGGTTTAGTGGGCGGTTGGCTGTCAGGCTGGTCGGTCGAACGACTGGCCCCTGAGGCCTCAGGCAGCGGCATTCCCCAGGTCAAGGCAGCGCTCGGTTTTGCCAAAATTCCGCTAAATCTGCGGGTGGCCCTGGTGAAGCTGGGCAGCACGCTCTTGGCGCTGGGGTCAGGTCTTTCTTTGGGAAGGCAAGGGCCAACGGTGCAGATTGGGGCTGGCTTGGCGGCGCAGCTGAGTCGCTGGGTGCCAACCTCGCCCGAGTATCGGCGGCAGCTAATTTCCGCTGGCGCGGCGGCTGGTTTGGCCGCCGGGTTTAACGCCCCCATTGCTGGGGTGCTGTTTGTGGTCGAAGAGCTGCTGCAAGATTTTTCTGACCTCACCCTGGGCAGCGCTATTTTGGCGTCGTTTATTGGGGCGGTGGTGTCGCGGCTGCTGGGGGGGCAAGGGCTCAATTTAACCATGGATGCCCGACCGATTAGCCTGTCGGTGTACGACCTGCCCTTTTTGATCATTTTGGGGCTGCTGGCCGGGCTGCTGGGGTCGCTGTTTCGGCGGGGTATTTTTGGCAGTTTGGCGTTCTTTCGCCAGTTTAAGGGTTTGGGATTGCCGGGGCGCATTGGCCTGGCGGGGCTGATCACGGGTCTGGTGGGGGTGTTTGTACCGGTGGCGGCGATTGACAATACCGGACTGCAAGAATTTTTGGTGACGGGATCGGCTGGGTGGCAGATGATTGCGATCGCTTTTGTCGCCAAGTTTTTGCTGACGCTATTGGCCTACGGCTCCGGGGCACCTGGGGGAATTTTTGCCCCCTCGCTGGTGCTGGGCGCGGCGTTGGGATGTCTGGTGAGTTTTTTCGCCCAGAGCGTCTACACCGGCTTTGGGGCTTGGCCCCTACCGGCTGATTTAGCCACCACCACCACCTACGCGCTGACGGGCATGGGTGCGTTCTTTAGCGCGGTGACGGGGGTGCCGATCACGGCCATCGTGATCGTGTTTGAGATGACCGCCAACTTTAACCTGGTGCTGCCCCTGATGATTGGCTCGGGCATTGCCTACTTGATTGCCGATCGCGCCAACGATGGCTCAATCTATAACCGCCTGCTTGCTCTCCAGGGCATTCACCTAGAGCCGGTGCCCCAGGCCAACAACCCCTGGGGCCACCTCAAGGCCGCCGACCTCATGCAGCGGCGGGTCGAAACTCTCTCTAGCCAGATCAGCCTGCCCGAGGTGGCGCAGGCCTTTTCGCGATCGCACCATCGCGGCTTTCCGGTGCTCGAAGACGGTCGACTGGTGGGCATTGTCACCCAGAGCGACCTGAGCGATTCCACTACCCAGGGCCTCGATGACTACGTCACCCTGGCCGATATTATGACCACCCAGCCGGTCACCGTGGCCCCCGACGCCACCCTACCCCGCGTGCTGCACCTGCTCAACCGGCTCAAGCTCAGCCGCCTACCCGTCACCCAGGGCAACAAGCTGGTGGGCATCATCACCCGCGCCGACATCATTCGCGCCGAGTGCGACCAAGTCAGCGGCGACCAGCTCGAACTCGGCCCCCAGGCCGAGCCTTCCTATGTGGTGTTTCAACAGCAGGCCCCCGCCACCGGCCAGGGACGACTATTGCTGCCCCTGGCCGACCCTCGCACCGCCCCCGATTTGATTAAGATCGCGGCGGCGATCGCCCATGGCCTGCACTACGAGCTGGAATGTATCCACGTCGTCCCGGTCTCCCGCAGCGTCGCCCCCGCCGAAGCTAAAGTTGATTTACAGAAAGTCGAGCCCCTGCGTCAGCTCGCCCTCTCCTATGCCGAAAATAGCGGATTATCGGTGCATTTTCAGGTGCGGGCCGCCCACGAAATTGGTCGCACCCTGCTGGAAGTGATCAAAGAGCGCCACATCGATCTAGTGCTAATGGGCTGGCACCACCCCAGCCTCACCCCCGGTCGGGTGATCAGCGGCGTGGTCGATACTCTGATTCGCCAGGCCCCTTGCCAGGTGGTGGTGGTGCGCCCCGGTCGCAATCTCACCTTTAACCACTGGCTGATACCCACTGCGGGCGGCCCCAATGCCCAGAGCGCCCAGCAACTCCTGCCCGGCCTGCTCACCCTGGGCCACTCCCCTGAGATTCAGCTCTGCACCATCTGCCACCCCGAAAAGGGCGAGTGCCTGACTCCTCAACACATTTCCGAGATGGCGGATGAGCTAGAAGCTGCTCTGCGGCGGCCTGTCTATACCCAGGTGCTGACTCATCCCTCGGTTTCAGATGCGATCGTGGATATGGCAAATCTCTGCCACAGCGACGCCATTTTGCTTGGGGCATCGCGAGAAAATTTGCTTAGCCAAGTGATTAAGGGCAACGTGCCGCTAGAAATTGCCCAGAACACCGATATCACTGTTATTTTGCTGCGCCAGGTAGATAGTTCTCCATGAGCAAAAAAGCCGCCCTTAAGGACGGCTTCTATAAAGAAATCATTCTTAGAACAACCGGTGCAAGGGTCAGGCTCTAGTAAGAGACGACACAGCGCTGGCTTTCGAACTAAGCGCTTTCTTCGGTAGACTCTTCGTTTTTACGACGCAGAGCTGCTACGCCTAGGCCAATGAGACCAGGCAGTAAAGCCGGGGTCGGCACAGCAGTGATAGAGCCTTTAACAGGAGCAGAAAGCTCTATTTGCTGAGTAATCAGAGTTACACTTCCCGCTTTGAGAGCAGCAGATGAACCTGGTACAAGCTTATTGAGCTCAGGAAAGACTAGAGATATACCGTCAATATTAGCCCCAGCCACCTTAGCGGTTAAGGTGTCAATACTACCATCCACAAACGTGTCGTAGGTAGTAGTAAAAGGATCTAAGAAAAGAAACCCGTCAAATTTAGAGGTCAGGCTGATGTTACTGAAAATGTTACTTGTAGCATCATAATCAAATGCACCGAAAACATCACCAACATCAAAAGAACCCCCAGATGCAGTCTTCAAAAAGATGTCGGCATCCACTGTAAAGCTTGCTGCTGCTGCTGTTTCAGCATCAACGGCCATAAAACCACCTACAGCCGCAAAAGCAGCTGTGACGACACCTAGCTTAGTAAACGATTTAGTCAACATTGAAAATTTCCTCCATGGAAATCGTAGAATTTAGATTTGATCATTCCGGTTGACTTAGCACTGCAACGCAAGTCTCAAACTTTCGACCTAGATGCAACCTATAAGATGTTTCGCTCCAGTTTGTTGCAGTGAAGTGGTCAAAAACAGATATAGCTGGTAGTGCAATCCTAAATTCAGTAGATTTCCCTGATGCTCTAGTGCCAAAATTTTTGCTTTCCCTTCTCTCTAGGTTAAATCATATAGATGTTGGTTTCAACTCTTAAAAGTCATTTGGTCTCTTTCTTTAAGAAGCCA
>JANPIO010000384.1:0-18967 GCA_031425055.1 Phormidium sp. VAR_61_metabat_6
GCAAGACCACATCAAACCCCTGGGCATTCCCGCCTACGCGGGTGCCTGGATCGGCCATGTAGAGCCGCTGTGGACTCTTCCCATTGGCGGGGTAGTGACGATGGATGCTACCCTCGGCAGCCTACAGATGCAGACTCCCGCCGTGAGCTAGTCCTCAAGCCCCCGGCGGCGGCATCAGCCGCACCAGATCATTGGGAGCGAACCCATTGGCATCGGTGGCTGGAGCGGTCTGCCAACCGGACGGTACAGTGTCGATCAATGTCGATGGCGGCTCAAACAAAAACAGCCTGGGCTGGTCTTGGGCGACGGCTTGCAGGGTGGCCACAGGGGGTAGAGTTCTCGCGGGCAGCAGCCACAGGGCCGTCTCGGGGCTGAGGTAGTGGCTGAGGGAAATCGCTTCTCCCAGGGCGATGCCGCTCTCACCAAAGATCACTACCGGAGCGCTCTGCTGGTTGAGGTAGTCGGCGATCGCCAGGTTCGAATAGCTCAGCGATTTATTCCACCAGGTGAGGGCGCGGGTGTTGGCGGCTCCAGAAACCATACCCAGCGTCAGCAGCAGGGCCAGCAGCGCCGCCCCCATTGCCCTAGATCGCGGCGACGCGGCGACGAGACCAGCGTTGATCAGGGGGGCGATCGCCAACGGCACCAGCAGCAGCGACGGAAAAAAGTAGCGGGTATTGGTCGAAATCTGCCCGGTGCGCACAATGTCGCCGCCAATCAGGATCAGGGGTGGCACCAGCAGCCCACAGCCCAAAAACACCGCCGTAGAGCGGGGATAGTGTCGCCCAATATGAACCAGGCTGAGGGCCACCAGCCCCAGCACCAAGGCTGGGCCAACCACCGTAAAGGCATGGTCAAGCGGCAGATTAAAATCGACTACGGTAGCGCTGTAGTGCAGTCCCCACAGCTTCCTCAAAAAGTCTAAAGACTGAGGGTCATCTGTCCAGGCGGTGACCTCTTTCAGCCGATGCCACCGCCGCACAATCGTCCCAATCCAGGGAATAAACAGCCCAATGCCCAGGCCGTGGGCCAGCCCAAACCCCAGCCAGGGCCGTCGCTGACGCTGGGTCAAAGCCATGAATGCTACGTGGCTCAGCCCCAGCAGCCCAGTCATCAACGACCCGTACCAGCTCAGCCCCAGAACCAGACCATAGACCAACCAGGCCAGCGGCTGGTTGAGCCGCACCGCCCGCACCAGAGCACCGTGGGCCAGCAGCAGCCCCACCGCCCACAGGCTATACTCGCGGGCCTCTTGGCTGTAGATGATTTGCACGGGCGACACCGCCATCAGGGCCGTGGCCAGCCAGGCTACGGGCGGGTTGAGCGGAAACAGCTGCCGCCCCAGCCAGAACATGGCACCCAGGGCGATCGCCCCAAAAATCGCTGCGATCGCCCGATAGCCCCCCACCGAGGCCCCAAACAGCCGTCCCCAGCCGTGGGCCGCCAGGTAATACAGGGGCGGGTGTTCCGGGTGGTTGGCCAGGGCATCCCAACAGTCGGCCAGGGAGGGGGAGGGTGGCATCTGCTGGTACTGCAACAGGTCGGCAGCCGTCAGATCGGGGCGGTCTAAGACCGCATCCTGCACCGCTGGCCCCCTATAGCCCGCCACCCGCAGGCTGGTGTAAACCTCATCGTGCCAGTAGACCTTGCGGTCTAAGTTAGAGAAACGCAGTACCAGGCCTACTGCAATGGCTGCGATCGCCGCTCCCTTGAACCCAACCCAGCCCTTTGCCAATCCTCGTTCTCCTTCAATTAGGTCGGCCATGCCGTACCTAACCCCCGACGGAGGCCGGGAGTTAGGTACGGCTGGAGAGCAAGCCATTGCCTGGCTCATCCCAGTCGCGATCTAAAACTGGTAGCCCACGTCGTTAAAATTAGTGATCAGCGCTACGTTGGCGTGCTCTAGGCTAGTGACCAACCAGGGCACCTCTTTGCAGGTGCGGCGCTCATGCAGATTAAACAGCACCGAAAAGCAGCGCTCTAGCCAGGGCTTAGCCGCCGAGCAAAACAGCACCAGCCGCAGCAGCAGCCCCATGGTCAGGGCGTGGCCCACGTCATTGACCAGGTGGCGAAAGTTGCGAAATACGGGCCGGTGGGGGCTATCGACCACCAAAAAGTTGAGCAGACGGCGACAGGTTTCCACCAAAATAAAGCTGTTCAACGGCTGGTTGTCAAACTCCGCCAGGGTTTCGCGCAGGTACTGGCGCAGGTTGCGGGTGAAGTGGTTGCCGCTGTATTTGGGCTCTGCCGCTGCGATCGGGCCGATTAAATAGTCGACAAACTCATCTTTGAAGTCGCGGAACGATCGCACGGTTTTGCTGTAGGTGGCAAACCAGCGAGCCTGGTCGCGGTGGGTGCGGCCAGCAACCTTACCGGTGTAAAAGCTCAGGGCCTGTTCTAGCCCGTCGGCATCGAGCAGCGTGGGGTTGACCGCCTGCCCAGCCCGACCGGTAGCCTGATCCTGAGCATGATAGCGGGCTAGGCGAATGCCCAGGTCGGTCTCAGCTCGGCGGCGCAGATCAGTAATATTTTGCTTTTGCTCTTGGCCACTGTCTTTGGTCAGCAGACTGTTGTCGTAGAGAAAGGGATAGTGGCGAATTCGGTGGGCCAGGGGCTGATCTTCAACCACCGCCGCCGCAGAGACATCGGCCTCCCGAGCCGGAGACATAATCTGCTGAAGCCGCACCAGCGACGCATACTGCTCAGTCTGGGGAAATTCTTTAACCAGACTGTAGACCTTTTGGGCCTTGGGGTTGGCGCTATTGGCGGGGGGCAGATCTTCAAATAGCCGCACCAGTTCTGGAATTGCCCAGTGATCACGGGGCTGGGTGTACCAGAGGTTAATCAGGGTGTAGCAACAGCGGTTGAGCACATACTTAAACTCGCGATCGGCAGTGTCTTGCTCAGACAGTTTTAGAATGGCATTGGCCACCGAGCTGTCAGGATAGCTAGCAACGTCTAGAAACAGGCTACGAAACCGCTCAATCAGCTCATGGGGGGCCTCCTGCTTGCGCCAGTACTGCCAGTGCTGGTAAAGCAAGTCCTCTAGATTAGCCGGAGGCCGACTAGAGTAGTTTGACCACGAATCTAAGGAATCCCAAGGACTCATGCTGCTGACCTGATTAGGAGGGCGGTAGATGACGAAGGCACCCGATCAAAACCGATGGCGGCGGCAGGGATTTAGTTGCACTTCCAGGAACAGGAACGACTTAGCGACAGCGGGTTTGCAGATAGGCAGGTAGCGAGTTTTACCTAGACTAGCCCAGAGTACGGGCATAGTTTAGTCAATAATACCCAGGACAGGGACAATTTTCTCCGTTAAGTACGATGCATTTTTTAAAGTTTTCTTGAGGATTTACCCCTTCTGGCTCCCAAGGCATCTTTAGTGGGCCGCAATCTGCCTAACTACGGTTTGGGCTGAGTAGCTCACCCCCGCCGTCCCCTCACCAGGATGAGTACAGTCACCCACCAGCCAAAGTCCGGCTACTGGCGTACGGTTAGCAAAACCAAAGGGGCCGAAAGTGTTTACCCGCATACCCAATCCACCAACACTGCCCTGGTCGCGGGCGGTAAAGTGGGCAAAGGTGCGGGGGGTAGCCGCCTCGACGTGAATGAGATGCTCGACCCGGAGGTCAAAATAGCTGGATAGCCGCCGCAGAGCGCCATCGGTATAAGCCTGCTTCATCGCCTCGTAGTCGTTAGCCTGCCACCAGGGAGCAAGGCTAGTGAACGATGAGGCCACGATAGTGGCTCGTCCCTCAGGTGCACGCCCATCGCCAGGACGGCTGACCGACACAAACAGGGTGTTGTTTTCGGCGATGGGGTCGTCGTAGCTGTAGAGAAACTGTAGGTGGGGCGGGCAACCGTCTGGAATTGCCGCCGCATCGACCCCCAAATACAGTACAAAAGCGCCACTGCCCTCGGGCAGCGCCTCAACCCGCCGCTGGTAGCCGCGCGGAGCACTGTGGCCCAGCAGTTGCACTAAATTCTGAACCGTGACGTTGGCTACCACGTGGTCAGCAGGTTCTACCCAGGTTTTTCCGGTATTTTGATCCTCGACCGTCACTCCGCCCACTTGTCCCTGCACCTTGTGAATCTGTCGCACCCGATGGTTGAGCTGGAGCAAACCACCGTCGCGCACCAGCGCTTTTTCTAAACTGTCGCTGAGCACCTGCATGCTGCCCTTTAGGTGCCACAAGCCTTGGGGCGCTTGGGACATACTCAGGGCGGTAGCGGCGTAGAGCACCGCCGTTTCATCGGCGCTCACCTGGGAGTAGAGCTTGAGCTGGAGGTCAAGGAAGGTCTTGAGGCGGCGATTTTCAGAGGGGTCGCTGCGCGAATCGCCCGCTAATCCCATCTGCTTCAATACCTGGCCCACTGTACTAAAGGTGTAGGGCACCGTCACTAGGGTATCAGGGCGCAGGGCCTGGGTCAGCTGCCACAGATCCCACGAGTTGCGGGGGGGCAACACCGGCTGTCGAGCCTGAAACCGCCAGCTGGGTTGGAACAGAGCCTGCATCAGCTGCCAGAAGGGCTCACTGCCCGGAAACTGCCGCTGACGCTCGGCCTGCCAAGCTACGGGGTCGCGCCATACCTGAATCGGCTCGGTTTCACCGGGCAAAAACACGGCACAGGCTGGGTCACAAGGGGTTGCCTCCGGCAGCGGCAGATCGAGTTCGCCAAAAATTTGATGGTGAATGCCCCCTGGCTCTAGCCCCGCCACCTGGGTTGCTCCCACGTCAAAGGTAAAGCCTCGCCGCTTAAAAGTTGAGGCACAGCCTCCAGCGACACGGGCCTGGTCAAATACTCGCACCGCATAGCCTCGGCGAGCTAACAGAGCCGCTGCGGTCAATCCACCAATGCCAGCGCCAACCACCACTACCCTGCGGCCAGAGGATGAAGAGGCATGGCCCATAGCGTTACATTTCTTTACGATAATCTCAGCTTAACTCACCTTGAGGGTGAACGACCGAGTTATGTAGGGTAAAAGGCTGACAGGTGAACCGGTTTGGTGTTCAGATTGCTGGTTGTGTACCTGGTTAGGCTCGCCCTTGCGTCAGCTTCCCCACTTCGACCGTTGCCGCTGGATTGCGACCTAAATTGCGACTATCCCTCTAGTCATGCTCACGGCGGCCTGCGGCGAACTGAAGCACCATGGGTAGGCCACCATCTTGGTGGTACTTGTCGGCCCAGGCCCGCAGCATGGCATCGAGTTCTTCTAGAGCGGCCGTGCGGTCTTGGGGGGCGACATCAAACACCTCTACCCCCCGCAGCACGCCCTCATCTCCTCGCACCCAGGCCTGTAGCAAGCTGAAGTATCTAGCCACATCATCAATCATGGCGAAGACTCGCTCCTGCTCCCCTTTGGGTGAGTACGACTCGCTAGCCAGGGCATACAGCGGAATATCTACGAGGGGAGAGTCAATTTGAATCACGGTGCCAGAGTGCAGCAGCCGAAATTTAATGTGCAACATCAGGGCGTCGCTGAAAGGCATGCGCTGGCTTGAGGGCAGTTCCTCCTGCGACATGTGATGGAGTAGCTCCATCAGTTCGGAAAATTCGACCTGGTCTAAAATGCGGGCACGAGGAGCATTTGAGGGCAAGATCTCTTCGATGCTCTTGCGCTCGCCGGGGGTCAAGCCCTGTAGTCGCACCCGGGTCGCGCCAGCTTCACAGGGAAAGTGCTCTTGCCAGAGAAACGGCAGGGCAATGAGATAGTAGGGTTCCTTTGAATTGAGTACTTTGAGGCTCTGCCCTTCCGCCAGGGCAACCTGAATCTCTTGGACAATAGCTTTGACCCGCTTGGGCTCAACGTGGTACAAAAACCCCGTCTTGCGAATATTGTTGCCCTGTTCGACGAAGGTGCTATAGATCGCCAGTTTGGCGGCGGTGGTGGCGGCGTCTAAAAATGCTCCGTAGCGGTGCCCGCCCATTTTCATGGTGCTGAGGGCGAGGTTTAGCAAAATCCAGTCTGCGGGGCTACTGTCTACGGCTCGCAGCAAATCATCTTTCAAATCGGGCGGAACTTGAGACGGGTGGGTCACAGGATAAAAACTACTCAGACTAGGTAAATTACGAATTTTTAGCCTCAGTAACTTACCGATAACACCAAGGTAACGATGATGGCTACTTAGGACAAAACAACCGCGTTTGAGCTGCTTAAAATTGCCTTGCTCAGTGATTTAGAAACCCACCATAAGCACTGGACAGGTAAGCATTGAGTAGCCAGCCTCGAGCACCGTTTGCCCACCCGCCCTTGCAGAGCTAACCTAATTGGGTCTAAGCACACAGTGTGCTCCACAGCCGCAGCCCTTAGCTGTAGAGCGTTACTATGCCCCTAACATAGCCCAAGCTCACAGTTCTTGCGGCTTTCCATATTGGCAGGTTTAATCAGAATTCAAAGTATAGGTTTAGTTGAAGAAAATGCTTCATATTGGGGAGCAAAATGCTCAGAAGTTAATCGTCTTCGGTCAGGACATTGGAGTCAGTCTTCGTTCAGCCTGACCTGGGCGTGAACTGACCCGCGTGTATATCTGGGCGATCGAGTCGATTAAAGCCTGGGAAATCGCCCCCAGATCTAGGCGACTCGACACTGGGGTGGGGCAATTCCAGAACGGCTTGGCGAACGAGGCTACGACCCAGTGTCAGCGGGCTGGGCAGCACCGCAGTAGCCGTTGACCTCAGTAATGAGCTGAGACTCGGTTTGGGAGAGGGTCTCAATGGAAGAGACTGCTGTCATGGTCTGCTGCTGAGATTCTTCAATTTTGGCGGGCAGCTCGGCCTCTGACTCGACCTGCACCACGAGATCCATGGCTTCTCGGGCGTCGGTGAGGGCGGTGCTAAAGCCCTGCACGACCCCCACGTAGTCGTCCCTAAACTTGCTGAGGTCTTCGTCTCGCAGGGTAGTGGACTGGAGGTCGCCCACCAGCCCGTCGAGGTTGGTGACTACTTTATCGACGGCAGTGGTGTACTGACTGGCGGCTAGCTTGATATCGTCTAGGTTTTTGACCTGGGCGGCGCTCTCGCTAAAGGTTTGAATCTCGGCTTCAAACTCTTGCATAAAGCCCTGGGTTTGGTTGACCACTTCGGCCAGCTGGTTGCACTGGGCGACCTTAGATGACCCACAGCCGACCAGCAGCAGCGGTAGCACCAGCACTGCCCGGCCCATGCCCCGTCGCCATTTACCCATGCCTGTCGCTGCTACCTGTGTCATCGCTGCCGCCGTTGTTTATTGCTACGGCTTCAAGTTTTACCCTGTCTTGGTTAGGTTTACAACCTAATTTATTGAGTTTTGATGGTGAGGTGCAGTGGAGTACAGGGGTGTCCTGGGAGGGGTTTGCGACTCTGATCGAGCCTTGTTGAAGCAGCGGTGAGGCGATCGCGATTCTCCCCCGGAGAGGCTGCGCCACCGCCGCCAGTTCTAGCCTCGCTCCGCAAAGACTGGAAAACTGCTGATAGGATCGAGTATTAGAGGGTATTGCTAGGTACCAGAGTCTGCCGGAACAGTCGTGGAGCTGGGCTACATCGCCTTGGGAAAACGCTTTTCCGATTGGGCCAGGGCTTCTGCGATATCTTGGATACTCTGGCCGTCTCAGTTTATTAGGATGCGATCGCACCATGCTCAGCCCCGCTGAATTTTTAACTGCCACCCAGTGGGCTGGCATTGGCACCCTGGCCCTGGCCGCGCTCACGGCACTGGCCTTTGGGCTGAAGTGGGGCCTGCGGTTTCGCCTGGTAGGAGCCACGGGGTTTGCCGCTGTGCTCACTGTTGGTCTGCTGGGCCTGAGTTTTGAGCCCTTTAGCCGCATCGCCGTGCCCGGTGCCATTCCCTACACCACGGTTTACGACTCCGGGGCCAGCCAGATTGTGATCACGGTGCCCCCCGCTATCACCCCTGAGACGCTAGATGCCACCCTGCACCAGGCCGCCAGCAATCTGTTTAAGCCCTACCGCCTAGGCCTGCCGGGGCAGGTCGCGACCATTCGCGCCCGCACCGTTGTCCATGACCCCGATGGCATCTCTCGGCTGCTCTACCTAGGCCAAATTCAGCCCACTCCCAAGGGCTCAGAAGAACCGTTTCAGGTGCAGCTCAACCGCGATTCCTGGGCCAAACTCCCGACTCAAAGCTAAGCCCACCTACACCTAACCAACCTACTCATCCACCCTCTCCCCGCCTATGACCACCGCTCAACTACCCATCCTTGCCATCTCCCCGGCTCAGGTTGTTCGGGGAGACGGCATTTTGACGGCCCAGGCAGCGGCGATTCCTGGAGGAATCGCCGCGCAAATTGCCCGACTGGGGCAGCGTCCTCTAATTGTCGGCGGCAGCCACAGCCTGAAGCTGGCGGCTCCCCTAGTTGAGACCCTAGGTGAAGCAGGCCTAGCACCTCAAACGGTAGCCTACGGCCACGACTGTAGCGAAGCGGCCCTGGCCCACCTGCACTCTGCTGCCGCCGAGCACCAGGCCGACGTGGTAATTGGCATGGGCGGTGGCAAAGCGCTCGATGCCGCTAAGCTGCTGGCCCACCAGCTCAATCAACCAGTCGTGACGGTACCCACCTCGGGCGCTACCTGTGCCGCCTGGACCGCTCTGTCGAACGTGTACTCTGACCAGGGGGCCTTCCGCTACGACGTGGCCCTAAATACCTGTCCCAATCTGCTAATTCTGGACTATGCCCTAATTCGCACCGCCCCTCGACGTACCCTGGTAGCGGGCATTGGCGATGGCCTGGCCAAGTGGTACGAGGCGGCGATCAGCAGCGGCACTAGCCAGCAAACCCTCATGGTGGCGGCAGTGCAGCAGGCGCGGGTGCTGCGCGATATTCTGCTGCAAAAGACCCCAGCAGCCTTGGCTCAGTGGGGCGGTTCCGACTGGCGGGAGGTCGTAGATGCTACGGTGCTGCTGGCCGGGGTCGTGGGGGGAATTGGCGGTGCCCAGTGCCGTACCGTGGCGGCCCACGCCGTACACAACGGCCTGACTCAGCTACCCGCCAGCCACGGCATTCTCCACGGCGAGAAGGTAGCCTACGGCATTTTGGTGCAGCTACGCCTTGAAGAGATGGGGGGCAACGCTTCCCTGGCTCGGGCCGCGCGGCAGCAGCTGCTGCCCTTTTATCAGGCGTCAGGATTGCCCCAAACCTTAGCTGACCTAGGCCTGGGAGATATTACCCTCAGCCAGCTTCAGCAGGTGGCCGAGTTTGCCTGCCGCGAGGGCTCTGACATTCACCACCTGCCGTTTACCGTAACTCCCGAAGCGGTGATGGCGGCCATGGTGTCGCCCCTGTGTCCTGAACTGCGCGAAAAGCCCCGCGCCTCTGCCCCTGCCCGTTCGTCCTCTAGTGTTGCCCCGGAGGTGCAGCCATGACCCTTGACTGGATGCCCACCGCCCACCGCCTCAGCGCCCTGCCGCCCTACGTATTTGCCCGCCTAGATGAACTCAAGGCCCGCGCCCGCGAGCAGGGCCTCGATCTGATTGACCTGGGCATGGGCAACCCCGACGGCCCCACCCCGGCTCCGGTTGTGGAGGCCGCCCGCGCTGCGATCGGCGACGCCACCACCCACGGCTACCCGCCCTTTGAGGGCACCGCCAGCTTTCGTACCGCCATTACCGACTGGTATGGTCGCCGCTACGGAGTGGCCCTCGATCCCACCGCCGAGGCCCTGCCTCTGCTGGGCTCGAAGGAGGGCATTACCCACCTGGCCATGGCGTTTATTAACCCCGGCGATCTGGTGCTGGTGCCGACGCCAGCCTACCCGGCCCACTTTCGCGGCCCGGCGATCGCCGGAGCCGAGATCTACAACCTGCACCTGACTGCCGCCAACAACTGGCTGATCGACTTCGACGCCATTCCGGTGGAGGTGGCCCAGCGGGCCAAGGCGCTGTTCTTTAATTACCCCAACAACCCCACCGCCGCCACCGCCCCCCGCGAGTTCTTTGAGGCGGCGGTGGAGTTTGCCCACCGCCACCAGATTTTGCTGGTGCATGACCTCTGCTACGCCGAGTTGGCCTTTGATGGCTATCAGCCCACCAGCCTGCTGGAGATTCCCGGCGGCAAGGAGGTCGGCGTGGAGTTTCACACCCTGTCGAAGACCTACAACATGGCTGGCTGGCGGGTGGGCTTTGTGGTGGGCAACTCCCATATTATTCAGGGCCTGCGCACCCTCAAGACCAACCTCGACTACGGCATTTTTGCGGCCCTGCAGCAGGCGGCAGAAACGGCCCTGTCGCTGCCCGACCACTACCTAGAAGAGGTGCAGCAGCGCTATTCATCGCGGCGCGACTTTTTGATCGACGAGTTTGCCTCCCTAGGCTGGACGGTGGAAAAACCCCAGGCCACGATGTATCTGTGGGTGCCCTGCCCCCCCGACAGCACCTCGACGGACTTTGCCCTCTCGGTGCTGCAAGAAACTGGGGTGGTGGTCACCCCCGGCAACGCCTTCGGCCCCGGCGGCGAGGGCTATATTCGCGTCAGTTTAATTGCCGACTGCGATCGCCTCGCCGTCGCCATGGATCGCATTCGCCAGGCGGGCTTCCGCTTTGCCCCTGAAACCGCAGCGGTGTAGGGCCAGGGGGCGGGACGGTTCCCGGCCTCAGCCCCGGCCCCTAGCCCCAGGCTGTATAGTTAGACAAACCTCCACCCCCCTTAGCCCTATGTTTAACCTTGGCTGGACTGAAGTCGTTCTCGTCATTGGAGTGGCCGTGCTGATCTTCGGCCCCAAGAAAATTCCTGAACTGGGCAGCGCCCTGGGCAAAACCCTGCGCGGCTTTAAAGAAGAGATGAGTCAGGCCCCCGACGATGCGGCTATAGACCCCTATGAAGACGCCGAAGACGCTGACGTATATCGATAGTTTGCCTTTTTTAACCCCTTAGCGTTACCCCCATGCGGCAATTTTTGAAGTACACCCTGGCCAGTCTGACCGGGTCGATTTTGTTCTGTTTGCTGCTGGGCTTTTTGCTCACCCTAGGGGCAGTGGGGCTAGTGGGCGTGATCGTAGCGGGTCTGGGCAAAGAAGGCGAGGCTCCTACCGTCGAGAAAGACACGGTGCTGGTCTACGACCTCTCTACGGTGATTCCTGACTCGCCGGCGGCGATCGACCCTAGCGCCCTGGTGCTGGGTGCCCAGGTTCCCAGCGAGCTGACCCTGCGCCAGGCGGTGCTGGCCCTCGAAGCGGCGGCCACCGACGATCGCATCACCGCCCTTTACCTGAAGGGCAGCACTGCTCTGGGCACCGGTCTAGCCAGCCAGACCGAAATACAGCCCGCGATCGCGGCCTTTCAGGCGGCGGGCAAGCCGATTTTGGCCTACGACATCTCCTGGAGCGAGCGGGAGTACGCGGTGGCCTCCCTGGCCGACACGATCTACCTCAACCCATTCGGCGAGATCGAAATGAACGGCCTCTACGCCGAGACCATGTATCAGGCCGATGCCCTGGAGAAACTGGGGGTGGGGGTGCAGGTCACCCGCGTGGGCCGCTACAAGTCAGCAGTCGAGCCGCTGATTCGCGACACGATGAGTCCTGAAGAGCGGGAGCAAACCCAGCGCCTGCTGGGGGATGTGTGGCAAAATCTGCTGACCACCGCTGCCATACCCCGCGATCTGTCGCCCCAGCAGCTGCAAACCATCGCCAATACTAAGGGGTTTTTATTTGGGGCCGAGGCTGAAACTCAGAAGCTGGCCGATGCGATCGCCTACGAAGACGAAGTGATCACCGCCCTGCGAGAACTGACCGGCGAGGGAGATGAGGAGGTAGAAGACAGCGACCTCGACTTTCGCCAGATTAGCCTGGCGCGCTACGCCGCCACCGTTGAGGATCCCCTCACCAGTCGCCGCTCCGACAGCCACGTGGCCCTGGTCTACGCCGAAGGCCCCATCGTTGACGGCGGCGACGGCGACTTTAGCCAAACCGGCACCATTGAGGGCAATGCCCTGGCCCGGCAGCTGCGCCAGCTGCGCCAGGATGATGAAGTCAAAGCCGTGGTGCTGCGGGTCAACAGCCCTGGCGGCAGCGCCACCGCCTCAGAGGTAATTCTGCGCGAAGTTCAGCTGTTGCGCGAGGCGGGTAAGCCTGTAGTGGTGTCAATGGGCAACGTGGCGGCCTCCGGCGGCTACTGGATTGCCTCCCAGGCCGACGCCATTTTGGCCCAGCCTACGACGATCACAGGCTCCATCGGGGTATTCGGCATCTTTCTCAACCTCGAAGAGCTGGGCACCAAAGTAGGGGTCAACTGGGACGGGGTCAAAACCTCTGAGCTGGCCGATATTTTCTCTAGCACCCGGCCCAAAACCGAGGCTGAGCTAGCGATTTTGCAGCGCTCCGTCGATACCATCTACGACAGCTTTCTCGACCGAGTGGCCGAGGGGCGCGACCTGGCCCGACCGGCGGTGGCCGAGCTGGCCCAGGGGCGGGTGTGGTCAGGTCAGGCGGCCCTTGACCTGGGTCTGGTAGACGAGCTGGGAGGGGTGAATGATGCGATCGCCACCGCCGTTGAGCTGGCCGAGCTGGGCGACGACTGGCGTCTGCAAGAGTATCCTGAACCCAGCGAGTTGCAGCAGTTCTTGCGCGGCTTTTTCAGCACCGAAGCCGCCCAGACCCAGGCCCACGATCCACTGACAGCCCAGGTGCTACAGTTTGTTGACGATACCCAAATCCTGCGCGCTCACAACGATCCCCGTGGCGTCTATATGCTGATGCCCTATCGGTTTGTGGTGAAGTAGCGTTGGCAAACTTAGTTTGCCAGCGCTACTTCACTCCCTAAACTTCTTCCGCCGCTTTACCCCAGGCAAACCGTGCACCCGCATCAGATCAGCCAAAGTTGAGCAGTAGGGCTCCATGCCAAAGCTGGCGGGGCTGACGGCTCCGGCGTAGACAAAGTGGCGATAGTGCAGACAGAAATAATCCCAGGGGGCCATCTGCACTCGAAATAGCTTAATCAGCACATCGGTCAGCCACATCGATAGGGGAAGACGAAACCAGATGCGCTGGCCAAAGTAGTCGCAGATTTGCTCAACGGCCTGGTTTACCGTCAGCGGTGGGTTTCCCAGCACGTACTCGCGGTAGCCCTCGGTGGAGGGATGCTCGACGAGGTAGTTGACCACCGTGGCAATGTCTTGGGCATGGGCAAAGTGAAATCCGGCATCGGCCCGAAAAAAGCGCGCCAAGCCGATCCAACGGGTGACATCCTGAAGCCCGGCCGAGATAAAGGAGTAGGGCTTTTCTTTGTCGCCGCCAAATACCAGAGTGGGAAACACCGTCGTAATTTTGTCGTAAACCGGCAGCTCGCCCAGGCGATGGTGGCATTCGTACTTAGTGCGAATGTAGTCGGTGCCAATTTCCCCGGCTTCGGGCAGGGGTTCGCTGCGCTGGCTCAAAATACTGGCGGTGGAAAAATAGATCACTTGCTGGCAACGATCGCGATCGAGGCGGGCCAGTACTCCCAGGTTGGCCCCAACGTTGATCGCTTCGACGTAGGCAGGGTCGCCCCCCCAGGCCGCAGCAGTCAAAATGGCGATGTCGATGGTGGGCAGCAGATCGGCGAAGGGCTCAATATCTTCGAGGCCACCCTGGAGAATGTGCACATTGGGGTTGCCTTGCACCGGTAGCCGTAGCTTCTCGGGATGGCGCAGCAGCAAAAATAACTCGTAGCGATCGCTCTCCAGCAGCAGCTCCAAAATGTAGTGGCCAATGCAACCGCTGGCCCCCGTCATAAACACACGTAGGCGGGCAGGGCTTGGGCCGGTAGAGAAAAGGGTATCCAAATCGCTCAAATTCAACAGCTATAGTCAGACAGTTTAGACGGTTTTGGTAGAGCTAAGCGTTTGTTCGAGGCTGAAGCGTTCATCAAAGCGTAATTTTTGCCTTTAGGTTCTTGCCCACAGTGTCCCGTAGCTTCTTTGAAGGTTAGATAAAACCCAGCCCAGTTTCCCGGTTTTCTCCGAGAAATTGCGTAGACGGTAGGGCGTTTTCTATCCTGATTTTCGTTGCTATGGCTAACCTTCACTGCCCCGGCTTTGCCCGTCGCATACCCTCTCCGCCCCCTGGGCAAAAAGGAGGGTTTACCCTCATTGAGCTGATGGTGGTGATTGCGATTGTCGGCATCTTAGCCACTGTGGCCATTCCCAGCTTTTTGAACCAGGCAGCTCGCTCAAAACAGGCCAGGGCGCTGACGTACATCGGCATGATCAACCGGGCTCAACAGGCGTTTTTTGTGGAAAACGCACGCTTTGCCACCTCTGCCGACGAGCTGGGCTTTGCCAACAACTCCGCTTCCCCCGATTACACCTACACTGTGACCGGCAGCGGTGGCGGGCTGGAGATTACTAGCACCCAGGCTACGCCTATCAACCCGGCGCTGCGAGGCTATGCCGGGGTTGTCTTTGCCACCGTTGACCCCAGCGGCCTCGCCAGGCTGCGGACAGCCATCTGCCAGGGAGACACCGCTGCTGTGCCCTCGCCGACGCCGGTTACGGTGGGAGGGCAGGTGGAGATTGCCGACTGCAATACCCTATAGAGCACCGCGTTGCTGGGTTGCGGCAACCGGCCAGCGATCAGCAGAATTAAGCCAGTTGCGATCGCAGATGTAACAAACACTACGAACTACCGTGGCTGAGGGCCAGGGGCAGCGCTACAGTAAAGGTTGAACTTCTACTGCAATCACCGTGGGATTTGCCCAGCCACCCCCAACTGCCCCCCCCAGCGCCACCGATATTCAGGGCCTGTTCGACCGCATTGCCCCGGTGTACGACAGCCTCAACGAACGCCTCAGCTTTGGGCTGCACCGGGTATGGAAGCGCATGGCCGTGCGCTGGAGCGGGGCTGCCCCAGGGCAGCAGGTGCTGGATGTCTGCTGCGGCAGCGGCGATCTGGCGCTGCTGCTGGCACAACAAGTGGGAGCCACGGGTACGGTGTATGGTCTTGACTTCTCGGCGGAGCTGCTGGCGGTGGCTGAGAAGCGGTGGCAAAGCCTCTCCGGAGGAGAATTGCGCCGTGCCTGTCCCACTTTGTCAATTCACTGGGTGCAAGGCGATGCCCTGGCCCTGCCCTTTGAAGCCAACACCTTTGATGCCGCCACTATGGGCTACGGCCTGCGCAACCTCACCGACATTCCCCAGGGGCTAGCCGAGCTGCGACGGGTGCTCAAGCCGGGGGCCAGCGCCGCCATCCTTGACTTTCATCGGCCCCAGGGCTGGATGGCCGAGCAGTTTCAGCGCTGGTATCTAGAGGCGCTGGTGGTGCCCACCGCTGAGCAAATGGGCCTTACCGACGAATACGCCTACATCGGCCCTAGCGTCGATCGCTTCCCGACCGGGCCAGAGCAGGTGGAGCTGGCCCGCCAGGCCGGGTTTGAGCAGGCCGTTCACTACCCCATTGCCGGGGGGCTGATGGGGGTGCTGGTGGTGAGTCGCCATGACCGGGTCTGAGCTGTGGCTGCTATTGGCACCGCCCATCGTGGGCGGCATCATTGGCTATTTCACCAATGACATCGCCATTAAAATGCTGTTTCGCCCCTACCGCCCCATTTACCTGGGCAAGCGGCGGCTGCCCTTTACCCCAGGGCTGATCCCCAGCAACCAGGAGCGGCTGGCCCAGCGCATCTCTGACACGATTATGGGGTCGTTGCTCACCCCCGAAGAGCTGCAAAAGCTGGCCCGGCGGTTGTTGCAGACCGATCGCACCCAGGCGGCCATCAAGTGGCTGCTGCAGCTCGCCCTCGACCAGGTGCAGAGCCGCGCCCAGGAGCGCACCGCCAAGATTGCTGGGGCAATTTTGCAAGACCTGTTCGGCAAATCGCTGCCCCGCCTGATTCGCGTCTGGGCGCGGCGCGAAGACTTTTTAGAGCCCCAGCTCAACCAGCTGTTTGACCAGGTGCTGCTCGACTTTAAGCTCACGGCTGACCAGGCTGACCAGATTGCCACCTGGCTGCTCAGCGGCGTGTTTCCGCCCGACAAGCTGCGTCAGCTGACCGTTGACTTTCTTACCGATCGCAACATTCAAGTCATCGACACCATCTTTCGGGAGCGCACCAGTGGCACCTACTGGGTGGTGGCTAACCTGTTTGGCGTGCGCAATGCCCTGGGCCGCCTGCGGGCCTTTTGCCTCGACGAGCGGGAGGTAAGCAACGCTCGCATTGCCGAGCTAGTGGTCGCCCTTCAGCTCAAAAAGCGCCTGAAAGAGTCACTCCAGCGGGTGTCGCTGCAAAATCTGCCCGTGTCGACGGTGCGCCAGGTGCGTAGCAACCTGCGTGAGTCGTTGCAGGGCTACATTCGCACCCTGGGGCCAGAGTTTGTCAGAAACCTGGGCAACTCGGTCAATTGGGAAACCCTGGCCACCCAGCTGCTCAACCGCCTGCAAAATTCTGAGGTGATCACCCGGTCGCTAGACCCGGTCAGTGAAGAGCTGGCCCTGATTTTAGAGCGCTACCTAGAGCGTGATCTCGAATCGCTGGTGGCGCAGATCATTCCAATTTTGAACATTGACCAGGTGATTATCGACCGAGTGCGGGGCACCTCGGCCAAGGAGCTAGAGCTGGCGATTCAGGGCATTGTGCGCAGCGAGCTGCAGGCGATTGTGAATCTAGGCGGCATTCTAGGGTTTGCGATCGGGATCCTGCAAGCCGGATTTTTCTACTTTCAGCGCTCCGGTGGTGTCTAGCGATCGCAGTTTGATCCGCAGTTGCGGCGATGTTTTATCTCTCTTTGGGTAGATTCTTGCGGCTGATCTTAAAACGAGAATAAATATGCCCCTGAGGTCATTACAGTCCCTCTTTTAGACTTATCTTCAGCGACCTGCCCGTAGCAGGTCAGCTTTTCTTTTAAATACTCCCTTTTAAGCCAATACTTAAACCACTATCTACGGGTTAATTGAGCGACGGATAGCGATTGGTTTCCTCTCGCTATCCGTGCCGCGATCGCCCTCATCGCCCTAGGGACTAGAGGCTAAAAACCCTACTGCCTATGGCCTCTTTGTGTATGGACAGGAGAAAACCGTAAATGACTCAGCATCAGCAGGCGGCTGCTCAGCTATTTGGGGGCGGTGGCGAGATGGGGGCGCTGATGCGCGCCTACGACTGGTCAAAAACACCCTTTGGCGCAGTGGCGCAGTGGCCGCAGAGTCTGCGATCGAGCCTGAGCATTTGCCTAAACTCTCGCTTTCCCATGGCGATCTACTGGGGGCCAGACTGCTGGTTGCTCTACAACGACGCCTGGCGACCCATCGTGGGAGATAAACACCCCTGGTCGCTAGGCCGCCCGGCTTACGAGGTCTGGCCCGAGATTTGGGACGATATTGGCCCCGATTTTGCCAAAGTCTTTGCCACTGGGGAGGGTGTTTTTTACGGCGATACGCTGTTGGTGATGCGCCGGTTTGGCTATGACGAAGAATGCTTTTTTGACTACACGTTCAACCCGATTCAAGGGGTGGGCGGCAAAGTTGACGGCATTCTCAACGTGGTCAGTGAAACCACCTATCGGGTGTTGAACGATCGCCGTGCCCAGCTGTTGCGCGAGCTGGCTTCGCGCAGCGGCAGCGCCAAGACCGTTGACGAGGCCTGTGGCCTGATGGCCGAGGCGCTTAAATCTGGCGCGGCCGACGTGCCGCTGGCGCTGCTCTATATTGTTAACGCCGATGGCGACATGGCCAGCCTCGGCGGCAGCACTGAGTCTGCCCTGGGGTGGCCGACTATCCCCGACTCGGTTGACCTGGCGGTTGAAGATGACCCTGGGAGCTGGCCGATCGCCTCAGTTGCCCAGGTCGGCCAATCTCGCACCGTTGATGATTTGGCCAGCCGCTTTGGCCACCTGCCGGGCAGCCCCTGGCCAGAGTCGCCCCAGGAGGCCATGGTCTTGCCCATCCTGGTGCCGGGGCAGGCCAAGGCCGTGGGGGTGTTGGTAGCGGTGGCCAACCCCCGACGCCGGTTAGACAGCGTCTATCGCGATTTTTTTGAGCAGATGGCGGGGCAGATAGCGGCGGCGATCGCCAACGCCCGCTCCCACGAAGAAGATCGGCGGCGAGCCGACCAGCTAGCCGAACTCGATCGCGCCAAGACGGTCTTTTTCTCGAATGTGAGCCATGAGTTTCGCACGCCGCTGACCCTGATGCTGGGGCCAGTGGAAGAAGCCCTGCAAGACACTGACGATGTCGCCCAGCGGCAGCGGCTGGAGCTGGTCTATCGCAACGCGTTACGCCTGCAAAAGCTGGTCAACACCCTGCTCGACTTTTCTCGCATTGAGGCGGGGCGGATTGAAGCCAGCTATGAGCCCACCGACCTAGCCCTGCTGACGACGGATTTGGCGGGGGTCTTTGAGTCGGCGGTGGAGCAGGCCGGGCTGCGGCTGGTCGTAGACTGCCCACCCCTGGCGACCCCCGCCTACGTGGACCGCGACATGTGGGAAAAAATTGTGCTCAACCTGCTCTCCAACGCCCTGAAATTCACCTTTGAGGGCGAGATTGCGGTGGCTCTGCGCGGCGACCCAGATCAGATTCAGCTAGAGGTGCGAGACACCGGCACGGGCATTCCACCTGGGGATCTGCCCCATATGTTTGAGCGCTTTCACCGGGTGCAGGGGGCTAGGGGCCGCACCCACGAGGGCTCAGGCATCGGTCTGGCGCTGGTGCAAGAGCTGGTGAACCTGCACGGCGGCACCATCACAGTCGCCAGCCAAGTCGATCAGGGCACTAGCTTTACCGTCACCATCCCAGCGGGATTTGAGCATTTGCCCAGCGAACGTCTACGACGCGGCGTTGCTTGCTCTCCGCAGGAGATAGCCGAACGCATCAACGGCCCCTGCACCCGCATCTCTACCGCCACCGGAGCCACCCCCTACCTCGAAGAAGCCCTCCGCTGGCACCCTACCGAGCCCAGCAATCCCTCCCACCACTCCCCCACCCTCCCCAACTCCCCCACCCTCTTATTCCCCGACACTCCCGCCCCCGCCCGCATTCTTTTGGCCGATGACAACGCCGACATGC